>DATHOY010000286.1:0-62841 GCA_035484435.1 Vulcanimicrobiaceae bacterium | reverse complement strand
CGAAGCATTGAACCACTTCACTGTTCCTTGTTCCTTCACTGCACAACCTCGATGTTGAAATTGCTTTGCCTCTCTTGGTCGCGGGGTCTGGTCTCCCAAGCTCCGAGACGGCCTCCAGCCCGACAAAAAAAAGGCTGCGATATGTTGTCGCAGCCCTCTGAACGAGTCAAAAGGTAATACAAGAGCAACAAACGCTATACGTAAGCCTATCACAGGAAAGGGCTTATTGTCCAGAGGGGATTTAGACACACCCCTCCCCTCACCTTTTTGTAACTCGCTGATTTTTCGTATTTTAGGCCCTTTGGGCGGTCCCTGGGGCCTCTCGGGCGGGGAAGAATTACTCTTCCAGCGACTCCGGCTGCAGGCTAGCCTGACCATCGCCGGTGCTCTTCTTTTCCCAATACTTCTTTACCCAGGCTTCCCAGCTCTTGCCGGCGGCGGTGTCACGGCCGCTAAATGACAGCGCGGCGATATCCGAATATGCAATTTTGGTACGTTGATTGGAATCCTTTGGCAAAAGACGCACGAAGGAATTTCCAAGAGTGGCGCCGGTCACGCGATCGAAGATATAGCCCTCGAGCTTTGAGCCATCCTTGCGTGTAATCGTTACATCACCTCGATAGTCGAACGCTTTTTCCAGGGCTTCGCGTAAATCGTCCTCGTTGGCAAGTTCCGGAATCCAGCCTTGCAGGCCTTCGTGTTGAAAACCTGGGGCGACTTCCAGTTGATCCGGGTGCAGCGTGTGTTCCGGACGATCGGCGTGCCTCGGGCCGGTCATGCGCGGGTTTCCTCAAGATTGTTACTGGGTGTTTCGATTTGCACCAGGGGATTGTAGGAATGTACCGGACGTACCGGTTCATTCAGCATGCGATAGGCTTCGTCATCTTCGTTCTTCGTGAAGAGAGTCGCCTTGGCTGCCGCGAACAAGCCCTTCAGGGAGCCGAATGTGTAATCCACCCCGGAGGCTTCATAACCGCTGTGGACCATGCAGTTGGCGCACTTGGGATTCCCGGATTCGGTGCCGAAGTTATCCCATTCGGTCGTGGTCATCAATTCGTTGAAGGTTTCCGCGTAGCCATCCTGTAGCAGGTAGCAGGGCTTCTGCCAGCCAAAGATGGAATAAGTCGGCATGCCCCACGGGGTGCAGCGGAAATCGCGCTTGCCCATCAAGAATTCCAGGAAAAGCATGGACTGGTTGAATCGCCAGGTGGGCTTGCGGTTGGAGAGGATCGCGCGAAACAAGCGGCGCGTTCTGGCGCGGCCCAGGAAGTGCTTCTGGTCGGGCGCTTTGTCGTAGGAATAGCCGGGCGAAAGCATCATGCCTTCGACGCCCAACGCCATCATTTCGTCGAAGAAAGCGCGCACGCTGTTCGGGTCGGCCCCGTCGAATAAAGTAGTGTTCGTGGTCACGCGGAAGCCCTGCTTCAGCGCTTCGCGGACTCCCTCGATGGCCAGCTCAAATCCGCCTTCTCGGCAAACGGAAAAGTCGTGGTGTTCCTTTTGCCCATCAATGTGAACCGAAAATGTCAGGTATTTGCTTGGCTTGAAGAGGTGCAGCTTTTCTTTCAGCAGCAGCGCGTTGGTGCAGAGATAGATGTACTTCTTGCGGGCCACCAGGCCCTCAACGATTTTATCGATCTGGGAGTGCATCAGCGGTTCGCCGCCCGGGATGGACACCATCGGCGCGCCGCACTCTTCCACCGCTTTGAAGCATTCTTCCGGAGAGAGCTCCTGCTTCAGCACGTGCGCCGGATATTGAATTTTTCCGCAGCCCGCGCAAGCCAGGTTACATTTGTACAGCGGCTCCAGCATCAGGACGAGCGGATACTGCTTCCGTCCCTGAATCTTTTGTTTGAGGACGTAACTCGCTACCGTCCACGCTTGGGAAATTGGTACAGGCATTCCGTCCCCTGATGAAAAGTTAGACTTAACGTTCGATGCGGGAAACCCAGCCCCCGAACCTCTTATTTTACCCGAGAACCGTACTACTGGTAACCCCTAGATTCTATCCGCGTTCCCACAAAGCTTCTATTCTGATGCAGCGAAAGGTGCTTAGGTGCCACCCGGCGAACGCTCTCTCATTTAAACGGTAACCCTGTAAAGCATGCCTTGATCAGGCAACAATGACCAAAGGCCAAAAGACAGTGGCTAAGGAAACAAGCTAAACTGGGCCTCCAATTTCAATAAACTGGCCTGGACGGATCGATTTAAGAGCCTCGACCGCGGCCGGAATAAAGTGCCGGATGTCTTCGTAATCGTTCAAAACCGTCCGAATTATCAGGATGGAGATGTCGCGGCCTGCCAAGTTCTGCTGGTGCTTTATGTTTTTGTCAATCGTGACGAGAACTTGATACTGCTGTTCTGCTAACGACAACAACTCTCCGTTTTCTTTGCCACCTCCAACCTGCGTCCCGGACCGTTTCACAGAATACCCCCTCCGCCGCGAACAGAAATTTGATCTTTCTGGGCACGCACTCGTCCAGGAGAATTTTCATCGAAGGGCTTCAGCAAGGCTCATGCGCGCCTCTTCCAAGGCTGCAATCGCTTCGGGGCGCGTCACGCTGGGAAAATCGTCCAGAAATTCATTCAGCGTTCGGCCGTGTTCGATGTAATCGGTGAGGGATTTAAAGGGTACCCGGGTCCCTCGAAAAATGGGCTCTCCACCCATTATCCCGGGGTTGCGGACGATTACGCTGGTTGCCATACCTTTGTATTTCCTTCCTTTCCTGCAAGTTTAGCCCATTCCCCCTAGGAATAGCGCGACAATCCATCCATCAACCGATTGGCCATCCATCCGTTTCCTTGTTTTTGGGTCTGCACCTCAATATGGCAAAATAGAAGGTCTGTAGAACTGACCCATGGCCAACCGTACAACACTCGTCCCTGATAAATCCGCGAAGACTTCCCGGAAATCCACATCCAGCAACGGCAACGCTCACGCCGAGCGCGAACGCATCTTTGCGCTGTTCCGCCGCTGGGGCTTTTACGAATCCACGCTCGATCCCCTGGGCTTTTTCGCACCGATGAAATTCCCCGATCTGCAGGGCTTCTCCGGCGAATTTGCCGAGGAGGCACGGGGCTTTTACTGCGGCACGATCGGTGTGGAGTTCGAGCACCTGCCGGAACCCGAGCGGCGCCGCTGGATCGCGGAGCGCATGGAAGGCCCGGAGTTCGAGGTCAACCAGCAAATAATTCTGGAGCGTCTGATCCGCGCCGACCTATTCGAGCAGGTTCTGCAGAGCCGCTACCTGGGCAGCAAGCGATTCTCTCTCGAAGGAAATACCTCGCTGATTCCCCTTCTGGATTCCATCCTCGATTCGGCAGGCGAATTCGGTGGCAGCGATTCCATCGTGGCTATGAGCCATCGCGGGCGACTAAACGTGATGACGCACATCGCGTGCAAGACACCGCACGACGTGGTCGCCGGTTTCGAAGACGTCGATCCGCGCAGCGTACTGGGCGCGGGTGACGTGAAATATCATGTTGGCGCCACCGGCGTGTACACGACCTCCGCCGGCAAAAAGATCAACATCCACCTGGTTTCGAATCCCAGCCACCTCGAAGCCGTGGATCCCGTCGCCATGGGCCGCGCGCGCGCCAAGCTGACGCGCCACGGCGCCAAGGGAGCGCAACTGGACCGCTCCAAGCCCATGCTCAACAAGGTCTGGACGATCGTCATGCACGGTGACGCGGCGTTTGCGGGCCAGGGCATCTGGGCGGAAACGCTGAATCTGGCCGACCTTGCCGCCTACACCGTCGGCGGCAGCATCCATATCGTCGTCAACAACCTGATCGGATTCACCACGCGGCCCACGCAGGAGCATTCTTCGCGCTTCGCCTCCAGCATCGCGCGCCGCCAGAGCGTTCCCATCTTCCATGTCAACGCCGAAGATCCGGACGCCGTGGTCCGCATCGGGCGCCTCGCCGCGGAATATCGCGCCGAATTCAACTCTGACGTGGTCGTCGACTTGATCGGTTATCGCCGCCACGGCCACAGCGAAGTCGACGATCCCACGATCACCCAGCCGCGCCTCTACGAACGCATCAAGAACCACCCGCCGCTCTGGAAAATTTACGCCGAGCAAACCGGCATCGCTGCGGAGTCGATTGCGGACTCCATCAAGAAGGAATACGAAGAAGAGCAGCACCAGGCGCGGAAAGTGACGAAAATTCCCCACCTGCGCAAGCTGCCGGATTACTGGACGCCGTATCACTTCGGAAAGTACGACCCGCAATATGAAGTAGACACCGGCCTACCAGTGGAAACGCTGGCCAAAATAACGGAAGGCTTGGTGCGAGCCCCCGCCGGTTTTCACGTGCACGCGAAAATCGTGAAACTCCTGGAGCAGCGCGCTGAAATGGGCAATGGCAAGCGCGCCGTGGATTACGGTTTCGCCGAACTGCTCGCATACGGCTCGCTGGTTTTGGAAGGCAATCCCGTTCGCCTCACGGGACAGGATTCGCAGCGCGGCACGTTCAGCCAGCGCCACGCGGTGCTGGTGGATACGCAAACCGAGCAGGATTATCTGCCGCTCGCTCACCTCTCGCCGGACCAGGCGTTCTGCGAGATTCACAATTCATCGCTTTCCGAAGCCGGCTGCCTCGGGTTCGAATACGGCTTCTCGCGCGACTACCCCGAAGCGCTGATTCTTTGGGAGGCGCAGTTCGGCGATTTCGCGAACGGCGCACAGGTGATCATCGATCAATTCCTCAGTGCCAGCGAAGACAAATGGGGCCTGCCGACAGGCTTGGTGCTCTTGCTGCCGCACGGCTACGAAGGCCAGGGGCCAGAACACTCCAGCGCGCGCATCGAGCGTTTCATGCAACTGGCCGCCGAAGGCAACATGAATATCTGCCAGCCTTCCACCGCGGCGCAATATTTTCACCTGCTGCGCCGCCAGGCACGCCGCCCGTGGCGGAAACCTCTAATCGTTTTCACGCCCAAAAGCATGCTGCGCCATCCGGACGCCAGTTCGCCGCTAGCCGATTTTTCACGTCCGCGCTTCCTGACTCTTGTGCCCGACACCGAAGTCACAGATGCGCACAGCATCCTGATCGCCAGCGGCAAGGTTGGCCACGAGCTGCGCGCCGAACGTCGCCGCCGCAAGGATACGAACACTGCCATCTTCTTCCTCGACCAGCTCTACCCGCTGCCGAAGGCGGAAATCGCCGCCGCGATCGACGCGCATCCCAACGCTCGCGAAATCGTGTGGGTTCAGGAAGAGCCCGCGAATATGGGCGCCCTCTTCTACGTTCTTCCGCGCCTCGAACGCATCGCGCAAGCCAAGAACCTTCGCGTTCGTTCCGTGAAGCGCTCCGCCAGCGCCAGTCCGGCCACCGGCTCCGCAAAAGCGCACGAACTGGAGCAAAAAACTTTGCTCACGCTGGCCTTCGCCACTACCTCCAACTCCTGATTGCGTTAGCAAGAACAGATGCAAAGGCGCGTACTTTGCTTCTCAGGCGGGACCCGAATGGGGTTGTTTGCCGCCAACATTCCGGGCAGTCGGATCGTTTGTGCTCGGCGGCCGGCTTTGCCGCGCGGGGTTCACTCTCGCCAGGCGCAGAACCAGCTCGATCTCCACTACGTTCGCCATATTCCCATCTGAACGCTTCTTCGATTGGCCGCCTTTCTCGCGGCCCCGTTTTTCTTTCTTGGGAACGACCGGCAAGGAGGCGCCATCACAAGTTGCGCCGGAAAAATCCTCGCCCACCGCCGGGGGCATGTCGCAATCCGTGTCCGTTGGCGGCATGGGTTCGATCAGCTTTCCCGTGCAGGCCGGCACGGAGAAATCCTCGCCTGCATCGACGGGCGGGTTGCACTGCTCGTTTACCATGAAGGCAGGCCAATCGGTGGTCACCACGGCGTTCCAAAGTTCCGGGAACAGGTCGCCGGCGATCACGCTGGACGCCGACCACTCAACAATCCCTCGCTTGGCTTCGCGTTTCCCAGCGAGAGGCGCCACCCGGAATACAAACCCAACCTCCCGTTTGACCGAATGAATGACCGGAGGGCCAAAAATCGGCCCGGAATATCCCTTGGACGGATCGTAGTCCGCATTCTGCGAAACATAAGTGGCCGTCAGATCGCCCCGCACGAGCACACTCTTCTGATCCACCAATTGGACAGTTCTCGACCGGAAGGCAATCGTGGCGGAGTTCGCCTGGATCCGAGTTTGCGAAGAGGGCAGAGCTCCATCCGGCTTGCGAAGTTCGGAATTACTATCCGCAGGATAAATCTGGAACGCAACTGTAGCCGGCAAAACACTATCTTCACCCTGGAGGATATTTCCGGTCAGCCGAGCGACCCCGACGTTGATTCTTGCGTCCCGCCGATTGGACGCAGCGACATAGAGCCACGCCGTGGATTGCGCGGCGTCAATCCGCCAGAGGGTGCCCTGCGCCGCTGCGGGAGTTGCGGAAAGCAGTCCGGCGAACACGTACAAGCCAATTCCGGTGAATCTCGCGGCCATTTTCCCGCCCCTCTGAATTCCATCTTTAACAGGTATTCTTACTTTGTGCCATCGTCATCTCATCCGTCCCGGAGCCAGCCATCGACATCACGCTGATCTACGTTTTATGCGTCATCTTGATCGCCACGGTGATCCGTTCGGCCTTCGGCTTCGGTGAAGCGCTGGTCGCGGTTCCTCTGCTAGCCTTCTGGTTGCCGCTGCCCGTGGCTGCCCCGCTTGCCGTGCTTGTGTCCATCACCATCGCCGGCATCGTTGTCATTCAGGATTGGAAGAAAATCCACCTGCGCAGCGCTGGATGGCTCGTCGTCTCCAGCCTGTTTGGCATCCCATTGGGCCTGTTGCTGCTAACGAACAGCCATCAGCGGGGGTTGAAGGCGGCGCTGGGAATCATCATCATCGCGTTCGCAGTCTATTCCTTAATAGGCCGCGCGCCCCTGGAATTAAAGCAGGACAGCCGCGGTTGGCTGTTGGCGTGCGGATTCTGCGCCGGCGTCCTCGGCGGAGCCTACGGAATGAATGGCCCGCCCCTCGCTGTGTACGGCGCCATGCGTAGATGGTCCGCACAACATTTCCGCGCGACCCTGCAAGGGTATTTTCTACCTGCCAGCATCATTGGCATGATCGGGTACGGTTTGGCCGGGCTGTGGACCTCCGCCATAACTCGCTACTACCTGCTCTCTCTCCCGGTAACTTTCCTGGGCGTGTATCTCGGCAGGGCGATCAACCACCGGCTCCACGGCGAGGCATTTTTCAAGTATCTGTACCTCGGCTTGGCGGGCATCGGCGCGTTTCTGTTGGCCCAAGCTATTACGGGCCGCTTCTGAACTGGCGGAAGACCGATCGGGTGAGCATCCGCTCGCTGGATGAGTCACCTCATGCGTCCGTGACGGTGCCTAAGAAAACACTCACCGGTAAAAAGTGCCAGTATTCGGCGCAGTTCGTGCCTATTATTAAATTACAGGTACCCCCCTTCCATTTACCGCCTGTCCTGCAGAGGTTTGTGTGCCCGCAGGAAGGAAACGCAGAAAAATGAAGAAGAAGCGATTAGGGGAAGTCCTCTATGAGCGCGGCCAAATTTCCGCCGCCGATCTGAAAAAGGCCCTGCTCGATCAGCAGGGCCGGGGCATTCACCTTGGCGAACTACTGCTCGAACGCAAACTCGTCACAAGACAAGATCTCCACGCCGCAATTACAGAAGTTGCCGGCGTCCCGTATCAGGATTGTTCCACGATTGATCCGCCCGCCGAAGCCCTCAAGCTAATCCCCGTGTCCGTGGCCCGGCGAGATCTTGCCGTCCCTGTAGGGCTCGATGGGAAGTCTCTCGTCGTTGCCATGGCCAAGCCGCAAAATGTCCAGATCCTGGATGAGCTGCAATTCAAGACTGGACTGAAAATCAGTCCGCGTTTCGCATTCCAAGAGGAAATCGTAGCCGCGATCGAGCGTTTATACCCATCCTCAAGCGCGATAGCGGAGACTGTGCAAGTCGCCGACGACATGACGGGGATGGAGTTCATCTCCTCCAGCTCTCAGCAGCGCAACGTCGAAGCAATGCGCGAGATGCAGCAGGAACTCCAGCAGAAGTCGCGGAGCACTCCTGCCGTCCAGTTGGTAGCGCAAGTCATCCGGGCAGGCGCATCAAAGAGAGCCAGTGACGTTCACATCGAACCGCAGGCCGGTGAAACTTCTGTGCGGTTCCGAATCGACGGCATCCTGCGCGAATTCCAGCGCATCCCGCGTGCGCTGCAGCATCAGGTCGTCTCGCGCATCAAGATCCTCTCCGATATGGACATTGCCGAGCGGCGCAATCCACAGGACGGCCGATTCGTTGTGAAAATCAATGCCCGCCGCATCGACCTGCGCGTTTCCACGCTACCCACGCAATACGGCGAAAAAGTGGTGCTTCGGCTCCTGGAAGCCAACGCGCCCTCCCAGGATTTCAAGGGGCTCGGTATCCCGGCTGAAATGGCCGAAGCGATGGAAGAGATCCTTCACCTGCCGCAGGGCATGCTCCTGGTCACGGGTCCAACAGGCTCTGGCAAGAGCACCACGCTGTACTCCGCGCTCCAGCTGATTCGCCAGCCGGCCATCAACATCGTGACGGTGGAAGACCCCATCGAGTACACCCTGCCCGGAGTCAACCAGGTGCAGGTCAACGTCAAAGCTGGGCTCACGTTCGCCTCAACCTTGCGTTCCGTTTTGCGCCAGGATCCGGATGTGGTGATGATCGGTGAAATCCGCGACCAGGAAACCGCGGAGATTGCGATCAAGGCCGCGCAAACCGGGCACCTGGTGCTTTCCACACTACACACGAACGACAGCATCTCCGCGGTCACCCGCCTGCTCGACATTGGCATTCCCGGATTTCAAGTCGGGGCCGCCATCACGGCGATCCTCGCCCAACGCCTTGTGCGACGTTTGTGCGCCTGCCACTATTCCTCGCCTCCCACTCCGGAGTATATAAACGCCGTGATGGCGGCCGGCATGACGGAGCCTCCGGAAACCCAAGTGGTCCCCAACGGATGTGAGGCGTGCGATTCCACGGGTTATCGCGGGCGCATCGGCATCTATGAACTGCTTCGTTTCAACGACGCCATTCGCCAGGCGGCGCGGTCCGGGAACCGCAACGATGAAATGCGCACCCTTGCCCGCCACAACGGCATCAAGTTCATGCAGGAATATGCCCTGGATCTGGTTCGAAACGGCCAGACGACGCTTGAGGAAGTCCAACGTGTCGTAACCCTGACGCAGAGCACCGCCTCGACTTGCTTAAGCTGTGGCCGCGACCTCGCTGCCAGTTTCTTGTTCTGCCCCTACTGCGGGACGAAGCATGACGTTTGGGGTTTGAATTCGTCGCCCCAGCCTGACCACGCCAAAGAGGCGGTGCTCGAATGAGCCCAAAAGATATTCTGATCGATACGTTTCAGGGAGTCCGTCGCGGCGCGCGCGCCCACTGCGTCCGTGAAATTACGGTATCTCGCGAAGGCGACGACGAACTGATCCGCATCAAGGCTCCGGATCTTAGCATTACCGGAATGTTCATCACCGCCGCGGGCAGCTTTCCCGAGGGCACGGTCCTCAATCTAAGATTCCGTCTTGCTGCTACCGGAGTTGACGTCCGCACACGGTGCGAGGTCCGCTACTGCCATCCCGGCATGGGCATCGGCGTCGAATTTATCGGCCTTTCGCCGGAAGCCGCCGACGCCATCGAGCGGGAACTCTCCTTAAGCCTCAAGCCTTCCCGGCGCGCAAAGAAATCGCCAGCTCGATCCCGATCTTCGCGCCGCCGTTGATTGCCGTCGGGCTTCTTCGTGCGTTGACTTACTCTCTTGGGTGGCCTAACATCGCCACACTCTGACTGCGTCCCGCGCCGGAGTGTTAGTCCACCCGAGGAACCGACGGATGAGCGATTGGCAATTTGCGCAGGAAAATCCCGCGGAGCAACTCGCCCAGCTTCACCATTTTTCCATCATGAAGCGGCAGGCCGGGGGCGATATTCCGTTCGGCATCACCGTGAAAGAGTTTGCCGCGCCGCCTCCGGGGCAGCGCCTCCGCTTCTTCGCCGAAGCGGACAAGGCCGTGAATCAAAAGACCGCCTCGTTCGTGCCGTGCGGCTGGGGAAACACGATTTTCAATGCACTCGTGGATTGCGTGCGCCTGATCCGCCAGTTCCCATATGAAGGCGAAGAGCCGCCGGCCGCGTCTTGACCGCGCGCCATACTTTCTACGGTTCAGCCAGGATTATCCCGTTTGGAGGGAGTCGATAACGTGATTCTGGAAATCACCAAAGGGCAACTGAAAGACGGCATCGCCGTGCTGACCTTGCGCGGAAGCATTCACACCGGCCCGGATTGCCGCCGCGTGGAGCAGGAAGTGGAAGACCTTGTGCGCGGGAATCAGACGCGGGCGATCTTTGATCTGACTGGCATCACGCACATTGACAGCGCGGCCATCGGAACCGTGGTGCGCTGCTTCTCCAGGCTCAAGAACGCGGGAGGCATGCTGCGGCTCGCCGGCTGCAACGGCATGATCGAGTCCAGCTTGAAGCTCACCAGAGTCGACAAAGTAATCGGCATCTTTCCCACCGCTTCCACCGCGGCGGAAGATTTTCCCCTGCCCAAATCCGGCGCCTGACGCTGCATCGCGAAACCGCGCTTCAACTAACGGAAGAAATCCCTTTGCGAAGCCAGGAGAGCTTTGTTACGCTCTCGCCAACGTTTACATGCGGAGGTACTCCCCGTGGCTTTCTGCAAGTCGTGCGGTCAGGATATCGGCACAGCCAATTTCTGCCCCAAGTGCGGAGCGAGTCAGGGCGCCGTTGCCGCCCCGGCAGCCGCGGCTGCCCCCCAGCTGGCGGCGAGCACGGAAGGCCTCGCCGAAAACGTCGCCGGGCTGCTCTGTTATGCGTTGGGTTGGGTAACCGGCCTTATCTTCCTGCTGATTGACAAGCGTCCGTGGGTCAAATTCCATGCAGCGCAGTCCATTGCAGTGTTTGGCGGGCTGACCGTTATCCGAATCGGGCTTCTCTTCATGAGCCACTTGTTCGGTTGGGCGATCTTTGGGCTGATCGGGCTCGTCAGCGTGGTGCTCTGGATTTTTCTGATGGTTAAGGCATACCAACACGAAACAGTCCGTATTCCCATCGCAGCGGACATAGCGGACGGCCTCGCAGGAAAATAACGCTTCGCCCCTGGCGCCTACGCGTGCAAGTAAAAGTAACCGTCCTCCCGGAACAACCGTACCGAAACGCCGAATAGGTGGGATAGAGTTTCGTCCCAGAGCAACTTTTCCTTGTCTCCATCGGCAAGAATTTTTCCCGCCCGCAGCAGCACCACTCGCTCGATCTCCGGAATAATCTCCGATACATGGTGCGTCACCAGGAGAATCCCCAGCCCGGCCCGCGCCAGCTCGCGCATCGTCTCCCGTAATTCCAGTTGGCCGGCAATGTCCAGCGCGTTGCTCGGCTCATCAAACAGCAAAGTCTTTGGATCATGTACCAGTGCCCGCGCAATCAGCGTGCGCTTGGCTTCGCCCGACGACATTTCCGCCAGTGGCCTCTTGCCCAAATGCGCAATGCCAAGCCGCGCCAGCGCCCCCTCAGCGCGCACTCGATGCTCCTCCCGCGGCTGATGATTTGGGAAGATGCGCGTGCTGCTGAAAAATCCGGAGAGCACTACATCCAACCCCGTGGCATCCGTGGTGCACGCCGCCAGCAGGTCCGGCGAAACAATTCCCAGTAGCGAGCGCAGTTCGAAAACATTCCACCGGCCCCGCCCCAGGATCCGGATCGAAGAGTCCTCGCTGGCTATCGGGTAGCATTCGCGCGTCAGCGTCTTGATCAATGTGGATTTGCCGCAACCGTTGGGGCCCAAAATGCACAGGTGCTCGCCCTGTTCAATCCGCAGCGAGACCCCGTCGAGAGCCAGGTTGTCTCCCCGCACGACAGAAACGTTCCGCAACTCCAGCAGCGGGGCGCCAGCGTCAGCCATGGAGGGCGAGTGTCCGGGCAGCCATAGACATCGATTATAGAGAAAAGAGCTGCGGAAAATAAAAAGGAGGCGAAAACAGAGAGTCTCCGCCTCCCGGGGTGGGGTGGTGTTGCATTCCAAACCCTGAGGGGGGAATCAGCAGCGCCTGCCCTGCCAGGCAGGCCTGCATCTCACTCGCGGTTCGCGACTGCCATCGCAAAAGAGACTCACCACCAGAGGGCTTGTCTTTGCGGTTTTTTTAACATCGAGGGACGCTGGGTGTCAATCAAAAAAGGACGATACTCAGCAATTATCTCTTTGGGGCGCCCGGGTTAATGGACCTCATCAGCTATCCAGGATTTCCCGGATCGTGCTTGCACGAACGAGGCCGCGCCGGAAAACAGCTCTCTCCGGAAATGTCTAACTTTGGTGAGCGGCACGTTGAAAGAAACAGCGCCCGTTGAACAAGAATTCACGCGGGAAAAGTATTTGTTGGTCAAACGGTGAAGTCAAGAAAATCTAATTTTCCTTGCGCTTCAGTCTATTGGGTGTGCAGATTTTTCCCGGCCCAGCACAAATGCGACCAGCCCGGAAACGAGCCCGCCGGTAATTACTACCGCCTCCCATAGGAGTCCCGCCGCAAGAACAAGATGGGGTGCTGCTCCAAAGGGGGACAGCAACCCGACCAGCGCCGCTTCTCGCACTCCAATGCCTCCCTGCGTGAGCGGCAAAACCGCTGCCAACTTCGCAAGGGGCCACGCGAAAAACCAATCGCGCAGGGGTAATACCAACCCGCAGGTCCCCGCCAGCTTTGCCGTTAGCACCAGAAATACCATTTGGATCGCCGTTCCCGTAAGCCATGCCCCCAACAAAACATGCGGGGCACCGGAAACGCTGCGCAGCGCGTGGCGAACCCGCGCCACCCGCCGCCGGAAACGGAAAGACCGTCCTTTCAGCAGAGGGCGATAGAGAAGCAATCCACAAATGAGAAGGACAAGGAAAGCCGCGCTGAGATACAACAGCACTTTCTGCGCTTGTCCTTGGATTGACGCAGGCAGCGCCCCGGGCAAAAGCAAAATTCCTAGGAGGACAAGCCCTCCCTGCGCCGCGACATCCATGAAACGATCCGCGATGTTTCCGGTGAGCACGGCGGCCGGATTCGGACTGCGACGCAATCCGACCGCGAGACGGACTACGTCTCCGCCAATAATCGACGGCAGAAACAGTGTCCCAAACAGTCCTCCGGTGTAGCACTGCGCGCTAGTGCGGAAATCAAGTTGGGCGCCCGCGGCGTTCACCACCATGCGCCACTTGGCAATGCCCACCGCGTGGGCACAAAGATACCCGAGCAGAATTGCCAGAAACGTCGCGGCAGGAACCCGCCGGACGGCTTCGCCCAGCAACTGCAGGGGAAGGAAACGCAGCAAAACACCGATCACCGCCGCGGCCGCCAGCCAGCGCAGCGCAATCAGCAATCGGCCGCGGTTGCGATTTTCAGTGTGGTGGGCGCCAATCATTCAAGAGCGGCAGCTAGCTGCCAAAAATTTCGCTAATCTTGGCCGCCAACTGGAAATCCAGATTGCTGATGCCCTTCACGCTGTGGGTGTTCAGGTCGATCACCACTTTATTCCATACGTTGAACCACTCCGGATGGTGGTTCATCGCTTCCGCCACCAGCGCCACCTGGGTCATTTTGCCGAACGCCGCCGCGAAATCCTTGCACTCGAACGCGCGGTGCAGCTTTCCATTCACCAGGCTCCAGCCCTTGGCATTTTGCAGGTGCTGTTGAATTTCGGCGTCGCTCAATTTTTGTGCTGGCATTGTCTTACCCTCCCCGGAGACGTGTGGGCAGGCTCCATTATGCGTGCACAGCCACGGGGCGGCAACAATCCAACGCGTCGCCCGCCCACGATTGAACGCGCTGAAAAATTCCAGTACGCTTAGAGATTCACCCGCGCTGATTTTCCGCGCTGTGTGCGCGTTCAGCACTTGAGATCGGAGAAGGCCGTGAAAAAGAAGATTCGTGCCATTCAATATGGAATCGGGCCGATTGGCGCCTCAATCCTGAAACTGATGCGGGAAAAAGAGGCCATCGAAATTATCGGGGCCATCGATAACGACCCGGCAAAAATCGGCAAGGACCTCGGCGAAGTGGTCGGCGCCAGCGACGCGCCCTGGGGCGTGAAGGTATCCGGCGATGCCAGGGGAGTGCTGGAACAGTCCGCCGATATAGTCATGCACACCACTTCTTCTTCGCTGCCGAAAGTGGTGGATCAGTTGCTCGCGTGCATGGACGTTGGCTCCTGCGTCGTTTCCACCTGCGAAGAACTCTCTTACCCCTACCGCACTCATCCCGAGCTGGCGACTCAATTGGACAAAGCCGCCAAGGAAAATGGCGTGGCCCTGGTGGGAACCGGTGTAAACCCCGGCTTCGTCATGGACAAGCTGGTCATCACGCTGGCGGCCGTTTCGCAGCGAGTCGAACACGCGAAGGCTCTGCGCATCGTCGACGCGTCCAAACGCCGTTTGCCTCTGCAAAAGAAAATCGGCGCGGGCCTCAGCGTGGAAGAATTCCGCGCGCGCGTGAAGGAAGGAACGATCAAGCACGTCGGCCTCCCCGAATCCGTCGCCATGGTCGCGGACAGCCTCGGCCTGCGCGTCGATGAAATTACCGAAACCATCGATCCCAAGGTCGCCACCAACCGCGTGCAAACCGAATTTCTCACTGTCGAAGCCGGACAGGCTGCCGGCGTTCATCAAATCGCGCGCGGCCTTTCCGATGGCAAGGAACTCATCTACATGGAACTTCAGATGTACGTGGGCGCCAAGGATCCCGCCGACACGGTCGAACTCAAGGGCCACCCAGATATCAGCCTGGTCATTCCCGGCGGCTCACACGGAGACATTGCCACCGCTTCGGTGGCCGTCAATTCCATCCCGTCGATTCTCGAAGCCCCCGCGGGCCTGCGCACGTCGCGCGACCTGGCGATCGGCTTTTTCCCGCCCAAGGGCTACCGCTAGGGTGGGCTACTTTTTCCAGAACTTCATCACCCCCGAGTAATCCAGGTCTTCTTTCGCTTCGCCTTTAACGTAGCTGTAGACTTCGCGCGCCGCAGCCGTCGCCGGCAGCGCCACGCCCAGTTGATTCCCCAAATCCAGCAACAACCCGAGATCCTTGTGCATCAAGCGCAGGGGAAAACTCGGCTTGTACTCCCCCTTGGCCATCAGCGGCGCCTTTACGTCCAGCAGGCCGGAACGCGCCATGCTGGATTGCATCACTTCGATCAACTGTTCTTCCACCAGGCCCGCCCGTTTTACGATCGCAAGCGCTTCCGCCATGGCTCCCACCTGCAGCGCCAATATTCCATTCATCGCCAGTTTGACGGTCTGCCCCGCGCCGTTCGGCCCCAGGTGAAACCATTTCTTCCCCATCACGCCCAGCACCGGCTCAACGGACCGCAGCGCTTCCGCATCGCCGCCGATCATGAACACCAGGTTCCCCTCGCGAGCGCCCCAATCGCCCCCCGTAACCGGCGCGTCCAGGAATCGCACGTTGCGCTCGCCGCAGGCAGCCGCGATCCTCCTCGCCATCACCGGAGAAATCGTGCTGGAATCGACGTACACGCTTCCGGCACGCAGGCCCGCTAACGCTCCATCCTCTTTTCCTTCGTGCCCCCAGAGGATTTCTTCCAGAGCCGGGGGGTCGCTGACGATCGTGAACAGGATGTCCGCCGCAGCCGCGGCCTCTCGCGGCGTCTTCGCCAGCTTTGCTCCCGCAGCGACAAGTTCCGACGCGCGCGACGCCGTCCGGTTCCACACGGTGACGGAATGCCCTGCTTTCAGCAGGTTCAGGCTCATCGGCTTCCCCATAAGGCCAAGCCCGATGAAGCCGATCTTTCTTGAAGGGGATGCGGTACTCACAGAATGCCTCCTGACATGAACTCTCCATTGGAGTCCAAACGACGGGTGAAGTATGCAAGCAAATTGTAGCTGATTCGCGGCAGAGCGCGGTCCCGCGGGAGATATGTCAGACAGTTTTTGGACGCTGAGGCAGGGACAACAGGGAAGCCGCCGGGGAGGAAGCCAAACCATGGCCTGCGCCGGCCGCGGAGGCCTGCGAATGCTCCGGTTCATGCACCGGAGGATCCTTTGAGATCTCGATCGACTCCGGGATCTCCCCTACTTCTTCAATGCGGTGAATATATTGATAGGGAATTTCCCAGCGGAAGTAGCTTCGCTTGCCGCGCTGTTCCACATGCTGTTCCAGGAAGATCGAACGCCCGGAGTCCGCCGCAAACGTGCCGGACGCGGGCAGCAGCGCATCGCCCACGCGATATTGCACAGTGACTTTACGGCCCAAAAAATGAGCGAACGACGCCATTCATTCGAGTCTGCTGGGGGGTCACAAGAGGGTCAATAGTACTGACGGGCTGTTACTTGGCAGGGTGTGGAAAACTCGCGGTCGCTGACTTCGGTCGCACCACCAAGTCGCCGGCAATCAGCACAAACAGGGCCGATGCGCCTGCATAGCCGAGAATCGCCGCCACAACCGGCAACACCCAGAATCGACCGTGAAAAATTCCCTCGCCGAGGTGAAGCGCAACAAACGCGCCCGCGATCCCGCCGAACGCTCCAAAAATCCTGGTGAATCGCGAGAGCTCCAGCGGCGCCTTGCAGGCCGGACAAGTTATTTCATAGGAATGCGCAAGAGTCGCAGTCCATGGGATCCGCACGAAGCATAAAGGACACTTTCGTTTCCACATCGTTTTTGCGCCTCCGCGATTCCCTAGCGTTGCATATCGGAAAGAACCGCCTCCGCCGCTCGCCGTCCGCTGGCCATGGCGCCGTTGATGGAGGCGTTGTCGCGATGGTCTCCGCAGGTGTAAACGCCCGGCCGGATTCGCACCGGGCGCTGCGGCGGTTCCAGCGCGCCGGGATATTGCTGCGGCTGAGCGTGGGTGATGCGATAGCTGCGTAAGAATTGCCAGCCACTGGCCACTTTGCCGAACATGTTTTTCATTTGCGCGATGATGAAGCCGCCCAGCTGCACGTCGGTCAACTGGTGAATACCCAGGACCGAGACGGAAACCAGGTGCTTCCCGGCCGGCGCATAAGTCGGGGCAATGCGCGAGACTACGGCAAAGTTGTTAATCGGCCCCGCGCCATCCCCGTTCAGCACCAGAATCGGCTCGGCTACAGGCGCTTCGTCGGCTGCAAAGTAGAAACAGGTCACACTGCGCGAAGCCGGCTCCACCTCCCCCACAAGATGCGCCGCTGACGGGCCCTCCGCGGCGATCACGATCGCCCGGGCGCGGAGCGTCTCTCCGCC
Source organism: Vulcanimicrobiaceae bacterium (assembly GCA_035484435.1). Taxonomy (GTDB): domain Bacteria; phylum Acidobacteriota; class Terriglobia; order Acidiferrales; family UBA7541; genus Acidiferrum. The sequence goes on along the minus strand of DATHOY010000286.1, from coordinate 45,577 downwards.
CGCCAAGCTTAGTTCATTTTCGTGCAATGCCTCCACGCGCGTGTTCAGACGCACCGCATCGCCTGGAAATTTCTCCGCCAACTGCGCGGGAATCGCCCCCATTCCTCGCGCGGGCAGCGACGTGTCGCCCTCGGACATCATCTTCAACACAAATTCGAACATGCGGCTGGAGGATTTTAGCTCCCCGTCGAGCAGTATTCCCCCCAGAAACGGCCGGAAGAAATGGTGGATCATCTCCCCGGTAAATCCTTCCGCCGCTAACGCTTCCTTCGTGGTGCGCTCGGGGCGTCGGAAAATGTCTTCGATCGAGTTACGCCGCAAACGGCTCCGCAACCGCGCAATCCGCAACTTGTCGGCCAGCGTGCAAAATTCGGAACGGAACGCTTCCCTCCACGCTCCGGGCATTCGCCACGGGTCCACCAGCTTATTCAACCGGCCTGCGTACCAGGAGAGCGCGCCGGGAAGAAATGACTTGAGCTCTAAACGGGAATATTCGAGGCTGCGTTTTGCTTCGGGATACGCGGTGAGCAGAACCTGAAAGCCGCGATCGAGCACGAACCCGTCTACTTCGTCCGTGCGCACTCGGCCGCCAATTCCGTCCGACGCCTCCAGGATCTGGAAACTGACTCCATTTGCCTGCAGTTCGCGCGCACAGCACAAACCGGCTAAGCCGGCGCCAACGATGAACACGTCCGGGCTGGATGACATTCGTTTGTTTTCCTCGAACCAAGGAAAGAGAGGTCCCGCTGCTGCTGGGCCGATGCCATATCCTGCGTCATTCGGCGGATTTTGCGCAAGCCACAAAGTGCTGTTACACGGTTTATAGGGTCAACTGTTGACTTTTCGTGCGGGCAAGGTAAAGTCGGCTTTTCTTTCGCGCGACAACGGCCAAAGGAGTCTTACATGCGTTGCAAACTGCTGTGCGGCCTTCTCTGCATCCTGATTTTGTGGGCGCCTGGATTCGGACAGGGACAAAAACCTGCCTCCAAAACTTACGTGTTGAAGGCAGCCAGACTCTTCGATGGCAAGAGTAACGCCGTCGTTACACCAGGGCTGATTGTCGTGACCGGCGGCAAAATCACCGCAGTCGGCGCTTCCGCGAAAATCCCCGACGGCGCGCAGGTCATTGATTTTGGCGACGCCACGCTGCTCCCGGGTTTCATTGACGCCCACACCCACCTGACCTTTGCCTATTCCGACGATTACAAGCAGCAACGGCTCGACACCCTGCAGAAAACGGTTGCCGAGCGCGCCCTCGACGCCAGCGTCAACGCGCGCGTCACGCTGATGGCGGGGTTCACCACCGTGCGCGACGTCGGCTCCAGCGATTATCTCGACGTCGGCCTGCGCAACGGTATCCGCAACGGCGACGTTCCGGGCCCCCGTATGCTTGTCACCGTCCATGCGCTCGGCGCCACCGGTGGTCACTGCGATCATGAGGACGGATACCGCGAGGGACTCTTCGGCCACGAATCAGGCCCGGTGGATGGTGTGATCAACGGCCCCGACCAGGCACGCTACGCCGTTCGCCTCGATCACAAATACGGAGCCGACATGATCAAGGTTTGCGCATCGGGCGGCGTGCTCTCTCCTACCGACGATGTGGACACGCCGCAACTGACGCAGGCCGAACTGGACGCCATCGTCGACGAGGCTCACGCTCTGCGACGCAAAACCGCCGCGCACGCCCACGGCGCCGAAGCTGCCAAGCGCGCCATCCGCGCGGGGATTGATTCCATCGAGCATGGCAGCTTTCTCGATGACGAAGCGCTGGACATGATGGTGAAAAAAGGCACCTACCTGGTGCCCACGCTCATGGCCATCCAGGGTATTCAGGAAAAATTCGATCGCGGCATCTACATGCCTCCAGCCATCGAAGCCAAAGCCCGCGCCGCAATCGCCGCGATCCACATCACTTTCCAGAAAGCGCTGGCAAAGGGAGTGAAAATCGGTTTGGGAACCGACGCTGGCGTCTATCCGCATGGACGCAACGCCGAAGAATTTCACCAGATGGTGGACCTGGGCATGAAACCCGTGGACGCGTTGAAAGCGGGCATGTCTTCAGACGCGGAACTTCTGGGCCTAGCCGATAAAATCGGCACCCTGGAAGCCGGCAAACTCGCGGACATCGTCGCTGTCCCCGGCGACCCGACACAAAATATCCGCCAGGTCGAAAAGGTTTTCTTCGTGATGAAAGAGGGCGTAATCTTCCGCAACGATAATTCGGGCGCGGCCCACTGATTAGGGGGAACAAATCTTGAGCGCACTGTCCGAATCCGTTGGCGCGGCCTTGGCCAGTGAATATCGTCACCGCGCGGCCGAACTTCACAAGTGGGTGGATCCGCTTTCCGACGAGCAGTTCTGGCGCAACCCGTTTTCCCACGGCAACTCTGTCGGTCACCTGGTGCTGCATCTGACCGGAAATCTCAGCTACTACGTCGGCGCGCGAATCGCCGGCACCGGCTACGTCCGCAACCGTGACCTGGAATTTTCAGAACCACGGAAACTGCCGAAGGCGGAAGTACTGCGCAATTTCGACGATGCGATTGCCACGGTGATTGCCGCCATTGGAAACCAAACCGAACCCGACTGGACCGCGCCCTACACCGCGGAACGGGAACCCGACTCCAAAAATCGAGTCACTCTGTTCCTGCGCTGCGCGAGTCACTTATATCACCACGTCGGCCAGATTATTTACCTGAGCCGCGAGCTTCGCAGCTCCCGCGAGTAATCCCCTTCTGCCCCTCATCCGATACGATAAATTGTCATCCTGAGGCTATCCGACGAGGATAGCCGAAGGATCTCAGCGTCACAATCTTGCTAGTCGTGGTGAAAAGAAAGTTGGAGTTTACGTTTCCAATTTGAATCGCGTGGATGCCAACCGGTAGAGTTTCCGCCACAGCAACCGGTTAATCAGCACCACGATCACCGCCATGATCAGCGTCGAGGCCAGCAGGAGGTCGAAGCGCCCCGCGTCGCTGGCGCTGCTGATCGTGCTTCCCAGCCCCGGCGCCTTCACGATTCTTCCCTGAAAATGAAAATATTCCGCCACGATGCTGGCGTTCCAAGCACCGCCGGAGGCCGTCACCATACCCGTGACCAGGTACGGAAAAATCCCCGGCAGAATCAAGTATCGCCAGCGGTCCAGCGAGCTGAACTTGAAAATGCTTGCGGCCTCTTTCAGGTCCGTCGGAATGGCCATCGCCCCGGCGATCACATTGAACAAGATGTACCACTGCGTTCCCAGCAGCATCAGCGCCATCGCGGCGATCTCCACGCCACCGCGCATGCGGATCAGAAAAAGCAAAATCACCGGAAACAATGCCGTCGCGGGGATCGACGCCGCCAACTGCACCAGCGGCTGCATCAGCCGGGCAAAGCGCGGACTGAACCCGATCGCCACGCCCACCGGTACGGTCCACAGCGCTCCCACAATCAGTGCCAGGTTCACGCGCAGAAACGTCAATCCCGCGCTGCGCAATAGCTCGAAATAATCTTCGCGGTGCAACCGCGCAAGTTCGGCCACGGCTCTGGACACTCCATAAATCAGCGCCATCCCAGCCAGCCCTGCAAACACCCATCCATACCATCCGCGCGGTTTCGTTGCCGGGTTCGCCTTAATCGACGCCGCGGCCCGCTTCGCGCCTTTGGCGAACTGCAGCGTCAGCCACTCCACCACCGGATGCAGAATGCTCCGGTAAAATCGAATCAGAAAGGATTCGCGGCGAATGAAATTCAGGATGGAATTCTGCGCCGCCGCCGCGCTTTCCACCTGCTCAAACTTGAATTTGTCCGCCCACGTGATCACCGGACGCCAGATGAACTGGTCCATCAGGACAATCACCGCGACCATCGCCGCCAGCCCCCACAACATCGCTCGCGTGTTGCCGTGCCCCGCCGCCGTCTGCAGGTACGACCCGAGCCCCGGCAGCCGGAAATCCTTGTCGCCCAGCACAAACATTTCGCAAGCCATCAGGAAGAACCATCCGCCCGCTACCGACATCATCGAATTCCAGACCAGCCCGATCGTCGAAAAGGGAAGGTCCAGTTCCAGAAATCGCTGCCAGGCACTGAACCGGTAAATGATCGCGGCTTCTCGCAAATCGCGCGGGATGGTTTTCAGCGATGAGTAAAAACTGAACGCAATGTTCCACACCTGCCCGGTGAAAATCAAAATGATCGAGCCGAGCTCCACTCCCAACTGCCGGCTGGGAAACAGCGCCACCATAGCCAGCATCACACCGGGCAAAAAACTCAGCACCGGGATAGATTGCAGAATGTCCAGCAGCGGTATCAGGATAATTTCCGCGCGACGCCATTTCGCCGCCGCGTATCCGTAAGCCAGCGCAAACGCCAGACTGAGCACATACGCGACCAGGATGCGCACCAGCGAAAACAGCGCGTACAGAGGCAAGCTTCGCGGATCCTGCGAAATCTCCGATTCGGCCCGCACCGGCCCAAGCCATGACCGGCCGATGGAGTACACCCCGAAAATCACCGCGAACACGGAAACGAACACGGCGATGTCGATCAGAAACCCATACGCCCAGCGCGAACCCGCGGGCCGCGCGGCGGTCGGCGGCACCGGGGTCTGATGCTGTGGAAGCGGGGCTGGCGAGGGCACGGGAAAATCAGGTCTCGGTGAGCGTCAGCTTCCCGCTCGCCGCATCGTAATCGAAAAGCTCGGCGTACCTGCCCCACTGGATAGCCGTCTCCAGTTGGCGCCGCGCTTCGTCTTCGCTGAAATGCTCGTCCAGCAGGTCCTGGAAAAATTCCGCGGGCAGCGTTCGGTTCGTTTTCGATTTCAGCGCCTGCTGCATCTGCCGCAGCAAAGGAACATTCGCCAGAACGGCTTTGCGGAAAATCGCTTTGCGCTCCTGAATGTCGGCGTGCGAAAACAACTTGCCGTCAGCGGTGAGGATCGCGTCGCCTTCTTCCAGTTTCAACAACCCAAGAAGCACAGCCGTATCCACCGTCGGCAGCAGCGCGTCCACTTCCAGGCTCAATTCGCCTGCGAGAATGTGCAGGTCCGCCCGCCCGTCGTGGTCTTCCAGGATTTCCAGCAAGCCGGCCATTCCGCCAGGCCGCGTATGTGGCAGCATCACAACCTCTCTGCCGCGGGCCGCATTGGCCGCCCTGTGCTGCTCTGCCAGTGGACTCTCCGGATGGTCCTGCTGCGTCAGCGCCTTGTAAATCAGGTCCACCAGCTCCGTGAAGCGCACATCCTTGCGATCCCGCGGATACGGCATGTTCACGCTGAATTCCGCGTGAATGTGCGCGGGATTCCGCCCCAGTACAATGATCCGGTCCGCCAGAATCACGGCTTCTTCAATGTTGTGCGTCACGATGAAAATCGCGCGCGTCGGAATTTTCTTCCCGAGCCACAGCTCCATCAATTCGCCGCGCAGCGTTTCCGCGGTCAAAACGTCCAGCGCCGAAAACGGCTCGTCCATGAACAGCACTTCCGGCTCCACAACCAATGCGCGGGCGACGCCGACCCGCTGCTTCATCCCGCCGGACAATTCCTTCGGGTACGCCGATTCAAACCCGTCGAGACCCACCGAATCGATAATCCGCAATGCCCGCTTGTGCCGCTCCACGTCGGGCACGCCGCGCGCCTCCAGCGGCGCCTCCACGTTTTCCAGCACGGTCAGCCAGGGAAACAGTGCGAAGCTCTGGAACACGATGGACACATTCGGCGACTCGTCGCGCACCGGTTGCCCGTGCCAGAAAACCGTGCCGCCTGAAGTCGGCGAAAGCCCGGTCAACATCCGCAGCATCGTGGACTTTCCGCAACCCGACGGCCCCAGCAATGCAATAATCTGACCGGGGTAAATGGCGATGTCCGTCGGCGAAATCACCTGGATGCGGCTGCCGTCGGGCTGGGGATAGAATTTCTCCAGCTTGCTGGCCGCGATAATGGGTTCTATTCCTGCCGTCGTGGTGCTCATAATCGCAAGTATTATCGCTCAGATTCCTTCCGCGAAGCACGCAAATGCACCTCATTCGCGGAATTTTTTCAAAAACGGTTACAATTTCCTGACTCCCTGATGAACGAATCGTTGCCAACCGCATTCCAACAATCGCAAGCTCGTCCGCCCTCCTGGCTCATCGCTCTGGGACTCTCGTTGCTCGCCTCGCTGGCCGTGCTCTTGCCGTTTTTCTGGCTGGGCAGCGCCTCCGGCCACGATTTCGAGTTCCACGCGGCGTCCTGGCTCGACGTCGCTTACCAATGGAAGCACGGCGTCCTCTTCCCACACTGGGCCGCCTGGACCAACTACGGCTTCGGCGAGCCTCGCTACATCTTTTATCCGCCTCTTTCGTGGATGCTCGGTGCGGCGCTCAGCCTGGTCTTGCCGGTTTCGTGGGTCCCCATCGTTTTCATTTTTCTCACGCAAACACTGGCGGGCATGTCCGCCTTTTTCCTGCTGCGGAGGCTCGTCGGCAGCACTTCCGCGTATCTCGGCGCCGTCTTTTATGTCGTGAATCCATACGCCCTGCTCGTCACTTATATCCGCAGCGACTTCGCCGAACAACTCGCCTGCGCTCTCTTTCCTCTCGTCCTTTTGGCCACGTTGCGCCTCGCCGGCTTACTTCGGGACGAAGAGCCCAAACTATCTGCCATCCCCTCCTTCGCGTTTTCCTTCGCCGCAGTCTGGCTGTGCAACGCCCCCGCCGGAGTAATCGCCAGCTATTCCGTGGCTTTTCTTTTCGCGTGGGCTGCTGTCACCCAACGCTCGTTGCGGCCCGTCGTGCGCGCCGTAGGTGGCCTCGCGTTGGGCTTTGGGCTTGCGGGTTTCTATCTTGTTCCCGCCGCTTATGAACAGCGCTGGGTCAACATTGGCCAGGCATTGGCCACCGGCCTGCTCCCTTCTGAAAATTTTCTCTTCACCCAAATTGCAGACCCCGAGCACACCTGGTTCAACTGGATTTCTTCTATCTGCGCGCTCGCGCTCATTTTGCTGGCCGCCATTACCGCTCTTTCCTCGCGCCGCTTCAGCAACAACACCGCACTGTCGAACACACTCAAGCCGCTCTGGAGCGCTCTGCTGCTGCTCGGCTCGCTTGCAACCCTGATGATGCTGCGGCTAACCGCACCTTTCTGGAGCCTGCTGCCCAAGATGCGCTTCGTACAATTTCCCTGGCGCTGGATGTCCATTATGGCCGCGATTTGTTGCTGTTTTTTCGCCGCCGTCATCGAACGGCGCCGCGGCTGGCTCTGGTTTGTGCTGGTTGCGGTTCTTTGCTTTCCATTCAGCTATTTCCTAATGCAAAACACCTGGTGGGACCCCGATGAAATGGCTACTCAACGTGCGGCCATCACGAGCGGCACGGGGTATGAAGGTGTGGATGAGTACGACCCGCTCGGCGACGATCACATGGAGCTGCCAAAGCGCGCCCCGCTGGCCGCAATCTTCCCCGGTGAAGCGGCTGATTCCCACGCCGCGCAGCCAGGCGCCAGTATCCAGGTGGAACAATGGGATCCAACCAACCACAGAGTTTCTGTGGATTCTTCAAGCCCGGCCCGCGTTGCGCTTCGCCTGCTCAACTACCCCGTCTGGCGGGTGACGGTGAACGGAAAGCAAGTCGCGCCAGAAAGGCCGGACGACCTCAACGAAATGCTGGTTCCAATCACGGCGGGCAAATCCGAAATTCAGGTGCGCTATGTACGCACCCGCGATCAGACGGCGGGGATTGCTCTTTCGATTTTCAGCTTGCTGATTTCTGCCGGCTTGCTGGCGTCGCGAAAATCGCGGGCCGCCTAGCGACGATCGACGGACGGGTGGCGAATGTCCTGCCCCTGCACGATGTAGATGACGTCTTCCGCGATGTTCGTGGCGTGATCGCCAATGCGCTCCAGGTTCTTGGCCACAAGGATCAGCTCGAACGCCGGAAACACCACGCTGGAGTCGCCCATCATGTACGTCAGGAGTTCCCGGAAAATCTGGTCGCGGTAATGATCCACCTGGTCGTCGGTGGACATCACCTTTTGCGCCAGCTCCACGTCGCGGCGCACCACCGCGTTCAGAGAATTGCGCACCTGCTCTTCCACCAACTCGGACATGCGCGGCAAATCCACATACGGCTTCACCCGCGGATGGCGCAGGATGCGCAGCGCGCCCTGTGCTATGTTCACGGCCTGGTCCCCGATGCGCTCCAAATCGTTGTTGATGCGCGAAACTGCCAGCACCAGGCGCAGGTCCACCGCCATCAACTGATGCAGGGCCAGCAATTGCACCACGCGATCGTCGACTTCCAGTTGCAGTTCGTTGATCGCGTCCTCTTCGTCCAGAACCCGCTTCGCCAGTGGCTCATCCGATTCGAGCACTGCGTGCACGGACTGGTGCACGGCACGCTCCGCCAGGCTGCCCATCCAGAGCAGCCTCTCTTTCAGCTCGTTCAAATCTTTTTCGAAGTGGCGTTCCATGAAACCCTTCCCGTTTCCAGTCTACTCACTGCGCGGCGCCGGCGAAGCGCGAAAAACTTATCGAACTCATCCAAAACGTCCCGTGATGTACGCTTCCGTGCGCGCATCGCTGGGCGTGGTAAAAAGATGCGGCGTCGGGCTGAACTCGATAATCTGCCCGGTCAGCAGGAACGCCGTGAAATCGCTCACGCGCGCCGCTTGCTGCATGTTATGCGTCACGATCACGATCGTCGTCAGATTTTTCAATTCCACCATCAACTCTTCAATCTTTGCCGTGCTGATCGGGTCCAGCGCCGAGCAAGGCTCGTCCATCAGCAGCACTTCCGGTTCAACCGCCAGCGCCCGCGCGATACAAAGACGCTGCTGCTGCCCGCCGGAAAGCTCGTAGGCCGATTTATGCAAGTGATCCTTCACCTCTTCCCACAACGCCGCATGCCGCAAGCTTTTTTCCACCGTATCGGCCAGGGAGCCCTTGTACCCGTTGATTCGCGGGCCATACGCCACATTGTCAAAAATGGATTTCGGGAATGGGTTCGGCCGCTGAAACACCATGCCGATTCTTCGGCGCAGCGCCGTGACGTCCTGCGCAAGGATGTTCTGGCCGTCCAGCAGGATTTCGCCTTCCAGCCGCGAAGTATTCACGGTTTCGTGCATGCGGTTCATCGTGCGCAGTAAAGTGGATTTCCCGCAGCCCGAGGGCCCGATTAGCGCCGTGACTCTCTTGTCCGCAATTCCCATGTTGATGTCGAACAGGATCTGCTTCGGGCCGTAGAAAAAATTCACTTTGGCGATGGTCATCCGCATGGGCATTGCCGCCGACGTTTCGCGGCTCGCGGGCGTGGTCAGATTGGTCACGATATTCACGGAAAACTCCGGCTTTGCGGACGCTTGCATTTAAGACCTCGGTACCGCGATGCCACGGGACAAAATCGTGCGCGCCAGAATGTTGATGATCAGCACCAGCCCAAGCAGCACCAACCCCGCCGCCCACGCCTGTCGATGCCAGTCATCGTAGGGCGAAACCGCGTAGGTGTAAATCATCACCGGCAGCGTGGCCGTCGGCTGCGACCATCCGTGGCTTTCGAACCGGTTTCCGAATGCGGTAAACAGCAGCGGCGCAGTCTCCCCTGCCACGCGCGCCAACGCCAGCAGAATCGCCGTCATGATGCCACGATAAGCCGCCGGCACAATCACCGTCGCGATTGTCTTCCATTTGCTCGCGCCCAGCGCCATGGCGCCTTCCCGCAGCATCCGAGGCACGCTCTTCAGAAACTCTTCGGTGCTCCGCAGGGTAATGGGAATCATCATCATCCCCAGCGCAAAAGCACCCGCGTAGGCCGAAAAATGTTTGAACGGCAGCACCACCAGGCTGTACGCGAAAATGCCGATCACGATGGACGGCACGCCGTTCAAAAGGTCCGCGGCGTACCGCACCACCGACGCCATGCCCTTGCCGCTGAACTCCGCAAGATAGATGCCCCCCAGGAACCCAATGGGCACGCCCATCAGCGATGCCAGCAGCAGAATCTTGCCGCTGCCCACAATCGCGTTGGCCATCCCGCCGCCCGCTTCTCCCACGGGCTTCGGTAGTTTGGTGAAGAAATCCCAGTTGATGGAAGTGCCGCCGTTGAACACCAGGTAGCCAAGGATGAAGAAGAGCACCAACACAGAAACAAAGGCGCAGACCCCGGTCATGGCCAGCATGAAATTACTTACAAATTTCCGCCAGCGAAGTCGGCCACTCATTATCCGCCCACCTCGCTGCCTTTTTGGGTGGTCACGACGATCAGGATGCGGGCCAGCCCGTTGAGAACAAACGTAAGCAAAAAGAGCACGAGACCCAGCGCGATCAGAGACTGTAGATACAAATCACCCGTGGCTTCCGTAAATTCGTTGGCGATCACGGCCGCGATGGAATAGCCAGGCGCGAAGAGCGAGGCCGCAATCTTGGGCGTATTGCCGATAACCATCGTAACCGCCATGGTTTCGCCCAGCGCGCGCGCCAGCGCCAGAAAAATCGAACCCATGATGCCGGTCTTCGCGAACGGAACAACGATTTTCCAGGTGGACTCCCAACGCGTGGAACCCAATGCCAGCGCGGCTTCCCGCTGGTCGCGCGGCACGGAGAGCAAAACTTCGCGCGATACCGAAATGATGTACGGAATCACCATGATCGCCAGCACGATGCCTGCGGTCATGAAGCCAACGCCGTAAGACGGCCCCTTGAAGATCGGCAAATACCCGAATGGTTTGTTCAGCGCCGGGTAAATCACCGTCCGCATCACCGGAACAATAATAAAAACGCCTAACAGTCCGTAGATAACGCTTGGCACAGCTGCCAGCAAATCAATAAAGAATTGCAGGGTGTCCGAAACTCGCGGCGGCGCCAACTCCGCCAGGAAAATCGCCGCTCCGATTCCCAGCGGCACGGCAATGATCAACGCAACCGCCGAAGTAACCATGGTCCCGTAGACAAACGGAAGCGCGCCGTACTGGTCCATGATCGGGTCCCAAACCGAAGTCACAAAAAAACTGGACCCGAATTTCTGCCGCGGCAGGGCTGAATTTACCCACAATTCCCACACCAGCGCCGCCGTAATCAGCACCACCGTCGCCGCGAACACCATCGTCACCAGCCGCGCGATTTCGTCCCCGTCGCTCAACCGCGCAAAAAACGAACGCGAGCCCGTCACCGGGCCCGCGCCTTTCAATGCTGTAGTGTTGGTTGCCACGTCTCCCCGGCACTTTTACTGGATGCTGTTGATGGCCTTCTTTTCCTTTTCAACCACTTCCTTCGGCAGCTTCGCGTATGAGAGCGCTTCGACAGAGTCCTGGCCCTCGGCCAGCATCCACTTCAGGAAGCCTTTGATGGCATCGCGCTTGCCGCCGTCCTGAAACTTTTGCGGAATCAGCAGCCAGGTGAAGCTGGAAATGGGATAAGCCGTTTTTCCCGGAGCGTTCGTGATGCTGACCCGGAAGTCATCCGGCATCTCCTTGGCAGCGCCAGCCGCGGCTGCGGTCACGCTTCCCAAATCCGCCTTCACGAAATTCCCCGAAGAATTTTTCACCGTTCCGTAGGGGATGTTGTTTTGTACCGCGTAGATCAACTCGACATAGCCGATTGCATTTGGCGTTTGCTTCACCAATCCGGTTACGCCCTCATTACCCTTGCCGCCCAGGCCCACGGGCCAATTAACGGAAGTCCCCTTGCTGACTTTGCCCTTCCATTCTTCGCTGACCTTCGAAAGATAGTCCGTCCAGATGTAGGTTGTGCCGCTGCCATCGGAGCGATGCACAACGATGATGTCGGCCGCCGGCAAGCTTACGCCTTTGTTGGCAGCAGCGATGGATGGGTCATTCCACTTTGTTACCTTGCCAAGAAAAATTCCAGCCAGCGCTTCCGGCGTAAAATTCAGTGCACCGGTTACTCCCGGAATGTTGTAGGTCGGAACGTCTGCGCCAAGCACTGTCGGAAAATGGAGTATGCCGACGCCGTTGTGCTTGTCCTGAAATGCCTTGAGTTGATCGTCGTTCATCGGCCCGTCGGTCGCGCCAAAATCCACAGTTCCTTCGGTCACCTGTTTGATTCCCGCTCCGGAACCAACCGACTGGTAATTGAATTGAAAGTTGGGGTTCTTCGTATGATAAACGTCAAACCATTTCGAATAGATGGGATACGGAAACGTTGCACCCGCTCCGTTGATGAGCAATGCGTTGTCCGCGACCACGATCGCGCACAGCGCAAGCACACCTGTTGCTAGTCCGGCAAATCGCTTCATGAGATGGCTCTCCTGCTGGTTCGAGATAACTCCGTGATAACTCAGTCTGACCAGCCGCTATTACAGGATTGTTACAATCGCGGTAGAGTCTGTTAAATATCCGAAACATCATCCGGAACGACCTCCAACGCCATTGCATGGTTGCAGTTACAGGCCATCCAAAATTGTCGCCGTGCAGAAAAGGAAAGGGCGGCCGCGAAGCCGCCCCTCTTCTTCAATCTGCAGCTGAGAATTTCACCCTGGACTAGGGCAAGTAGTAGCGGAAGGAAGTCTCCACCATGTTGTCGATCGCCTTCGGCGCGCCACCCACACCTGACCATCCCACCTTAAAGATGTAGGAGTATTGAACCCCCCACTGGACGCGGCCCTTTTCGCCCTGGTAAAGCTTGTGCCAGAAGCCAAGGGTGCCTTCGCTGATATACCGAATGTCGCCTGCGCAGGTGCCGCCCGTACCGGGAGTCCCTGTTCCGGCGGGAGCAGTTTCGGTGGAGCACCCGGTATTGTTGGCCAATGGGGAGCCGTACCCCCCAATGCCGCTGGTTGAAGTTGTATAGGTTATAGTCGCGGGGACCGCGGGAGTCGTGGTCGTGGCCGGAACCGCCGGTGTTGTCACAATCTTCACCGAGGAATACCCTGTGTAGGCTGCCCGTGAAGCGTATTCGCCACCCAGATAGCCATACAGGTCAAACTTTGGTGACACGTGCCATTCCAGTTTGCCAAGCCACTGCGCGTTGTGAATCGTCGCCAGCGTGCCATCCGGCCGTGCGGTTACGTCGGCAAGCTGCGCCGAGCCGAACCGCCCGATGCCAGTTCCGTACATCCCTTTGAGGCTGGCATCAAGCTTCTTGTGGAATAGAGGCACCGCCGCGCTTACGCCGAAACCTCCGCCGGTCTTGGAGTCGTTAAATGCGCCAAGCGCCGAGGGAGAGGTAATGATAGCGCCGGTACTGGAAACGCACTGGGCCGGATTGATCGGATTTCCGTTGAGGATGACAGCCGTAGGTGCGGCAATATTGGTTGCGGTTGCGCTGACGACGGCGCAAGGATAAATGCGATCCCGGAAATCGCTCACGATGCCCAATATTTCATAGTGGCCCCAGCCTGGGTCGAAGGCGGCCTTAAAGACGAAGTCCGGAATCTTGTTGACCGTATAACCCGTGGGATCGAATGCGTTGTAGAGACCGGCGCTGTTTCCCGGCGCATTAAAGAAGAAGTTCTGCGAGGTGGTCCCTGCTGCACCGCCTGCCACGCTTGTGGTGACGCTGTTAAATCCGCGTCCGCCGATTGTCGTCTGCGGTTCTTCGGCCGAAACCCCCAAGGTGAACTTATCGCCGAAGCTCTTCGTCACGCGTACGGAAGGGATGCGCTCCCAGGTGAAGCCCACCACATATTGCGGATCGATCATCTGTGGCAAGGCTTCCCCGCGGTTTGCGATGCCTTTCCTGTTTTCTGTGGCGAGTGTCCACATCTGCCCCGCTGTGAAGGCCCATCCGTTTTCAAACGCCGCCTGGCCCCAGCCCTGGCGCATCCGGAACAAGTACGAGTTGCTCTCGCGGTTGTTTGACGTGGTACCGGCTCCGAGGAAGTCGGTTTCGATGTAGCCAGTCACCTTGGCGCTTGCCAGCTTCGCCTCCAGCAGCAAGCTCAGACGTGACTGCCGCGCCGTGAAATTCATTTCGGTCACTTTGCTCAGTGAGTTGCCGGGATACGGAATGCCGGAAAACTGCGTGTTGATGTCGCCGCTTATTGACCTTTGGCGGTTGACGGTGGCCGCTTCGATAAACCCGCCGGGGGTGATCGTGATTCCCTTGAAGCGGATCGAAGTCGGCCCTTTTTCTTCCGCCGGGGCTTGACCCGAAGCGGTAAGCGATGAGTTCACAACGGCCGCGTTGCTTGCCGCCATGCTCGCCACTGTCGAATTCAGCGCCGTCGCCGTGGACTTTACTTCCGTCGACGTCGTCACCGCTTCCACTGCCTTGGTGTTCGCCTCGGTCGCCCGGGCGTTGGCAGACGCCGCGGTTTCCCGTGCTTCTTCGATCTGACGGTCGCGCTTCGCCAGCTCTTCCTTCAGCATCTGCAACTGTTCCTGCTGCGCAATCAGAGCCTGGCGCAGCTCTTCCATCTGCGCCGCAAGTTCCGCGTTGGTCTTGGTTGCAGCGTTGGCCGCCGCAGGCTTCGCGGGCGTTGCCGCCGCTTCTTTCGGTGCATCCTTCGGCGAATCTTTCGGTGAATCAGCGAACGCCGTTCCGGTCATCAGGAACAGCGATAGTGCAAGTGATGCGAGTTTTCTCATTGCCTCTCTCTTTTTTTCTTGCAGATTTCGGATACGTTCCCGGGAAATGCGTACCACCCCGTTTGGGAAGTTATGTGGAGTCTCTTACGGCTATATCAATCCAACATGAATAGTCTGTAACAATCCCCTCTACCAGCTATGCATGTCTTTTATTTACAATGTGTTACGCATGGTTACAGCTCGTCCCACGTCCGCACGGAAGTGACTTATCCTGCTTCTTGCAAGGATTGGGTGGTTGCGCGGTTGACTGAGAATTAGTTCACAATGATTTTGAAAGATGCTGCGGGGAAGTGTGCCACCAGCCGATTTTTTGATTTTCTGAGGGTGGATCGCAAGCTCAGCGCCGCTCTCCCATTTCATACGCCAGCATGATCTGCGTCAACTTGTATTGGTATTTAGCGTCGGTGTCCTGCAGGTCCGCGTCCGTCTTCTGAAGTTCGGCCTGGCTAAATTCCACAATGGAGCTTAAGCCCAATTTGTACCGGGCCTGCGCCAATTCGAGCGCCAGGTTCGCCTGTTCCAATAACTGCTGCGTCACCGTCAGCCGCGCGTACGCCTTTTGCGTGTCCAGCCAGGTGTTGCGCACATCCCGCGCAAGATTGTCTTCCATATCCTGCAGCTTCTTGCGCTTCATTTCGGTTTCGAGATCCGCGCTCTTGGCGCGCGCGTTGAACAAGAAGCCGTTGAACACGGGAATATTGATGTTCACGCCGACTCCGCCATACCAACTCGGAATATGGTCGTCGCGCGCCGGAGCCTGCCCCACCACCCCCGAGGCATTTACGGTCGGCCACCAGAGATCGTGTTCGGACCGGCCGAATTTTTCCGCCGCGGTCACTTCATTCAGCATCGCCTGAATTTCCGGCCGCTGCTGCATGGCCTTCTGAATTAATTGCGTGGGTTCGAGCAGCGGCGGCGCAGATGCTTGCTGTTCCGGCTCCACCGTTCTGAAATTTTGGCGGTCGGGATACCCTAAAATAGCGGAAAGGGTGGAGAGCGAAGCTTCGTAATTGTTATTCGATTCCAGCAGCAACAACTTTGCGCGCGCCAAGTCTACCTTGCTGAAACTCAAATCCAGATCGGAGCGGAGTTTCGCGTCCGTCAACGCCTGCACCTGATCCACCAGCGTCTGCCGCGTTTTTACCGTATCTTCCGCCACCTGCAACAACGCGTGCGTCTCCAGCGTGTTGTAAAACGCTTCATCCACGGCAAGAATAATGTCCTGCTGGGTGGCCAGCGCATTCTGGTCTTCCGCCTTGGCATGAAACTGCGAACTGGCCACCAGGTTGGACGTATGGCCGAAATCGGTGATCAGTTGGCTTACGCTCGCGCCCGCGGCGGCTCGCGGAAACAGAATCGGATTGCTCAGTGAGCCGGCGGCAATTCTCGAACCAGGATTGGAGTCCACTCCGGTTACGCTCAAATTCACATCGGGCATCAGCGCCGACCGCGCTTCGCGCACAAACTCCCTGGCCTGCAACGCCCGCAGTTTCCCCACGGTAATCTGCGGGTTGTTGCGCACGCCGATGGCCTCGGCTTCCCGAATGGTGAGCGGTTTTTCGTCGGAATTCGCGGCGGGCTTTTCCTGCGCTGCAGCGAACGTTCCCAGCAAAGCGAACATCAGCGCCAAACCTCTTGTTGTCCTCACGATGCCACCTCCGCTGTTTCCGCGCGCTTCCTTCCATGAATCAGCAGATAGATAGCCGGTACCAGAAATACCGTCACGACCACGCTGACCGTCAATCCACCGATCACCGCGCGAGCCAGCGGCGCATACTGTTCGCTGCCCGCTTCCACGCCCAGCGCCATCGGGATCAGCCCCAGCAAAGTCGCCAGTGACGTCATCAGAATCGGCCGCAGCCTCACCTTGCATGCCTCCACCACCGCTTGTTGCAGGCCCATTCCTCGTTCGCGCAAGATTCCTGAAAATTCCACGATCAGAATGCTGTTGGACACCACGATTCCCGTCATCATGATCACGCCCATCAGCGACATGATGTTCAGCGTCGTGTGCGTGATAAATAGAAACGCCACCACGCCCGCAAGCCCCGGCGGAATCGCCGTAAGGATAATGAACGGGTCGATAAACGAACGGAATTGCGCCATCAGGATCAGGTACACCAGCACCACGGACAACAACAGTCCCACACCGAAGCGGTAAAACGATTCGTTCATTCCCACCACCGCGCCCTGCACGCGCACCAGCGCGTTCTTCGGCAGGTTCAACCCACTCACCAGCTTCTTCACCTCCGCGTTCACCTTGCCCAGGTCCTCCGTCTTTGGCATCACGAAGACATCCACCACTCGCCGCAACTGGTAATGGTCCACTTCCGTTGGCGTATTCATGGGCACAATTTTGGCCACCGATTGCAGCGGGGTGTAAGACTTGGACGCGGTCGCCCGCAGGGGAATGTTGCGGAAATCCGTCATCGTCATCGATCCAACCTTTTCATTTGAGTACTGCACCGTCAGCATGTAGTTGTTCCCCGTTTTTGGATCGATCCAGTAACTTGGCGCGATCACTCCGTTGGAGGTCAACGCGGTGATCACGTTGTCCACCACATCCTTCGGCGTCAGCCCAAGCAGGCTGGCCTGTTGGCGGTCAATATTGAGCTCCAACCCTGGATAATCGATGTCCTGGGGAATCAGGACATCGCTCACATTCCCCGAGGCCTTCAGTTGCAGCGCCATCTTCTGCGCGATGGCGTAGCCTTCGCCTAGATCGCTGTCGCTCACCTGAATATCCAGCGGCGCAGGCAATCCCTGGTTCACCACCGAATCCACCAGTCCTCCGGCTTGAAAGTAGGCGCTGACCTGCGGCAAGTTATTCGCTAACTTTCGCCGCACGCGTTCCATGTATTCGTAGCTCCCCACCTTGTGGTCTTCCTTCAAACTGACCTGCACGAACGCGGTGTGCATCGCCGAATTGCTGGTGTAAACGGCCGACAAGTCCGGAGTGATGCCGATGTTGGACACGATCATGTCCAGATCACTTTCCGGGATCGCGGCCCGAACTTCCCTCTCCACGCCCGCCACATACTTGTCCGAAACCTCCAGCCGGGTGCCCGTCGGCATTTTCAGTTGGATCACGAATTGTCCCGGGTCCGTTCGCGGGAAATACGCCCGGCCGACAAAAGGAAAAACGCCCGCGATTAACAGCGTGATTCCTGCAAGAATAAAAAGCGCCGTCCTTCCGGGCCTCACCAGCGCCTGCGTCACCTTTTGTTCGTAAAAAAGCAGCAGTCTCTGAAAATCATGATTGAATCGATGCACCACCCGCTCCAGCAGGCCCTTGGGATTTTCGTGAGCCTCTTCTCCGTAGGAGTCCAGGCGAATGAAATACGCGCAGTAAAGGGGCACCACCGTCATCGCAAAAATGTACGACGCGAAAATCGACAATACGACCCCAAGCGCCAGATCAATAAACAGATACCGGCTGACTCCGTAGAAAAAAGTAACCGGGAAAAACACGATGGAGGTTGTGGAGGTGGCCGCGAGTACGGCCAGCGCCACTTCCATCCCGCCTTTTTCCGCCGCTTCCTGCGGCGGCGATCCATGTTCCATGAACCGGAAGATGTTCTCCAGCACCACCACCGAATCGTCGATCAATCGTGAAAACGCCAGCGCCAGACCGCCCAGCAACATCGTATTGATGGACCCGCCCATTCCATTCATCACCAGAAAACAGGTCAGCGCGGACAGCGGAATCGAAAGCAGCACCGCGAACGTCGCCCGCGGACTGCCCAGAAACAGCAGGATCATCAAGCCCGTCAGGAGCAGCCCGATGCCGCCCTCTTTCAACAGATTCCGCAGCGCGGTTTTCACGAACACAGACTGATCGAACACCACTTTGGTTTTCAGCACGTCCGGAATATCCAACAGATGCTTTGTGGCTTCCTTCACGCCATTCACGATCGAGATGGTGTTGCTGTCACCTCCCTGTTTCAACACCGGGATGTACACCGATTTTTGCCCGTCGATGCGCACGATGTTGGTCTGTATGGCTCCCGCATCCTCCGCTTTCCCGACGTCAGCGACCAGAACCGTTCCCAGACCCACGCTTTTCAGTGGAATCTTGTTCACGTCGTCCGGTGTCGGCACCTGGCTGTTTGCATAAATGTTGTAATCGCGATTGCCGATCCGCACGTCTCCCGCCGGCAGGATCAGGTTGGAATTGTTGACGGCATTCACAACGTCCATCAGGCTCAACTGGTGAGCTTCGAGCTTTACCGGATCGACGAACACCTGTATCTGCCGGTACGTTCCGCCAAACGGTTGCGGCACGGAAGCGCCTTGCACGTTGGCGACCTGGTTTCTTACCTGGAACTGGGCCAGGTCTTTCAACTGCGTTTCATTCAGACCCTGGCCTTGCAGCGTAATCAGGCAAACCGGCAGGCTCGATGCGTCGAATTTCAAAACCACGGGCGGCAGCGTACCCGGCGGCAACCTCCGCAGATCCGCCATCGCCAAATTCGCGATATTGCTCAAGGCGGCGTTGGCGTCCGTGCCCGGCTTGAAATAAATCTTCACCAGGCTCACGCCGGTAAGCGACCGCGACTCGATGTGATCGATGTTGCTTCCCAGCGTGAAGAACCGCTCGAACGTATTCGTTATGTCCGCTTCAATTTGTTGCGGAGGCATGCCCGCATAAAACGTCGCCACTACCACAACGGGGATATTAATCTGCGGGAAGAGGTCAACTGGCATACGCACCACGGTGGTCACACCTACGACCGCGACGACCAGGCACAGCATGATGATGAAGTAGGGGTACGCCAGGGCGAACTTTGGCATTACCTGGCCTCCACATCGCCAGGCCGGCTGAGGTCGATTTCCTTCGGCGCCACTTTCATTCCGGGCCGGAATTCATTCCGGCTGCCGACGACAACGCGCTCTCCCTCTGTTAATCCTCCGCGCACTTCAACGCGCGTACTTCCCTGCAAACCCAATTGCACTTTGCGTGCTTCCAGTGTGTTTTTCGTGTTCACCACCAGCACGTTTCCCTCGCTGGCATCCGCGCCCAATTCCACCGCCTCCAGCGGCACGGTAAGAATGTCTCGATTGTCGGGAGGCGCCACGATCGCCTGAACGTACATCCCCGGAAGCAGCCGGCCATCTGCGTTTTGAAAATCGATTTCCGTTTCCATCGTTCGCGTCTGCGGGTCCAGGGAGTCCGCAAACCGTGACACTTTGCCCACATAGTCCGCGTTCAGCGCCTGCACATGTACCTTTACGGGATCGTTCAAGCGAATTTCTCCCGCGATCGATTCAGGAATCGGCAGGACCAGCCGCAGCACGGTGACTTGCGCGATGCGTACCACCGGCGTGGATTGCGTGCTCGATGCGGTGCCCGCGGCAATCAGTGAACCCGTATCCGCATAACGCACCGTCACCACGCCGGTGAACGGCGCCACAATTCGCGTGTACTCGGAAAGCGCCGAGTACTGTTTCGCGTTGGCTTCGGCCACTTCAAACGCCTGTTGCGCCGCGTTCAGCGCCGCTTCGGCGCTGGAAACCTGCGCTTCCCCTTCCAGGTCCTTCGCCCGCGCATTGTCCACTTCCTGTTGTGCCACGAGCCCGACTCGCTGCTCCGAGGCTTGCTGCAGCCGTTGACACATCGCGTGGACGGCCGCATGGGCCGACTTGGCTCGCTCCACGTCTCCCTGCGCCCGGCTGATTTCCTGCCTGGATCGCCGCACGGCTGCGTCCGCGCCGGCAAGTTGCGCCGCAAGCTCCGGCACTTCCAGCACCGCCAAAGTCTGCCCTTCGGACACCCGCGATCCAACATCGACGTAAATCTTCTTGATGTAGCCCGCAACCTTGGCATGAACGTCCACATCCTGGAACGGCTTGAACGCGCCGGCCAGCGTCAGCGGTGCTCCCAATTTTCCGCGTGAAACTTTGACCACGGCGGCTACAGTTTCCCCGTGAGTCTTTCCCCCGGGATCCGCGTCGTCCGCTTCCGTTTTTCCGTGTCGCCACCCGGCCCACAGCGCGAGCAACACCACGAATACGAGGCCCGCGATCACCAACTTGCTGTTTTTTGACATTGCGTGTCCTTGTTACGGTTTTTGCTTACGATCAATGCAAATGGCTCATTCCCGCCGATGCCGGGGTAGGAGAACCGAAAACACTTCAGAACCGATAGTAATTAGGAGATGCCGGCTCGGCCGGCACGCAATACTAGAGTTACGCCAGTGGTGGGGGCCGCGACCAGACCTTGGATACAATGTCCGATTGCGGTAGTTCGACTTCGCGCTCGAAACCCTGGGCCACATAAGTTCCCGCGGGCGCCATGAGTTCTTCGCGATTTGCTTCCAAATTTACGTCTACCTGGGGAATATCGTCCTGGACCGGGCTGAAATGTTGCAGTTCCGATGCGCCGACCGACGCGCGGTTTCGTTGCAGGGTGTGGACTTCAATCGTTCCGTGGGAAAAGCAGAGCGCCGCGAAGGGATTATAGAGGATCAACGCCGCCAGGAGCACACACATCCACACACGCAAACTCTGTGCCCGATTTGGGTGCATCTGCTGTGGCATTTTGCGTCTGCCTATCTGCTAACAGTAATTGGAGTCCTCTTGGGGGTCAAGAGGATGCCTTTTATTATGTGTCTTGAGGGAGGAGAAGGGGACCAGTGCCAGGGGTGCGCTGGTCCCCGAGGTAGGACATTGAGTGAAGTTCAAACGTGCTGAGTATCGCAGTCGGGCGTCACGTCTGAATGAAGCCCGTGTGAATTCTCGGTAACCTCGGAACTGAGCCCCATCGTCGTCATTTCCGACTCCGGGCGGACGGTCAATCCGCGCCCGTGGCGCACATCCAGTCCGCGCACCCAGAAAATGATGTCCTCCGCAATATTCGTGGCGTGATCCGCGATGCGTTCCAGATGGCGCGTGGCCAGCACAAACTGCATGCCGGGTGTAACCAGCGTGACGTCCTGGGTCATGTGCTGCAACAGGTTCTCAAAGATGCGGTCGCGGTACTGGTCGACAACGTCGTCGCTTTCCAGGACCTGCGCGGCCATTTCGGCGTTGCGGAAGATCAGCGCACCCAAACTCCGGCTGACCATCGAGCGCACAGCTTCGGCCATCGGCGCCAATTCTTCGGGCGGCTTGGCGTCGGACATTTCGCGCAGAGAGATGACGCGTTCCGCCAGATTCACCGCGATGTCGCCAATGCGCTCCAGATCGTTGGTGATCTTCAGAGCGGCAACGATCAGGCGCATTTCGTCGTCACTGAATGAGCCGCGGCGAAGCAAGCGGATGGCGTGCTCGTCGATCATGATTTCCATCTCGTTGATGCGCGGCTCCAGCAGGAAGACTTCGCCGGGAAGACCAGAAGTACGTGGATTATCGAAGGCGATGATGGCGTCGAGTGAGCGGTTCATGGCGCTCTCGACGGTGCGCGCCATGGAAATAAGGTAGTTGACCAGCGTGTCGTAAAGAACCGCTTCGGTCAAACCGGCTGCTTGGGCCATTCGGAACCTCCGCGGAAAAACTGGGGCAGGCGAGACTGCATGCCTTGAGTGGATTTTCCGCGAAAAATATTACGGAGAGGTAACGGCGGGATGAATAAGAAGAAAAGCCGGGCGCCCGGAACTTACGGTTGCGTGGAACGGCCTGCGCGGCCGCTGGCGGAGGATGAAGCCGAGCGAGCGGTCGCACGCTCAGGGTCAAAGAGCGGAACGGAAAAATGAAACCGGGAACCGGCGCCGACTTCGCTTTCGACCCATATCCGGCCGCCGTGCACTTCGATCAGGTGTTTCGCGATGGCCAGGCCGAGCCCGGTTCCGCCCGCTTCGCGCGAGCGTGCCGCATCCACTCGGTAGAACCGCTCGAAGATGCGCGGTTGGTCGGCGGTGGGAATGCCAATGCCGGTGTCGGAGACGGTAAATACGACGTTGTGATTCTTCAATTCCGCGTTGAGGATGATTTTGCCGCCGGGCAATGTGTACTGGATGGCGTTGTCGAGAAGATTTTGCAGGACTTCCTGCAGCCTGCGCGCGTCACCGGCAACGTCGGGCAAGTTTTGCGAAAGGCCGGGAGCGAGAGTCAGCGTCAATTCCTTTTCGGCGGCGCGATGCCGCGCGGTTTCGTAGCACGACTCGACGAGCTGCGAAACCTTGACGGGGCTGATTTCGAGTTCCAGGCGATCCGCATCCATCTGCGAAAGTTTCAAGAGATCTTCAGTGAGGCGGGCAAGGCGCCGCGCGTGTTCCAGAATGATGTTCAGAAAACGGCCTCTGTTTTGCGGGTCATCCAGCGCGCCCGCAATCAGGGTTTCCGCAAAGCCTTGAATCGCCGTCAGGGGCGTACGGAATTCGTGCGAGACGTTGGCGACAAAATCGCGCCGGATGCGCTCCAGCTTGCGGAGTTCCGTGATGTCGTGGAGCACGATGACCGCGCCCGAGGTCTCTCCGGCGCGAACGGAAGCGACGGTGGCTGCGAAGAAATGCTGCCGCAACGTGCCGGTGGAGATTTCCGATTCCACGCGAGGCTCCCCGGAAAGCACCTGCCGCACCGCGCCTATTAATTCCGTCTGGCGGACAACTTCCAGCAACGAACTTCCGGCCACCGGCGGAACATCCAGTCCAAGAATGGAAGCGAAGCCGGGATTCGTAAACACCAGGCGCTCGGCCGCATTCACGACCGCGACGCCCTCCACCATCGAGCCAAGAATCGCGGAGGAAAGATTGCGCTCTTCCGTGAGCGTGCGAATGGTGCGATCGAGCCGCCCGGCGGTCTGGTTCAGCGAAGCGCCCAAAGCTTCGAGCGTGTCGCCCGTTCCGTCAGCGGAGAGCGGCCGGAAATCGCCCTCGGCAACTCGCAACGAGAACTCGCGCAGGCGTTCGACGCGATCCGCATAAGTCCGCGACATCAGCAGTGCCACCGCGCCCGCGATCAGAAATATCAGCAGCGACCACAGCCAGAGGCTGGTGCGGAATTGCCCCAGTGATTCGTCGATTCCCTCCACGGGCAGCGCTAGCCGGAGGACGATCGGCGTGCCGTCAGGGAGGCTTTCGCGAACCGCGTAGTAGATGAGCGGCCGCTTGACGGAGACGCTCTCGCGGATGGCGCGGCCTTCGCCGGTTTGGAAGGCACTTTGCACTTCATCGCGGCCACCATGGTTTTCCATCGTGCCGGTTTCGGACTCGGAGTCGGCGAGTACGCGTCCGTCGGACGCGATGACGGTGACGCGGGCGCCGCTCTTGGCGGCGTTGGCGACCCAGCCGTGCAGCACGGAAATCTCGTCGGGAGTTTGTGCGGGCAAGGAAGTGATGGGAAGCGGATGAACGCGGATCAGGCGGACGAGCGACTGAAGTTCGCGGTAAGTGTCATTTTCGTAGCTGGCGCGGAGGGCGCGCTCGGCGAGAAAATCCACAGCCAGCAGGGCGCCCGAGAGGAGCGCCAGGAAGGTGAACGCGAGTTTCCAAAAAAATTTACGCCGCACGTGTCTCGAACAGATAACCTGCGCCGCGGACCGTCTTCAGGTGCAGGGGATTTTCCGGGTCGGATTCAATCTTTTCGCGCAGGCGGCGGACGTAGACGTCCACGCTGCGGGGCGTAACGAAGCGGTCGGTGCCCCAGACGGCGTCGAGCAACTGATCGCGCGTGAAAACGCGGTTGGGGCGCGAGGCCAAGTAGTAGAGCAGGCGAAATTCCAGCGTGCTCAGCGGCACAGGCTTGCCGGAGTGGCTGACGCGATAAGAAGCCGGGTCAATCGCGAGGCGGCCGATTTCGATGACGCGCGGGGAATCAACGGGCGGCTCGGCGCGGCGGAGCAGCGCTTTCACGCGGGCAATCAGTTCGCGCGGGCTGAACGGCTTGGTGACGTAATCGTCGGCGCCCATTTCGAGGCCCACGACGCGGTCGGCTTCGTCGCCGCGCGCGGTCAGCATCAGCACGGGAAGCCGGTTCAGCGATTCGTCCTTGCGAATTTCGCGGCAAATGTCCAAGCCGGACATTTTCGGCAGCATCAGATCCAGCAGGAGCAGATCGGGCGGCGTTTTTTTCAGGGTGGAGAGGCCGCTGGAGCCGTCGAAGGCGGCGTTGACCTGAAAGCCTTCGTTGGCAAGGTTATAGCGCACAAGCTCAACGATATCGCGATCGTCTTCAATGATCAGTACACGTTTCATGAAGGGATCTCGCTGGGCAGTGCGCATTGGTAGAAGTGTACCGTACGCGGTGAGATAGCGATAGACATGGTGTTTGTGTGGGACCCCGGACCGGCCTCCATTGTGACAAGAGAGAGACAAGGATGGGTGAAGGTGCGGTAACAGCTTTGTGAATGCGCGGTGAATGGACCCGCCTTCGCTGAGGCTGCGGCGGGCAGGCGAGCGAGCAGCCGAGGAGGAGCCGAGGAGGGGTTGGATGGACCGAGGGGTGTACCCCTGGTTTTTGGGCAAAGAGTGCGGAAGATATTGGAAAGATTGTGGATGGATGTGATACGGAAAATGAAAGAGCGCGCAAGTAATTGAGAGGAAAGAAAGCCGAAAGCGGAGATTTGGGAGGAAAAAGAGAAAAAATGTCGGCGCGCCGACATTTTTAGGGGGATACACCCCCCTGTTTTTGCGTAAGTAGGGGAAACAAAGGAGTTGCGAGTGAAGTGCGCGTATGTAGGGGAAATAAACGAGTTAGAAGTGGGGCGACCTGGAGCGTGCAAATGCGCGGTGTGTAAACGGAAAAGTGCCCGCGCAATCATAGGCCATTTTCTCAAATTACTGTGACGATTTTGCGGCGAAAGGGTAACGAGAAAGAATCAAAAGCTCAAAGAGTGGAGAAAACGTCCCGTCTGTCCCCAGATTTCCGACTTCGAGCTTCGCCTTGATTTCGGAGTGCGGTACATTGAGTAGTTCCGTCACCATCTTGTCGAAACGGCTATATTCCTTCATTTTTCACCTTCAACTCTGGGCCTTTGGCATTTGTTAGAGGTTCGGGCCAATCGCCAAGTGCATCGTATTTTGCAGATACGCTATCCCTGACGCCGGCAAGTTTCTCTTCCGTCCAATATTTCGTCACTAGGCCGCCGTTTACCAGTTCTCCGAAATAATGGTCCGGCAGCGTTCCTGGAACGATCAGTTCGTTTAGGACGCATCTGTAGGTTTCATGCGCAAGAATGTCAGCCGCTTGTAGGGGTGGCAACCCCTTCTTGCTTTGAAACGAATAGCCTCCCGACTCCAAGCCAGACAGTGAGGCCCGTCCAGTAGAAATGTGATATTCCAATGCTTCGATTATCTCTCCCTTACCCTGAGACGTGATGTCGAATACATACTGCATGGGAGTTGTAATCCCATGTCGCTCACGCCATCCCTTGATCTGCGTCAGGCAACTCCTAACGGCGAAGGTATAGTGGAATTTTCCGAAACGGCCACGAATCTTTCCTTGAATTGTTTTGTCGTACGCCACTTTCGGAACAGAAATAGAGATACCGATACTTGCTCGGCAGCGGATGTTGGTTATCAGCCTTCGTATTAGGCGGTCTCTTTTATATTCTTTCCACCCACGAAATTCACCTTTGCCGCCTAAGATATCGGCCATTCCAAAAACGGTGAATCCCTCTGCATTCTTTGCTGCGTCCCAATCATCGGAAAGACACTTCCAGCGGTCTAGCGTTCCGATATAGCACGCAGCAATGGCCACATCTGACTCTAAATGAGTACCGCTATCGTCGAAGTAGGCAGAGAACATGGCAAAAACAATCTCCCTATACCGAGAGGGATGTTCAGGGACGGATGGAAAGTCCTCGTTGCTCTTTAGAAATCTGGTAAACGCCCCGTCTGTTCCCGGTTCCCCCCTGCACACATTCTACGCATCAATCTACGCACACAAAGAGCTGACTTAAAAGATCAGCGCTACAGGAAGGAATGGGGAAAGAAGAGGAAGAGTTAGAGGTAGCGGCGGATGGCTTCGGAATAGCGGGTGTAGAGGTAAGAAACGAGGAGGAGGGCGACACCAAGGATGATGAAGGTGATGAAGCGGTCGGAGACTTCCTGGCGCCAGACGTCGAGGAGGACGATTTTGACGACGCAGACGAGGAGGAGGGCCAGGCCGGCTAGGCGGAAGCTGCGTTCGCCGACGATGAGGGCGAAGAGAAAGGCGGCGACGGCTTCGAGGCCCCAGCCGATAGTGACGCGGCCCTGGGAGACTTCGTTGAAGATGAGGACGGTGACGAGAATCATGGGAAGGAAGAAATAGATTTGTTCGGGACGGCGGAGGAGAGCGGTCAGATTAGCGGAAAGATCGCTGTCGGAAGAGGGTTTGGATTGGGAGGCGGCAAAACGCGCGCGGAGCGGGAAGGCGAAGGCCTGGCCGAGGAAGATTAGCGCGGCGGCGATGGCGACGTAGACCCAGGGGTCGAAACTGCCAGCAAAGTTGCGATGGGCGCCCTCCATGAATTCATAGGAGAGGCCGCGGAAGAAAACGAGAAAGGCGAGGAGAACGCTGTGATGGAGGAAGACGTCGCGCTGGGCGGCCCAGGAGATGCCGATAAAGAGTACAGCGAGCGCCGCCCAAGCGACGAGAGCGGAGCCGCCGGGGAAATAGGAGCGCGCGAAAAGTACGAGCGTCGCGGAGCCGAGCCAGGCTAGCGCGGGAGCGGCGAGGAATTGGCGCTCGAGGGCAAAATCTTTTACGGACGCGGAGCTTTCAGTCAAGCGCGCGAGACGTAGATACGGGTAATAGAAGACGAAAGCGATAGGTAGAGTGGTGAGGAGCAGTTCGCGCGGGCCGAAGTCCAGGTTGAACCAGGCGAGGCGCAGGAAGCTGAGGGCGAAAGCCGCGTAGGCCTGCGCGCGCCAGTTGAGCGATTTCCAGTACAGCCCGATTTCGAAAAGCAGCAGAGCGAAGAGCGCCCAACCGAGGGCGATGGCGTGAGCGGCCGCCTCGTAATAAATCAACGTGACAACCAGAGAAGAGGCGATCCACGTGTAACCGGCTCCGGCGACGGGGGCGAAAGAGAATTCGCCTTTGGCGGCCCAGCGCGCGCAGAGGTAGAAGAGCGCGGCGACGAGGGAGACGGTGATGAGGCGAAGGGAGACGTGCGGATAAAGGCTCCACGGTTCGACAGCGCTGAGATTGACGGAGGCGATCTGGAACAAGGCGGAGATGGATAGTAAGTAGGCCTGGAAGTGGAGTTGCACGCGCTTCACACGTGCGCCGATGACGAGCAAGAGGAAGGCGAAGAGCGCCCAGACTACCGCGATCCACGGAGAAGAGACTTCCTTGAAGGCGAGAACGGCGATGAGGATGGAGCCTGCCCAGGTGTGGAGAGCGGAAAAGAGTCGCGCGATATCGGAATCGCGGGGTCCGCTGAAATAAGCGCAGAGGTATAGGAGCACGGCCATCAGCGAGAAGGTGATAAAGCGCAGGGTAAAGTGGTGCCATTCCTGAGTGGCGTCAATGTTGACGAGGAGGGTGCGCGCGAATCCGGCGAGGACGAGGAGGTGCGCCTGGAAGCTGAGGTCGCGGCGGTCGCGGAAAAATCCGATGACGGCCAGAGCGAGTGCGAAAACTCCCCAGGCTATGGAGATCCAGGCCCAATGGCATTCGTGGTAGGCGAGGATGACGACGAGAATGGCGGAAGCTGTCGTGTAAAGTTCCGAAGCCTCGATGGTGGCGCCCAGGGATTCGAGGCTGAGCCAGCGGGCGCAGAGATAGAGGATAGCGATTACGAGAGGGAGGGTGACGAGGCGGAGTGAAAGGCCGGTGTGGAGATAGGGCGTGGTCAGGAAGGAATTGACATCGAGAGCGCGGATGAACGCAGCCAGCGAGAAGAGATGCGCGTGGTAAGAGAGGTCTTCAGCGGACAGGGCGCGGGCGACGACAATGAGAACAAATGCGGCGGCGACCCAGAGGACGGCGGTCCAAACATAGGGGAATGCGAGCCAGAGAGAAATGAAAAGCATGAGCGCAGCCAGATAGGAAAGCGCGCGATAGAAGAGGAATTCGCTTTCGGTGGTGAGGAGGTCTTTCCAGCGGCGAGGGATAACGAGGGAGTTAGCGTAGAAAAGAAGTCCCGCAACGAGGAAGCTGATGGCCAGCTGGAATTCGGGCGCGGGAATGGTGTGGGTGTAGCGACCAAATACATCCCCAGGGAGTTCATAGAGACGATCAGAAAGCGTCGGAAGCGCTTGATTAACAAGCATGTCGCCGGAGGTGAGAAGCGCTACTAGCAGTCCGAAGCGGCGGAAGAGGATTTCGCGGGTGAAGACACCGGCGAGGATAAGCATCTGGGCTTCGGCGAGCCAGATAACGGCGGTGTCCATGCCGGAATATTTGAACGGGATGGCGGCAACGAGAAGGATGATGCCGATGGTGGAAAGAATGATGAAGGCGATGCGGCGGCGGCGCGTGACAGGGAGCTGGCCGAGGGAGAGCTCGACGGCGCCGAGGAGGAGCAGCGCGTAGAAGGCGAGTTCGGGGCGGACGGACTGATATTTGAAAACGCCGAGAAGCAACGAAGTGTTCAGTAACGCGGCGAGGGTGGAGAATCGTTCCTCGGTTTCGCTCCTGATTTCGCGTGAAATGTAGGACCAGCGATAGGTGCCCCAGTAGAGGCAGAGGAGAACGGTGCTGGGAACGAACTCGGGGAACATGCGGTGGTGGCCGACAGCGGGAATCACGACGCGGCTGAGCCAGATGAAATGGTTCACGTAGGCGGCGAGGATGCCGAAGACTTCGAGTTCGAACCAGCGGCGGCGATGGACAATGGCGATAAGGCCGAGCGCGAGAATGGCGCCGGCAGAGAGGGAGTAGATGGTGTCCTGGCTGATGCCGACGGTGAAGAAGGCGAGGAGAAAGGCGAGGCCTGTGACGACCTGGGAATCGTAGCGGAGAGTGTGGATGACCATTACTCCGGCGACGAGGAAGAGAAGAATGAGGTCAATCGCCTGCGTTTCGATCACCCGGGTGTACTGCACAAAATGCATGGCGTAGGTGACGAAGAAGGTGAGTGCCCAGCCGCCGCCAATCAACGCGCGGGCGAAGATGCGATAGCGGTCGCTGCGTTCGAGATAGACGCCGGTGCCGAGAATGACGAAGCTTACAAGATAGCCGAGGCCGACTTTTTCGGGATTGCTGAGCGAGGGGAATTTGTAGGCGAGGAAAAGAGAGATGCCGATGACGAGCGCGATGATGCCGAGCTTGTTGAGCCAGTTTTTGCCGAGAGTTTCCTCGATTTGAGAAGTGGCTTCGCGGGCGGAGAGATGCGCGGGTTGCGGCGGCGGTGATAACGGAGGTGGAGTGGGCCGTGGAGGCGCGGGTGGATGCGGCGTAATTGAAACTGGGGGTGCGACGGGGGAGGGAGTGACAGGAGGCCTCGGAGTTGGTGGTTCGATTGGATGCGGTGGAAGAGGCGGGGGCGGAGCGATCGGTGCGGGCTGCATGGGAATTTCGAGAGAGG
The DNA here is from genome assembly GCA_035484435.1 of Vulcanimicrobiaceae bacterium. GTDB lineage: Bacteria > Acidobacteriota > Terriglobia > Acidiferrales > UBA7541 > Acidiferrum. The sequence continues at coordinate 15,680 of DATHOY010000286.1, read as the reverse complement.
GAGGAAGTTTTGCTGGAGCGGGAGGCTGCACGGGTTTTGGTTCGACGGCGGGAGGAGGAGGCTCGACGGATTGTTGAGCGGGGGCGGGAGGAGTGGTGGTCGCGAGACGATTTTCAAGTTCGTGGACGCGAGTTTCGAGTTTTTGCAGGTCTTTGAGGCGGGGTTCGAGTTTGTTGAGGGTTTCGACGACGCGGGCAAAACGCTCGTCGTCCTTCTGGCGCTGGATGCGGGATTGCACCCAGCGATAGAAAGCCCAGACAGTAAGGATGAGGACCCAGAACTCCATGGCACCTCAGGCCGGGGTCTGCAGGCCATGTTGCGGATAGGGAGAGTTTACATGGAGTTACTTGCGGCCAGCGGAATATTGGAACGGGCGTTCCCAGGAGAGAAATAGAGCAGCGTTCAGAGGGGCGCGGTGCGCTCGAAGACGATGGTGAGTTCGCCGTGGTAGGTGGCGCGTTGCCATTCGCGGAAGCCGCATTTCTGGGCTACGCGGATGGAGGCGGCGTTATCGGGATGAATGAGGCAGATGGTGCGTGGATCGGAGAAGCGGGCGTCGCCCCAGGCGAGAACGGCGGCGACGGCTTCGGTGGCGTAGCCTTTGCCGTGCATGGAGGGAGCGAGAATCCAGCCGGCTTCGCGGAGATTTTCCACGGGCGGCGAGAGTTCGCGATGGAAATAGGCGAGGCCGATTTCACCGGCGAAGGCGGCGGTGGCTTTTTCCTCCAGGATCCAGAAGCCGAAACCGAGGAGCGGCCAGTGGCCTGCGTTACGGAGGAATTTCACCCAGGCTTCTTCTTCGGTGAGCGGGCGGCCACCGACGAATTGGGTTACGGCGGGGTCGGCCCACATGGCGCGGCAGGCGGGAAAATCTTCGAGGCGGTGACTGCGGAGACGAAGGCGAGGAGTTTCGATTACGGGGAAATCCTGGGCGCATGGCAGCGACTGAAGCATCAAAAGATTCTAGCGCAGGGCAGAGCGAATGTTGGAATGGTCAGGAGGAAAGCAGATTTGGAAGGCGAGTTGGCGAAGAGGTAGAATCAGCGCGAATCCGCTGCTGAGAATTTTGACAAGGCCGGATGCCAGGAACAGGGACCTGTAGAAAGACAAAACCAGAGAGAGGTGCGCGATGGCAACATCGAATGCGACGCAGGGATTGCACAGTCCGGGAGCCCTGGTGAAGAAGGCGACGAACTGGTTCATCGCGGTAGCGGTGCTGTTTATTTTGCTGGGGATTTTTGCGATTGCGGAGCCGTTTGCGGCGGGGTTGGGCGTGACGCTGCTGGTGGGATGGCTGCTGGTGTTTGGAGCGGTGGCGCACTTTTTTGCGGCTTTCAAGGGCGGCGGCGCGAAGCATGTGATCCTGCAATTGCTGGTGGGGATCGTGTACCTGATCGGCGGGTTGTATTTCCTGACGCACACGATTATGGGAGTGAGCACGCTGACGCTGCTGCTCTCTGGAGTGATCGTTGCGGAGGGGGTGCTGGAGGTGGTGGCGTACTTCCGGTTGAAGAGTGCGCACGGGGCTTCCTGGTTGTTGATTAATGGAATCGTGACGCTGCTGCTTGGCGGGCTGATCTGGTTTCACTGGCCGTCGAGTTCGGTGTGGGCGATTGGGACGCTGGTGGGAGTAAATTTGCTGATGACTGGGATATCGAGGTTGATGCTGGGATTGGTCGCGCGAAAATTGGCGAGCGGGGGAGTGTAAGAGAAGAGTTCACACAGAGAACACAGAGTTAAGAACGCAGAGAGCACTGAGAATTCTGGTGCAACAATTCCGGGCCACTTGAAAGTGGCCGCTACGCGATTATGGGTTGAGGTCGCGGAAGGCGAAGTGGGTGGTTAGGCCTTTTACGGGCTGGCCATCGGATTCGGCGTAAGGGTAGATGAAGTAGTTGAGCGCGGGGCCTTTCTGGTCGGGAGAGAGGACCAGGTCGCGGCCGTAGGAGAAGAAGACGCGATTGTCGTCGTGGGCGCCGAAGAAGTAGTCGCGCTTGGCGGGATTTTTCCAGGCTTCGCTGGCGTCGACGGGAATCCAGCCGATGCCTGTGACATAAAATTCGGCCCAGCAGTGGTAGCCGGGAATGTCGCCTTCGGATTTCCCTTCGGGAAGCGGGAATCCGATTTCAAAGCGCGCGGGAATTCCTGCCGAGCGCATCATGCCGATAAACAAGGAGTGAAAGTCGGTGCAGTTGCCGCGCTTGGCGGTGCAGGCCCAGATGGCGTCGCCGCGGCCCCAGCCTTCGCCGGTTTTGTCGTAGCGCATGGTGGCGACGACGTAATCGTAAATGTGGCGGGCTTTCTGGAGCGGCGTGGTGTCTCCGGCGGTCTGCTGGCGGGAAAGTTCCGCGATGGTGTCGTTGAGGGGCACGAGTTTATCTGGCTCGAGATAACGCTTCATCATTGGATCGTTGGCGGGAAGCGCGGCGGAAGCGTTTTGCATGGCGGGTGAATGGATGTTGACGGCGTGCTCGCGGCGGGTGGCGTTGAAGAGGAGCGTGACGTCGTAACCAGAGGCGGCCTGGGCGGCCGTGGGAGTGAAAACGGCGAAGGGATTCTGGTATTCGGGATCGCGGCCTTCGGAGTGCGCGACGGCGCTTTCGATTTTGAGGTTAGAGACGGATTGAAAGGCGTCGTTCTGCGGGAGAGGAATCCAGAGACGGCTGGATTTTGCGGTTGCGTCGGCGGGGACGTGTACCTGATAGGTGAAGGAGAAGTTGCGCTTGGTTTCCGACATGCCGATGGCGGCGTGAGAAGCGGGCGCGGAGTGAAGCAGGAGCACGGAGAAACAGGAAACCAACAGCAGCGCGCCAGAAGCGAAAATGAACCGGGACTTGGACATGGTCGAGGCCTCCCAGGCTATTCGATAGAGAGTATAGGGGATTGGTAACAATAAATTTAGAAGGAAATAGACTGATTTACGCGGTGCCAGGACTGTGCGCTGAGGTCCTTCGGGCATCCTCGCCGGATACCCTCAGGATGACAGAGTTTTGGCGTTGCGAAATGCTCGTAGCCGGTGGCTCGCGGTTAGGATTTGCGGGTGAAGTTTAGATTTTCGGTCATGGTTTTGCCGTGGTCGGCGAAAGTCCAGACCTGGTTGAGATGGTTTTTGTCGGGCATGGAGACGCTGAGCGAGGCCATGTGACCTTCGTCGGGAGATTTGGCTCCGGCGAGGCGGAGGAAGGTGAAGTCAAGCTTGCCGTTGGCGGCGGGAGAAGGCGCGGTCTGCATGGTGGGCTGGTTACCGGCCGAGCAATAGTGGGTGACGAGGATGCGATCGCCTTCCAGCGAGTACATGGTGATCATTTCCGGTTCGTTGGCGGCGCTAAGGCGCTCCATAACGACGCTGCCGTTGGAGATGAGTTCGTAGGTGGCTTGTCCCTTTTTGCCGTCGGGTGTGGACCCTTCCCAGTGGCCGACGAGAGATTTGATCTGGTCGAACGCGGGCGTAGTACGCGCAGCCGGATGCATTTCCTGGGGAACGGCGAAGGCGACGGCGAAAGCGCAGACAACGAGAGCAGAGAGAATGCGGAGACGAAGCATGAGGACCTCCTTTAGATTGCGCGCCAGGCTAAGGGGGCGGAGCGGCCCAGCGGGTGAGTGATTCAGGTGGAGCGAGTCTGCCGCAAGAGGGCGCCGAAGTCCAGTGAAGAGAACAGCGCCCATCCAGCGGCGAAGTTGGCTGCTCTATTTCTTGGGCTGAGCGCTGGGCGGCAGGATTCCGTTCAGGCGGAGATACATGGCGGCGGCGCCGTAGTGGTCGGCCAGGCCGCCGGAGAGGAAGAAGACGCCCAGGGCGCGGGGGCCCTGGATGCGGCCAAAGTCCACGTTATCGCCGAGCTTGGAGTCGTCGACGTTGGCGAGAGCCGAGGTGCAGAAGTCGAAAGAGGCGCGGGCCGCGGCGAGGAGCTTGTCTTTGGAGTCGGTTTCCTTGAGTTCGTCGACTTTGGGAGCGGGGACATCGGCGATTTTGGCGCACAAGCCGTTATTCGATTCGGCGATGTGCATGACCAGGTGGGCGAAGCTCATCTGATCCGGGGTGGGCTTGTAGGCGAACTTGTCGGCGGGCATGGCGTCGATGGCGGCGAGGGTATTTTTCTGGCGGCCGGGAAGCAATGTGCGCAGCGCGGTCAACACAGGATTTTTCACGGGCGCGACGGCTTGCGGCGCGGCCGCCGGAGCGGCGGAGGCGGACGGAGCCGCCATCTGCGCGAAAACGGAACCTGCGAACGTGAATGCAAAGGCGAGTGTGAGAAGGATTCTTTTCATTTTGAGATCTCCCTGAGGATTTCGATTGCGGCGTCCGACTTTCACCATGCCGGAATCTTTGTTGGGCAGAAACAGTCCAAATCATACACCTATCGCAACACTTGCTAACAGAGTGAGGAACTCCGCGGAAGACGCCCCGTTGTTTTCTGCTTTACGGTTTGGCAGCGGGAGATGGAGGCGGCACTGCCGGGTGAGCATGGCGGAAGGGGTCGAAATCGTTCCAGACGCGCTGCACGGTGGCGGCGTCGACGGATTTGCTTTCGGGCGTGTTGGGATCTTTCTCCGAAAAAATTTCGAGGACCACGTTGCCGCAAGCGGGGGTTAGAGCGTCGGCTGGATATTCGTAGACGCCTTGAAACGTGGTGTCCACCTTGCGTTCGCGCTGGTCGTACAAGTCGAACTCCGCGCGCCCGGGAAGAATCGGGGTCATCTCCTTGCCGCCGCAGAGCAGCCGCATGCGCACGAAACCGTTTTTGAAGCGAACTTTCAGAAAGACGCCGAACTTCGGGCGGACACGGACCAGAAGGACGGGTCGATAGTCCACGGCGTCCTCAAGCACGCTGTTGGGCGGCTTGGCGTTTGACGCGTTGCCGCTGGAACGCTTTGCGGCTTTGCGGGCGGCGGCCATCTCCTGCTCATGGCGCAGATAGAAATTGAGCGGCGGCGTGAAGAAGCCGACTTGAAACTGGCCGGCGTCCAGAAAATAGGGTTTGGTATCGAGGCGTTCCTGTTTCAGGACTTCCCGCAGGGCGTCCGCGGGAAAATAGTCCGTGGGCTCAACGGGAAGCAGGATCGGCGTTGGAGGAGCTTCCTTCCCGATTTCTTTTTTCGCGGTGTCGACGAGGGGCCGGACGACTTCGACGGGCACGATCGAAGCCAGATTACGAAGCAGGCTGGTGGTGATGCCGGCGACCTGGCCATCGAGGGTAAACAAAGGGCCGCCGGAATTTCCCGGGTTGATGTTGATGTCGCTGTTGATGGAGTCTTTTTCGATTTTGCTGACGACGCCGGTGGTGAGGGCTTTGTCGCGGCCCAGGGGATTGCCGATGGTGAAAACGCGCTGGCCGACGGCGAGATGCGACGCGGCTTCCTTGGGAAGCAGCGGTGCGACGACGCCTTCGGGAAACGCGGAAGGATCGTAGCGGATGATCGCGACGTCCTTGTCGGGGTTGGCGGCGACCAGGCGCGCGGGGACCTTGCGCTTGTCGTCGAACTGCACGGCCAGGTAGCTGGAGGCGTTCACGACGTGATTGTTGGTGACGACGAGGCCGGTGGAGTCCACCAGGAAGCCGGAGCCTTTGCCGGATTCGGAATGAACGGCGACGACGGAATTTTTCAGTTTGTCGAAGAGGGCGGTGAGTTCACCGCCGGCGGCGCCGGCGGATGATTTCGTTTCGGCGGGGGGAGCGGCGGCGGGAGGGAGATCCTCGATCCTGGCGTTGTCGTTGGTCAGATCGACACGCTGTTCCACGCCGGTGATCTGGATCTGGAGATTCCAGGAATAGCGTTTGCCGCCCAGTTCCACGGGCTTTGTGGTGGTGATGGAATAGCGCCCGGGGGGAAGTTGTCTTTCGGCCTTGCCCTCCAGATCAGTCTTCACGGCGGTGGAGGGATCGGCGCTTCCTTCATTGTGAAATTGGACGATGTAAAAAGGGACGGGCTTCTGATTCAAATCCTTGTCGATAATCAGGACGCGCACTTTCACGGTGACCGGCGCAGTTTGCGGCGCCGCGAGAATGGGAAAAATCGAGAGCAAGGAAGCCAGGAGCAAACAAGCGCGCATGAGTTGCCTTTCCCGCCGTCAACCGCGAGTCTAGTCCGTCCGGAGTCTCCGCGTTCGGGGTTGGACCGTATCTTACTCTTTTGTGGTCTCGCTGTGTGGTTGGGGACATTCGGGCGTGCGGGGAGGTGCGGGATGGGTCGCTCCGGAGAGCGAAGACGTTGACCCGTGGCGGAGGGGGTCCTTACCATTGGGGGATGGGCTTGGGATCACACCGGGGGAAAATGGTGAACGCGGGAACGGTGCTGCTGGTAGCGATTAGCTTCGCGGGCTGCGAGGATGCGGCAAAGCGGCCGGTACAGGCGCATGCCCCGGCGCTGGAGCCACTGCAGACACAAGGTTCGCAGGCGAGGACGGCGCAGGCGGGGCCGGGCACGCTCGGCAACCTGCCGGTGCGAAACCTGAAGACGCAGCCGTTGATCTCACTGGCGCCGCGAACGCCCGGCGGGATTCCCTACCTGATTGAAAGAGTGAAAGAAAAGTTTGCGGCGGGAGAGGCCGAGTACAAAGCCGGGCACCTGGCGTCGGCGCGGCGCGACTTTGACGACGCCGTGGACTGGATGCTGGAGAGCGGGTACGACCCGAACAGCGATCCAAAGCTGAGCGAACTGTTTCACCAGGTGACGGACACGATTTACGCGTACGAATTGCAGGCGTTCCGCGCGGGGGACGGGTTCAGCGAGGCTCCGGCGGTGCCGGCGCCGATCGACGAAGTGGCGGAAATGACTTTCCCGGTGGACCCGAAGCTGCGAGAGCGGGCGGAACAGGCGGCGAAGAGCGTTTCGCACGACCTGCCCCTGACCGTGAACGACGTGGTGGCATCGTATCTGAATTTTTTCCAGACGCCGCGCGGGCGGGCAATCGTGGAGACCGGGCTGCGGCGCAAGGGGAAGTACGACGACATGATCGCGCGGGTGCTGAGGGAAGAGGGCGTGCCGCAGGACTTGATTTATCTGGCGCAGGCGGAGAGCGCGTTTCAGCCGCTGGCGCTTTCGCGGGCGGGCGCTCGCGGAATCTGGCAGTTCGTGCAGTGGCGCGGGAACGAATACGGATTGAAGCGCACGTGGTGGGTGGACGAGCGGATGGATCCGGAGAAAGCCACGCGTGCGGCGGCGCAGCACCTGCGGGATCTCTACGGGCTGTTCGGAGACTGGTACCTGGCGATTGCGGCGTATAACTGCGGGCCGGGGAACGTGCAGAAGGGCGTGGAGCGGACGGGATACGCGGATTTCTGGGAGCTGTATAAACGGAATGTGCTGCCGCGGGAGACCAAGAACTACGTACCGATCATCCTGGCGCTGACGCTGATCGCCAAAGATGCGGCGCATTACGGGATTTCCGTGGACCCGGAGCAGTCGGTGGAGACGGACGTGGTGAAACCGGGGCGGGCGATCGACCTGCGGCTGGTGGCGGAGACGATTGACGTGGACGTGGCCACGCTGCGGACGCTGAATCCTTCCCTGCTGCGGATGGCGACGCCGGATGATCCGGGGTTTGTGCTGCACCTGCCCAAAGGGACTTCGGAAACATTTTCGGCGGAGATCGCCGATATCCCGGCGGACAAGTGGGTGAGCTGGCGGCGGCACCGGGTGGAGAGCGGGGAGACGCTGACCTCGATTGCGAAGAAGTACCGGGTGACGCCTGGGGCGATTGCGGCGGCCAACGATCTGGAGGCGGGGACGGGATTGGAAGCGGGCGAGAAGCTGATCATTCCGGCCGCTCGACCGGTGGAGGAGACCAAGAGCCGGCTTGTGCGATACCGGGTGCGGCGGGGGGATACGATCGGGGGGATTGCGGACCAGTTCAGCGTGACCGACGCGGACATCCGGAAATGGAACGGGCTGAAGGGCGGAAAGGTGAGCCGGGGGATGGTATTGCGAATTTACACGGTGGGGGGCGCACCGGAGGCGCATGCGGTGAAGAGTTCGGCGAAGACGCGGCGGAAGAAGCCAGCGAGCCCCGGGGGAAACAAGGCCGCGAGCACGGGTGGAAGCCAGACGAAACCGTGAAAACAGTGACTGGTGCCTGGCGGAAGACGGAAGAAGGGCCGGAGTGCCTGGGAACAGGAATTTTGCGTGGAAAAGGCGCGACGGTATCAGGAAAGCTTGACAAGGACGTTGGAGTGGGATAACAAATCGCAAGGACGGAGTGCAGGCCATCTCCGACTGGTGCAGCGTGCCAAGAACAACGGGTAAGAAGGTTCCCCATGGGGAGGAGAGCATGGAATTCGAGAAAGATCAGTTTGAGGACGACGAAGAGCTGTCCCGGTTGGAAGATGATGAGGAACTCGGCGGAGAGCCGGGAGCCATTGTCGAAGAAGAGGAAGATCTCCTGATCGTGGAGGAAGAACCCGGCGACGAGGGCGACGAGCCCGCGCCGAAACCGGCGGCCAAGCCAGCGCCGAAGCCCGCCGCGAAGAAGCCGAAAAAGGCCGCGAAAAAGAAGCTCGCCAAAAAGGCCAAGAAGAAACCGGTCAAGAAGGCGAAGGCCAAGCCGAAAAAGAAGCCGGCGAAGAAGGCCAAGAAGCGGCGCCGCTAAAGACCCCGCGCGATTTCGAAAATTTCACCAGAGGCTCCCCGGGAAAACCGGGGGGCTTTTTTTTGTTGGTACGCCTGTCGTAATGGAAAAGAAGGTGGCCGCAAACGCCGTCCGGGAGGACCAAAACGGCGGAGAGGGCGTGCCGGAAGGGGAAGAGGGGCGCGGGATGCGGCGAAGAACTTGCCTGGAGAATCAAGTATCGCTACGATAACCGCACATGATCAAGGCTTTGGAGCAGATCCGGCGGATGCGCGGCGGCGCCCAATCGCACCTGATGCGGTGCTCGGACGAAAACTATTATGTGGTGAAGTTTCAAAATAACCCGCAGCATCGAAGGATTCTGGTGAACGAGCTGCTGGGTACAAGGTTGGCGTCGCGGCTGGGGCTGCCGACGGCGGCGGTGGAAGTGGTGGAGGTGGGGGCGGAGCTGATCCACTTAACGCCAGAGTTGTGCATCGAGCTGCCGAGGTCGCGGACGCCGTGCGCCGCGGGGCTGCAGTTCGGCTCGCGTTATCCGGGAGATCCGCGGCGCATGACCCTGCACGATTTTCTGCCGGATGAAAAATTGAGGGATGTGGAAAACCTGCACGACTTCGCGGGGATGCTGGTTTTTGACAAGTGGGTCTGCAACACCAACGGCAGGCAGACGGTTTTTTTTGACGACGTGGCGCGGGCGAGAGTGGCGACCAGGGGCGAAGGGACACCGCGGGCGGCCCCTACGGACGCGACACCGGGTGAGGTTGTACGTAGAACGTTTTCCCAGGGGGAAGCGCCGCGCGAAGAAGCCGGGCGGGCGAGGACGTACAGGACGGTGATGATCGACCAGGGATTCTGCTTCAACGCGGGGGAGTGGAATTTTCCGGATGCGCCGTTGCGCGGATTGTACGCGCGCAGCCGGGTGTACGAGGGCGTAACGGGAATGGATTCGTTCGGGCCGTGGCTGGAGCGGCTGGAAAAACGAGTCACGGAAAAAGTGCTGGCGGAGCTGACGGAAGAGATTCCGCCCGCGTGGTATGAGGACGACTACGATGCGGTGCTGCGGCTGCTGGAGCAGCTGCACAGGAGGAAGCGGCGGGTGGAGGAACTTATTTTGTCGGCGAAGAGTTCGAACCGACAGCCGTTTATGAGCTGGAGATAGCCGGTTCAGGAGAATCACGATGAGTACAGATGCACGAGTGACAGGTACTGCGGACCGCACGCTTGCTTACCGCGTGCTGCGGTACACCCCGAACCTGGTGCGCGACGAGTGGGTGAATATCGGCGTGCTGGTGTTCGACCCGCAATCGGGCGAGCGGCGAATGCGATTGATCGAGGAACCGGAAGAGTACGCGCGCGTGCGGCGGTTGCACCCGCGGGCGGACGAGGAGTTGCTGCGGGCGTTGCGCGACGACCTGGAAAACCGGTTTGCGACTGCCACGCAGCTGTTCAATGGAAACGGGGCGACGGAGAGACAGGGTAGTAACGGGCGTGCCAGCGCGGACTGGCTAAAACTGCTGGGAAAGTGGGACGAGACGCTTTCGAACGCGCTGCAAATGGCGCCGCAGAGGGGCGTGCATGCAGACGACCTGGACGCGGAAACCGAGCGCTTGTACTCGGACCACGTGGCCCTGCAACGCGGCGAAGCGCGGGTGGGCGCGCCGGGGAGCCGCGGGGCGATTCGTTCGTATTGCGCGCAGGTGTTTAAACAGGCCCGCTTGTGGGAGCGGTTGCAGAAGGGCGTCCGCGCGGAAGAGTTTACGTTTTCGGGCGACCCGATGCGCATCGACTACGGTTACCGGCGGAACGGCACGCGGGGATTCGTGCAGACGCTGAGCGTTTCGCGCGCGCCGGGGGACGTGAAGTCGCTGGCGTACACGGTGGAGCGGATCCGCAACAAAGTGGCGGCAAGTGAATTCACGGCCGTGACCGACGTCCATCTGATCGCGGAGAATGAGCGGCACCAGTTCGTACGCGAGACCCTGCGCGACGCGGGCGTGGAGGCCGTGCCGCTCGAAGGACTGGCTGTGTGGACCGCGAAGATGCGGCCGATGATTCAGTGAGGAGGTGATCAGTGTCCGGCAACCAGCGACCAGTGAAACGTGACTGGTGACTGGTGAAAACCTGCGTAAATGGCAGGCAAGCAACTCAACCGCTGTTCTCGCTTCGCTGAACGCTGGCCGCCGGGCACTGGTCGCTTGAAACCAGTCACTAGTCACCGACCACCAGTCACTTCCCTAGACGAGGGGCTCGGACCAGTTTTCCAGGGTCTCTTTTACTTTGTGTAAAAACTGGTGGGCGACGGCGCCGTCGACGACGCGGTGGTCGTAACTGAGCGTGACGTAGCACATCGAGCGGATGGCGATGGAGTCGTTGATTACCACCGGGCGCTTTTCGATCGCGCCGAGTCCCAGAATGCCGACGTTGGGCTGGCTGATGACGGGCAGGCCGAAGAGGCCGCCGAAGACGCCGGGGTTGGTGATGGAGAAGGTGCCTTCCTGGACCTCCTCAGGCTTGAGCTTTTTCGAGCGCGCGCGCTCGGCGAGATCGTTCAGGTTGCGCTGGATGCCCAGAAGATTCTTTTCGTCGGCGTTCCGGATGACCGGCACGAGCAGTCCCCAGTCCAGGGCCACGGCGATGCCGACATTGATCTCCTTGTGCAGAACCATGCTGGTGCCGTCGAGCGAGGCGTTCAGCGTGGGATACGCGCGCAGGCCGGCAACGGCGGCCTTCACAAAGAAGGGCATGAAGGTGAGCTTGGTCTCGTAGCGCTTTTCGAACTCTTCCTTGGCTTTGGCGCGAATGGCGGCGACCTTGGTCATGTCGATTTCGTCGACCGAGTAGACGTGCGCCGAAACGTGCTTGGAGGCCACCATGTGCTCGGCGATTTTCTGGCGCATGTTGCTGAGCGGCTGCACTTCGTAATTGCCGAAGTAAATGCGCTCCCGAGGGACGCCGACCTGGAGGGCCGCAACGTACTGGCTGCCGTGCACGGCGGGCGCGCCGGGTGCGGCAATGGGAGCAGGCGCGGGAGGTGGTGCCGACGGGCGCGCAGCAGCGGCTGGTGCAGGCGCTTGCGCAGCGGCCGGCGCGGATTGTCCGGCGATGACGCCTTCGATGTCTTCCTTGGTGATGCGGCCGCCCGCGCCGGTGCCTTCAATGGCGGAAAGATCCACGTTGTGTTCCTTGGCGAGACGGCGAACGAGGGGCGAGGAGTGAATGCGTTCGGTGGAGCCAGAAGCGGCGGCGGCAGAAGCGGGAGCGGAAACAGGTGCAGCCGGTGCAGGCGCAGCCGGCTTGGCAGCGGCGGGAGCCGGAGTTGACGCAGGAACAGGTGCAGCTTTGGCCGGTGGCGCCGGCGCAGAGGCGGCGGCAGCACCCGCGCCGTCAATCACGGCGACAATCGTCTGGATGGGAACAGTCTGGCCTTCGGCAATCTTGATCTCTTTCAAGACGCCAGCGGAGGGGGAGGGGATTTCGGCGTCGACCTTGTCGGTGGAGATTTCAAAGAGGGGCTCGTCGCGCTCGACCTTGTCGCCGGGCTTCTTGAGCCATTTGGTGATGGTGCCTTCAAAGATGCTTTCGCCCATCTGGGGCATGACCACATCAACTGCCATCGGATTGCTCTCCTTCGCCTGATCTGCCGGGTGAATCGTACGGAATGCGTGGCGGTCCTGGCATGTTCCGCGGAACGATTCTAGTTTACAGCGAAAGACGAAGGGCGAAAAGGGCGCGGAGCGCAAGAGTGTTGCGGGGGCTGCGCCAGCGGAAAAGCCGATCTTCAAGGTTTGGCGGTGAAGGTGAAGTTGAGGGTCTGCGGCTCCCCGCTGTAATTGATTTCAATTTCATGGGACTGGGTGCCCAACGTTTCATGCCAGGCGGTGATGGTGTAGCGGCCGGGCGGAAGATCCGGCAGGACGAAGCTGCCGTCGTCGCCAGTGACGGCAAAATACGGGGTCCTCAATACGGCGAAATAACCTTGCATCCAGGGATGCAGGTTGCACTTCACGGGAATGAACTCTTCGTTTTCGTAGGCGTAAGCAAAGGGCGGGGTGCGCGGGGGCTGAATCTTGTTCCACTCGCGGTTGACCTTGGCGAGCGGATGAATGTTGTGAGAGAGCGGGTCGCTGTTGGAGATTTTGACTTCCTGGCCGACGCGGAAGGCGAGGACGTGCGTGGTGTACTGGCAGCCCTGCTGATCAAAGAGGACGGGGGTCGTGGGAGCAGGGCCGGGATAGGGCGCGCCTTCGGAGATGTACACGACGACGTTGCGGATGGCGTTGCCGGGACCAAGGAGAAGCGAATCGGAAACGAGAGGATTGGCTGCGTGCATCTGCGCGCAGGCGGGTTCTTTCGAAAGATCGAGGGGCTTGGGTTTGGCGGGCGCCCCGTTGAGCGTGACTTTGCCGCTCAGTTTGGTGCCGCCGGGCGCGGCGAAGAGAGCGACGGGAACGCACCAAAGGAGCGTCATCGCGCAGCAGGCAAGAGCCGGCCGTATGGGGCGGAAGCCTCGGGCATTGGAGAATCCAAAGATCATCGTTCTTGCGGAAGTTGAAAAACGCGGCAGAGCGGAGTGCCAAGATGGAGAGGAGGATTTGCCGTGCCAACCCCGTGCAGGTTTGATTTTACGTGGGCGGTGGTAAGCGGCTTTGAGAACGACAATCGGCAGGTTCAATCGGTTACTAACTTTTTGAATCCGGTGAAGAGCGGGCCGGGTAAACCCGGCCCCTACAAAAGCATGACGGACTACATGCACGGCCACCCTTCCTTTGTCAGGGCAAGCATTAAAAGTGGCCGCTACGCGGTTAGAACCTGGCTAGGTCTTTGGCGGCGGTGAAAACTTTTTGGGCGTTGGGGAGGAAGGCTTCCTCGAGTGTGGGCGCGTAGGGGACGGGCGTGTCCAGAGAGGCGACGCGGAGGACCGGGCCGTCGAGGTCGTGGAAGGCTTTTTCGAAGAGGATGGCGGCGATTTCCCCGGAGATGCCGCCGGTCTTGGTGTCTTCGTGGACCACGAGGCATTTGTTGGTTTTGCGAACGGATTGAAGGATGGTTTCCTCGTCGAGGGGAAGAAGGGTGCGGAGATCGATGACTTCGGCTTCGATGCCTTCCTTGGCGAGCGCTTCGGCGGCTTCGAGCGAGGTGTGCATCATCGCGGCGTAGGAAACGATGGTGAGGTGCTTTCCTTCGCGGCGGACAATCGCTTTGCCGAGCGGCACGGTGTAATCGCCTTCGGGAATCTCTTCCTTGATGCGGCGGTAGAGAAATTTGTGTTCGAAGAAGAGAACCGGATTGTTGTCGCGGATGCTGGACTTGAGCAGGCCCTTGGCGTCGTACGGAGTCGAGGGATAAACGATTTTGAAACCCGGCGTGTGCAAAAAATACGCTTCCGGGTTCAGCGAATGAAATGGGCCGCCGTGGACACCGCCGCCGGAGGGGCCGCGGACGACGATGGGTGCGGGCGCGTTCCAGAGATAGTGGCCCTTGGCGACGAAGTTGGTGAGCTGGTTGAAGCAGCAGGCGATGAAATCGATGAACTGCATTTCGGCGATGGGGCGGAGGCCCAAATAGCTCATGCCGCAGGCCGCGCCGATGATAGCGCTTTCGCTGATGGGCGTGTCGATGACGCGCTCCCATCCGAATTTTTCGAGCAGACCTTCGCTGGTTTTGAACGCGCCGCCGTAGACGCCGACGTCCTCGCCGATGAGAACGACGCTGGGGTCAGCGGCCATCTCTTCGAACATGGCCTGGCGGATGGCTTCGAGAAAAGTGATGGGGGCCATGGGCTACCTCCGGGCCTTTCCGCGCGCGGCGGATTTCGCCGGGGCCGATTTTCGGGCGGGAGATTTGGCCGCTGGTTTTGTAACGGATCTTGTTTTTGCAGCGGGCTCTTCGACGGCCGGTTGCGTGTCGCCGAAATGGATCGGGGCGTTTTCCCGTGAAGAGGTTTTGCCGCGGCCGAAGCCTTCGACGAGCCAGACAGGCTCGACGCTGGATTTGGGCGGAGTTACTTCGGCGATGGGGCGCTCCCACTTGGGGCGGATTTTGTGGCAATCGTCGCCGGTGCAATAAACGCCTTCGGAGGCGAACTCCGGCGGCGGCATCGGGGAATTTTCCGCAAACTCGCGGTCTTTTTCGAGGAGTGCGTTGATCTTGTCTTCGATCTCTTTTTTGCCCTTGGCATCGAGAATTTTCTCGGCCGTCAGGAATTTTTCGTAGAGCGTGATGGGGTCGCGCTTTTCCCAATATTCGCGCTGCTCCGCCGGGACGTATTCGGCGGGGTCGTGCTGGGCGTGGCCGCGGCGGCGGAAGGTTTTGGCTTCGATGAGGATGGGGCCATCGCCGGCGCGGGCGCGGTCGACGGCTTCCTTGGCGGTCGAGTACATGGCCACCGCGTCGTTGCCGTCGACGATATAGCTGGCGATGCCGTAGGCTTTGGCACGGTCGGCCAGATTTTCGATGGGCACCTGGCGGCGCACCGGCGTCGAATACGCCCACTGGTTATTTTCGAGAATCAGGACGAACGCGGCTTTCTGCGACGCGGCGAGATTCAAACCTTCGTGAAAGACACCGGTGGAGCTGCCGCCGTCGCCAATCCAGGTCATGGCCACAATTTTCTGGCCGAGATAGCGGCCGGCCATGGCGACACCGGTGAGCACGGGAATCAGATCGCCGAGCATGGAGATGGGCGAAACGATATGCAGATTTTCGAGATCGCCAAAGTGACTGGTGCCGTCCTTGCCGCGCGTGGGGGAAGTGTATTTCGCCATGTGTTGGGTGAAGATGTCGCGCGGGGGGACGCCTTTGACCAGCAGCGCGCCGATGTTGCGGATCATGGGCGCCATCCAGTCTTTTTTCTGCAGGGCGTAGGCGCTGCCGACGGAGATGGCTTCCTGGCCGAGGCTGGAGTAGAGGCCGCCAACGATTTTGTTCTGGCGGAAGAGGCGGGTCATGGTGTCCTCGACCTCGCGGTTCAGGCGCATGAAGTAATAGAGGTCGAGATATTGCTGGCGCGAAAGCTTTTGCTTGGCGGCGGATTCGGTGGCAGGCATCTTCGGCGGATCTCCCGATGAACGTCCGGTTGTCTATCTTACGGCGAACGGGGGCGGTTGGCGAATGG
>DATHOY010000285.1:0-38723 GCA_035484435.1 Vulcanimicrobiaceae bacterium | reverse complement strand
AAGTGGGCGCTGATTCGAGTTGGGGATTAGCGGAGGGGGAGGCGCATTTCGTTGGTGGGTTGGAAACCGAGGGATTCGTAGAGGGGGCCGCCGGCGGGACTGGCGTGGAGAGAGACGTTGCGGAAGCCCTCGTTGCGGCACCAATCGAGCATGGTTTGCAGAAGTTGTTTGGCGAGGCTGCGGCGGCGGGCTTCGGGTTCGGTGTACATATTGAGGATCCAGGCGCGCTTGGCGAGTGATTCGCCGGGGTACCCGGGCCAGTTGGCGATGACGATTCCGCCGCCGGCGACGACGCGGGGTTCGGGAGTTTCGGCGAGCCAGGCTTTGTAAGTACCGAGGCGCAAGGCTTCGGAGAAATATTCCCGCGAAGCTTGATCGACGCGGTCGAGCGCGGCCGGGTCGCGATGTCCCATGTCTTCGAACATGGCTCGGCGGTGATGAACAAGGTGGTCTAGATCGTCGAGGTTGGCGCTGCGAATGTGGAATTGCGTCATTCCCAATGCTGTCGGGAGATGGCGGTGAGCGGTAGAGACAATATGGTCCGACGGGATTGGCCTTTGGAAGAGTGGAGGATAGAATATTGGGATTCGAGCGCAATGGAGAAAAAGCATGCCGAAGTTTGTGATTGAGCGAGAAGTGCCGGGCGCGGGGAATTTGACGGACGCGGAGTTGCGGGAGATCTCGCAGAAGTCGGTGGGTGTGTTGCGGGAGCTGGGGCCGGAGATTCAGTGGCTGCATAGCTATGTGACGGGCGACAAGGTGTATTGCGTGTATATCGCGGCGGACGAGAAGATTATCCGGGAGCACGCGACGCGGGTGGGATTGCCGGCGAACCGGGTGTCGGCGGTGCGGGCGTTGCTGGATCCGTCGAGCGCGGAGTAGATCCTCTTTCCAAATAATTCAAAGAGTTGAAAGTGGAATGGCGGGTGGTCGTGGTGTGTTCAAAAAGCGAAAATGGAAATTGGGGAAGAGAGAAGAGAAACCCAAGAGGGCGGGGCAAGCCCCGCCCCTACAAAGGCGGTTCAGATTTGGTTAGTTATTGGGGGCGCCGGGGGAGTTGGCGGTGGTGTTGGTGCATTTGAAGAAGGAGGCTAGTTCTTCGCGGAAGAGTTTCCAGGCGGGTTCGTCGGAGAGGAGGATGTGATTTGCGCTGGGGAGGGGAACGAATTGGGCGCCGGGAATTTCGGCGGCCAGGATGCGGCCTTCTTCGGGAGGGGCGATGCGGTCGCGGTCGGAGTGGAAGACGATGGTGGGGACGGAGATTTTGGGGAGAAGCGGGCGGACGTTGATGTCGTCGCATGCGCGCATGGTTTTGACGAGATTTTCAGGGGAGACGGAGATTTGCTGGAGATCCTTGAACCAGCACTGGTCTTCGTCACTGGCTTTTTCCGGGATGTAGAGATTGGTGACGACCTGGAAGAAGGAGGGGTTGGTTTTGCCCCAGTTGAGACGGACGAGAGTTTCGAGGGCGCTGCGGACTTCGACGGCGTCGGCCTGGCCGCGGTGATAGGCACCGCGGGAATAAGCGCCGCACAAAATTAAATGAGAGACACGTTGGGGATGGCGGGCGGCATAGGCGATGGCGATGGCGCCGCCTTGTGAGTGGCCGAAGAGAGCGAATTTGTCGAGACCTGCGGCATCCACAACAACTTCCAGATCGCGCACCCAGGATTCGAAGGAGATGTCATCTACTTCCCAGGTAGAGAGGCCGTTGCCGCGGCCGTCGTAGCGGAGGATGCTGCTGCCGCCGGCAAGATCGCGGACCCAATGGCGCCAGATGGGGCTTTCCCATTCGAAATCGAGATGATTGAAACAGTTGGCGACTCTAACGAGGGGATGGCCGGAGCCGATGGTGGAATAGGCGAGGCGGACCTTGTCGGGAGTGACGCAGAAGCGAATTTCCTGGCGGGTGGGCGAAATGATCTCCGCCGGCGGCGCGGGAGACGGAGAGATGGAGTTGCTGTCCGTAACGGGGGCAAGGAAACGGTAGCCGACGCGGGGGACGGTTTCGATGAAGGGGCGTCCGCTGGACTGTTCGCCGAGAGCTTTGCGGAGGGTGGAGATGTTGCGGTCGAGATTATTCTCTTCGACGGAGGTTTCGGGCCAGACGGCGGTCATGAGGTCTTGCTTGGAGACGAGGTTGCCGCGGGCTTCGACGAGGACGCGGAGGGTTTGGAACGCTTTGCCGGTGAGAGGGATGGGAGCGCCGCGGCGAAGGAGGCGATGTTCGCGGAGTTCCAGGCGAAAAGGGCCGAACTCATAGACAGTATTGGACGCAACCTGGCGCATGGTTTCAGAAAAATAGCAGGAAAAAATCAGTCCCTGCAAAGGACTCCGGCACCCCTTCGGAGAGTTAATGGTCACCGACGGGAGCCAACCTGGATCGCTAGAAATTGTAGCGTACCTGCGGCCCCGGAGGAGAAAAGAAGATGGGGAGAATCGCGGCGTTTATTTATGGGATTTTCTGCTACGTAGTGTTTCTGGCAACGTTTCTGTACGCGGTGGGATTTCTGGGGAATTTTGGAGTACCGAAATCGATCGATTCGGCGGGGCAGAGTCCGTACGGGGAAGCGCTGGTGGTGAATGCGGCGTTGCTGGGACTTTTCGCTGTGCAGCACAGCGTGATGGCACGGCAATGGTTCAAGGCATTGTGGACGCGGATTGTGCCGGTGCCGGTGGAGCGGAGTACGTACGTGCTGTTTTCGAGCGTGGCGCTGATCGTGTTGTTCTGGAAATGGGAGCCAATGGGCGGGCCGATCTGGAACGTGGAAAGCGGCGCGGGGAAAATGGCGTTGAACGGATTGTTTGCGATTGGATGGCTGACGGTGCTGGCGGCGACATTCCTGATCGATCACTTTGATCTGTTCGGGATGAGTCAGGTGTGGGCGTATTTGCGGAAGCGGGCATACAAGGCTCCGGGGTTCCGTACGCCGGGGATGTATCGCTTTGTGCGACACCCGCTGTATGTGGGATGGCTGCTGGTGTTCTGGTCGGCACCGAAGATGACGGCGGCGCACCTGGTGTTTGCGGTGGCGACGACGGTGTACATCCTGGTGGCGATTCAGTTTGAGGAGCGAGACCTGGAGCGGATGCACGGACAGTATGCGGAGTACCGGCGGCGCGTGCCGATGATCGTTCCGACGGGAGCGTCTGTACCGCTGGAAGGAATTGGAGCGGAGCGCCGCGCGGGAAAGCCGCTGGCACGGGCCTGGGAATAGAAAGCTGGTAGTTCGAGAGCTGCGAAGCGCGCCGAGCGATTTTGATTGAAGCTTGGCGCGCGGTGCGGCGTGGAGAGCAGACAGAATTTTTACAACGTGGTGACAGCTGGAGAATCGGTTTTGGTTAGGGTGGTTGGGACGCTGTAATAGACGGAAACACGGAAGGGAAGCGAGTCTTTCGACCAGTCTGATTGGCTCGTTGCCGTACGCAGGCATAACTTTCCGAAACAGTTGAGCCCGCCCACATTCTACGCACAGCAGGTTTCAGAGAAAGGCTTGCCGTGCCAACTCAGGCAAATTTGCCTGGGGTCCCATGGTTGCGTGAGTCTTGGTCCGCTCCGCCGCGCGAGCGGGAAGGCCACCGAGAGCGACCATGATGGGCCACCGATTTCAGCCGAAGCGGCGTGACTGGCTGGGACGGCAATTTTCATTCACGACGCGGAACCGTTGGTAGAGCGAAGTGCGGGGAGGCGTAAACGGGGGAGCTTCACGATTGGCCAGTGAAGCTGGAGAGAGATGAACGTGATTTCCAAAAACCAGGAACTGAGAGAGGAATTCGAAGGACGATTTTCGCGCTGCCGCAACTCGCTTTATTTTCTGGCGTGGGGAGCGCTGGGAAACGTGGGAGAAGCCGAGGAAGCGATGGAGAACTGCTATCGCAAAGCGCGGCGCGAGGCGCGGAGATTCACTTCCGACGGGGAGTTCGGGAGTTGGATGATCCGGATACTGATTAATGAGGTAGTGCTGGTGGCAAACCGGCGATTGCCCGAAACAAGCGAGATGCGGGAGGCTGTGTACCCGGAGGCGCGCTAAAGTTCCTTGGGGGTAAGCCTCTTCGGCGTTTTATTTCCGAACCGTGCACGGTTTCCAGGCGACTTTCCTGTCCCCCTGGTTGTTCCAAGCTGCCCAATATCAGCATCGGCATCGAGAATATCGAATCCTGAAAGTGTGCCGATAGAGACAGATTCCCCCTCTCCTGAGCCATACCATGGTAGTTCGACGGAAGTAGGCGACCCATCCCCGGATGGGCCTGCCTACATGCTCGTCGAACGGGATTTGCGAACAGAAGCTGGCCGGGAAGACCGCTCGGTGACGCAAGCGGGACGGCGATTAACGCTGGAAGGGGAACCAGTCGACCATGAAGAAGGATCAAGCAGAAAACCTGGCGCGTCCCGCGGAAGAAACAAACAAAAGGCTGGTTTTGGCGGCCGGGTTAACCGCGGCAAGCCTGCTGTTGTTCCATGCGATTCCCGTATTTTCGCGAGTTGCGACCGAGAATTTAGGCTCGGCGGAAATTATCAGCGGCACTGATACCGCAGGAAAAATTCCGACGGCCGGCAGCGATTCGGAACGAGGCGAGTTGCCGGCTGCCAGCGAACTGGTGAAAGCGGTTGTGGCGAATGAACTGACTGATCGTGAGCAGTTGCTGAAGTGGATCTGCCTGATTGAGAAACGGGCGGGAACAGAAACCCTCACTGAAGAGCAAGTGGAGACGCGCGACGGCCCGCTATTTCGATTGCTTGCCATCGACGGGGCGGCGCTGACTCCCGGCCAAAGGGAGCAGGACGATGCGCGCATCGGGCGGTTGATAAAGGATCCAAGTTCATTGCAAAAGCTGAAACAGGCGCAGGGGGAAGATGAGCTTAAGCTGCAGAAGATGTTGAGCCTGATGCCGAACGCTTTTCTTTATGAATATGACGGAGCCGAGGGAAATCTGGTGCGGGTGAAATTCCGACCGAATCCGGAGTACACGGCGCCAACCTACGAAACGCGGGTGATCCACAGCCTGGCGGGAACGATTCTGATCGATCCGGCGCGCAAGAGAATGAGGAAGATTGCCTGCCGGCTGATGAACCGTGTGGAGTTCGGTTACGGGTTGCTGGGGCGAATCGACAACGGTACGGTGGAACTGGAACGGGTGGAGGTCGGCACGCTGCAATGGAAGACCGCATTCATTAACATACACTTTTCGGGCCGAGTGGCTTTCTTCAAGACAATCAGCAAGGATCAATATGAGCGGCGGTCAGACTTTCGGGAAGTGGCCAGCGATCTGAGCCTGGCGGACGGGAAGGATCTACTGCTTTCGCGCCGCGTCGCAGTTCCCACCGCGGCGTTGCACTAGAGCGAATCTGGCTCTGTTGACGTCGTCGTCCAAACGGATTGCGAGCGGTGGCGCCACAGCGGGCGGGCGAGCCCCGCCCCTACAAATTCTGCGATTTCGCGAGGATTTGAAACTGTCCTAGTGACCGGAAAAATCTAAACTTTTGGTTTTATAGAGGATGTCAACAGAGCCAGCGAATCCCATAAGTGGAGAGCGTGACCCAACCGAGTATTCTTCAGGGGCCGAAGCCCTGATTCGCTATACACTTTTACGTCGGGGCTAAAGCCCCGACCTGCTAAAGAACTAATTACGAAATAACTTCTAGAGCGAATTGAAAGTAGCGCGTTCACTTCTCAGACAAACATGCAGCATGCGGCATTACGGATGATCATTGGCACTGCGATCGCGGCGGCGGCTCCGACCGCGGCGCGAAGCGTGCGGCACTGGATCTTTCACCTCGGCGGACTGGGACTGATTCCGCTGGGGCTACTGGACAATTCGCCGATACCGCTTCCGGGGATCATGGATGTAGCGACGATCCTGCTGGCCGGGCGGCAGCAACAATTGTGGCTTTACTATGCGGTGATGGCGACACTCGGTTCGGTGCTGGGTGGATTCGTCACGTACCGGCTGGCGCGAAAAGGTGGAAAAGAGGCGCTGGAGCGGCGATTCACGCGGCGGAAGGTTGACAGAGTCTGCGAGATGTTTGAGCGATGGGGTTTCAGCGCGATCGCGATTCCCGCGTTTCTGCCGCCACCGGTGCCAATGGTGCCGTTTCTGCTGGCGGCAGGGGCGATGCAATATCCGGCGCGAAAATTCCTGCTGGCGCTGACCATCGGGCGACTGGCGCGCTACATGGTGATTGGTTATTTGGCGGCGAGGTACGGGCGGAAAATTATCGCGTTCATGGCGAACCATGGACACCCGATGGCAGTAGGGATCATCCTGCTGGTGATTGCCGCAGCGGCGACGGGTTATTACTTTTGGAGCGGGAGCAAGAGGAAGAAACGGAAATAGAAATGGAGATTGGGAACGTTGGCCGGAGGGCGCCGAGAGAGATTTGCACAGTCTTGCACAAATTTCCTCAGAGTTACTGAGAGAATCCTCTTGCCAAGATTTCGCGGTGCTCCTACTATGCGCACAGATTGATCGGGAAGAGAAACTTCACGAGTCAATTCCGAGAAGGCGGCGAGGGTCAAACCGAGCCGCAGTATCGAGTTGAATGAGAAGTGCGAACTTCGGGGTTTCGTCCGGCAGGAAGGCGAGGGTAAAACCGAACCGGCCTGGAGGGTGGGATCCGGGAGAAAAGCGCCACAATTCAATGTGAGGGAACGAGCGAGGGTCAAACCGAGCGAAGGCCCGAGTGTGGGATGGTGGAAAGAGCTTCGCAGCGGGGTTCGCGGCGGCGCGGGTCAAACCGGGCCGGCGGGAGCGAGAGCGGAAGCGTAAGGCTTGGCGGAACTTTCAAAGATGCGGCTTGGGTAAAACCGGGCTGAGATCGTGAGAGGCACCAAAGAGAGGAGCTTTTCGGGGAAGTTCACCGGAGACGGAGCGGGTAAAACCGAGCCGGATTCGAGTGGATGGAAGCGAGAGGCAGCAGCTTCGCGAATCAATCAAAAGAGGGCGACGCGGGTTAAACCGAGTCGCCCTTATTTTTTTGGTGGAAGAGAAGAAAGGAGAAGAGAAAGGCTTTACCACAGAGTTCGCAGAGGAAGAGCGCAGAGGGAACGGAGAAGAGTGAGCGATTTTTCGATCTTGCGGTCCTCGCTCGGTTTCTTGCAGAGCCGGATTGCGGAAACGCCGCATAAGGAGTTGTTGGCCGCCGAGGAGGAGTGGTGGCGGGGTGAGGGTGTGGCTATTTCCGGGGATGTGGACTGGGCTGGGACGCCGTGGCTGCGGATGTTTGATCGGGATGGGAAGAGGGTGGATGAGATTCTTTATCCGCGCGAGTACCAGACGATGTTGCGAAGGGGATACCGGGCGGGAGTGATCTGGCGGGCGTTGGAAGAGAAGTCGCTGGTGCCGACGTATTCGTTGATGCATGTGATTTCGTTTTATGACCCGGGGGTTTGCTGCCCGTATACGGTGTCGCTGGGGACGGCGGTGCCGTTGGCGAAGTATGGGAATGAGGAGTTGCGGGAGCGATTTTTGGGGCAGCTTTTGCGGAAAGACGATTCGGTATGGCAGGGCGCGACTTGGATGACGGAGATAAAGGGTGGATCGGATCTGGGAGCGGCTGTGGAGACGGTGGCGCGGCGAGCAGGTGCTGGGTGGCGGCTGACGGGCGAGAAATACTTTACGAGCAATGCAGGTGCGGAGTTGGCGGTGGTGGCGGCGCGGCCGGAGGGAGCGGCGGCGGGGGTGCGGGGAGTTGCGCTGTTTCTGGTGCCACGGATTCGCTCGAACGGGGAGTTGAATTATTTTGTGCGGCGGTTGAAGGACAAGATTGCGACGCGATCGGTGCCGACCGGGGAAGTGGAGTTGAAGGAGAGCGAAGGATATCTACTAGGGACGGCGGATGCGGGGATTTACATGATCCTAGAGGTGCTGAACCTTTCGCGGGTGGCGAACAGCGTCGTGAGCGTGGCGCTGGCGCAACGGGCGATGGCGGATGCGCTTTCGTATGCGGAGAAACGGACGGCGTTTGGGAAACGGATTGTGGAGCATCCGCTGCTGCTGCGCCAGTTTGAAGAGCGGATGAAGGGGCTGCGGGCAGCGTTTGCGCTGGCGTGGGAGGCGGTGCGATTGCTGGATGACGTGTGGATGGAGAAGCCGCCGTATTCGGAGCGGTATCAACTGTTTCGTTTGGTGGCGCATTTGGCGAAATATTGGACTGCGGAATTTGCGGTGGACACGGCAAAGTGGGCGATGGAAGTTCACGGCGGGCTGGGCGTGCTGGCGGAGTATGGGGCTGAGCGATGGCTGCGGGAGGCGATGATTCTGGCGATATGGGAAGGGACTTCACACCGGCAGATATTGGATGGGATGGAAGTGATGGAAAGGAAGAGGGCGCACAAGCTGCTGTTCGGGCGACTGGAGGAGCACGCGCTGTCGAGAGAGGTTGAGGAGATGGAGGAAGAGGTGGAGAGGCATTTGCGACTGCCGGCGGAGGAGAGAGAGGCCAGTTCGGAACGAATTTTCAGGAGGCTGGCAATGTTCACGGCGGAGACGCTAGCGCGAGGAGTGAAATAGAGATTGAGAATTAGCGGACGGTTTCTTTGGCGCCAAGAAAGAGGGGCATCAGGATTTGAACGGCGATGCCACGGCGGCCGTGGTCGAGTTCCTCGACGCGAACAACTTTGCCGAGGGATTCCGATTGATGGCGCCGGGAGCGTCGGAGTAGGGAAAGGTGATGAAGAGGCGGAGGCCTTCCTTGTAGCGTGGATTTTTGGAGATGAAGTAGACGCTGTCGAGAGCGGCGTTCTTGGTGGGGAGGACTTCGTCGAAATCGGTCGAGGTGGGTTCGGAGGGGCGCACACGGACAACACGCGGGACCCTTAGACGGCCTTTGCGGCGGCGCTCCGCTGCTCCCAAGTGAGGCATGTTCTATTGTGCGCATAAGGGAGGCGGCAGGGCCAAGAGCTATGTGTGAGGGAAGTTCCTGGTTCGATACGCGGGCCGTAGGGAAGTGTGAGAACCCAAGAGCACAGGCTGAAGCCTATGTTACCGGGGCCGCTAAGCGTAATAGGAGGCGAGCATGGTGTGGCCGCGGACGGGGAAGTATTGGTGGCCTTTGGAGACCAGGGCGAATTTGGAGACCACGGAGGAGTCGAGCCAACCGTTTTCGGCTTCTGCGAAAAGGATGGATAGCGCTTCGTTGTGAGGGAGGGCCTCGCGGTAGGGGCGGTCGGTTGTGAGAGCATCGTAGATGTCGGCGACCTGCAGGATTCTGGCTTTCAGGGGGATGGCGTCACCGCGGAGGCCATCGGGATAGCCGCTGCCGTCCAATCTTTCGTGATGGTGGCGAATGACCGGGAGAATGTGGCGAAGCGATTTGAGGGGCGCGCAGATCTGTTCGCCGGTGACGGGATGCTCGCGCATGATGCGAGTTTCTTCGGCATCGAGAGGGCCTGGCTTGAGAAGGATGCTTTCTGGAACGGCAACTTTGCCGACGTCGTGCAGCCAACAGGCGATGCGAAGGTCGAGAATGGCCTGGTCGTCGAGGTCGAGGCTCCGGCCCAGCAGCTCGGCGTAGCCCAGGAGAAGGTCGGAATGGCCGTTGCGGAGATTTTGTTTGGAGTCGACGCTGCGGGCGAGGGAGAAAAGAGCGGAGCGGGCTTGCTCGTCGGTATAGGTTTTGAGGCGCAGAAGAGTCTGGATGCGTTGCAGGGCGTCCCAGAGGGAAGCGGGGGCGGCCCAAACGTCGGAGGCACCGGCTTCGTGGCCGCGGAGGAAGTCCCATTGATCGGGAGCAGGTTTAATCAAGACTACAGGCGTGAGTTGATTGAGAGGGTCTTTTTTGAGGCGACGGCAGAGAGAGAAGCCGTTGGTTTCCGGAAGGTTGTCGTAGAGGAGGACCAAGTCCGGCTGGAGTTGGCGGCAATAGCCAACGGCAGAATCGGCGTAGTGCGCACTCACTACATCGCAGCGTTGGTCTTGAAGAAAAGATTTTAGTTGTTCGCGATCCGCCGACGGAATATCCACGAGCAAGATGACCGGGTTCATATGTCCCTCACTAAACATTCGCGCGGGCGGGATAGAGACACCCGTAGTCGCGCGAAAAACTAAGTTTGGGTGGATTGGTCTTGCTTGCGATCTCCAATCCCAGTTCTTCGGAGGTGCTGCCTCCGCTTTCCGGGGACGAGAAAGGACATCGGGCGTGGCAGGGGTTGAATCTGCGTTTCAAGTGCCAAATAAGGTCGAGGGAAGTGGTTGAGAACTAGAGCCTTGCGGGGAGTGCTGGGAAGAAGCCGACCATGGGCAGGGAATTATTTGCACGCGGACTGCAGTCTTTACCTGAGGGGGAAGCAGGGTGAAGTTCCGAGTTCGCCGGGTGTTCATAGGAGTAGAAACAGTGGAAATGAACTGAATCCTTTAGGTTGGTCTGGGCATCAGCTAGGGTGAATGGGGTCGACTACGCGATTGAATGTGGCAGCTTCAGGGTGAAAGGAACGGAAATCCATGAAAACATTGCGGACAGTATTGCAAGAGGCGCAGGGGCGGGGCGACGCGGTGGGGCATTTTAACATTTCGGACTTGGTGCTTTTGAGGGCGGTGTTGGCCGGGGCGCGGGAACTGGATGTGCCGGTGATGGTGGGGTTGTCAGAGGGCGAGCGGGAGTTTGTGGGGACGCGGACGATTGGAGCGGTGGTGAAGAGTTTGCGGGAGGAGTACGACTTCCCAATATTTCTGAATGCGGATCACACGCATTCGCTGGCGAAAGGGATTGAGGCGGCGAAGGCCGGATTCGATGCGATTGTGTTTGATTTGTCGGCGTTGCCATTTGAGGAAAATATCCGGCAGACGAAGCAGGCGGTGGAGGCGCTGAAGGCGATCAATCCTTTGATGATGGTGGAGGGAGAGATCGGGGACATCGGGACGGGCTCGGAGATACATGACAAGGCGCCGGATCTGGCGAAGGGGCTATCGAGTCCCGCAGAGGCGAAACATTTTGTGGAGAGCACAGGAGTGGACATCCTGGCTCCGGCAGTTGGGAATATGCACGGGCTGCTGAAGAGCATGGTGAGCGGGGAGACGAAGAAGAGGCTGGACATCGAGAGAATCGCGGCAATCAAGAAAGCGGCGGGGACGTTCATGACGCTGCACGGTGGATCGGGGACGGACGACGAGGATTTGCGGAAGGCGATCGCGGCGGGAATCAATGTTGTGCACATCAACACGGAATTGCGGGTGGCGTGGCGGCACGGGTTGGAGCAAGGGTTGGAGAAGATGCCGGACGAAGTGGTGCCGTACAAGATTTTTCCGCCGGCGGTGGAGTCGGTGAAACAGGTGGTGTTGTCGAGGTTGCGCGTGTTTACCCTGAAGCGGAAGGCCGCATAGGAAACTGCCAAGGAGATTGCGTTGAGAGCGCGTTTATGGCGCGGCGGAGGATTTGTGGTTGAGCTTGCGCCAGGTTGCGTCGGCGAGGACCACGGAGGTTTCGACCTGGCGGTCGGGGATGGTCCAATATTTTTTCAGAAGATCGTTTTTTTCCTGTCCTGCAATTAATTGAAAGCCATGTTTTTCGTAGAAGCGGATGGCCCAGGTGGCGTCGGCCCAGGTGCCGATTAGGATCGGGCCGGTTGCGAGTTCGCGCAGATGGGTGAGCAGGTGGGCGCCGATGCCTTGCTTCTGGCTGGTGGTGAGAACGTAGGCGTGGCGAATTAGGGTAACGTCGCGAACGGGTTGAATGCCCATCACAGCGGAGAGTTGGCCGTCAGCTTCGTAACCTTCTTCGTAACCCCAGAAAATTACACCTTCGCCGATTTCATGCTGGAGTTGGTGTGTGGACATGTACGGGTCGGTCCAGCGATCGGCGGGGATGATGCCTTTGTAGGCGCGGGCGCCGTCGTTGATGATGGCGTGAATTTGAGCGAAATCCTGGGTGGTGCAGCGACGGATCATGAGGGTTGGGTTTCTTTGACGGGCGATTGGACTTGCGGAGAAGTTTTTTGGCGGCGGGCGGCGACGAGGCCGCCTGTGGCGCCGCCGAGGAGTTTTAATGCGTGGGCGATGAGATAAGCGAGGGGTTCGGGGCCGCCGCGAGTGAGGGCGACATAGATGAGAGTGGCTGCGACGCCGACGAGGATGCCGTGCAGGACAAATTGGGAAGTGAGGCTGCGGCCGACCCAGATGGCGAAGACAAAACAGGCGAGGAAAGAGGCGGCAGGTGCGGTGTAGGCGAGGGTATTTTTGCCGGCGAGCAAAGCGAGGGGAATAACGAGCGCGATTACGGCGACTTCGGCGAGGAATCCGGCGAGCAAGACTCGCAGCCAGCGGATACCGGTGGAGGTGGACATGATGGAGCCCCCTTTCGGGCAGCCGACGGGTGGAGATTGTAGCGCGAAATAGCTGGAGTTGGGAATTGGGTGCAGGGAGAGATGATTGTTCGAAGAGGAAGAATTAACGCAGAGATCGCGGAGAAAGAGAAACCCAAGAGGGCGGGGCGAGCCCCGCCCCTACAAAGGTGAATGTGAAATTATTCGGTGCAGTGGGTGACCCAGAAGAGGTGGTTGAATTTTTGCGGGTGGCGGGGATCGGAGTAGTCGGTGCCTTTGTGTTTGTATTCGACGTCGGTGCAGGCGGCCTGCATGCCTTTTCTGGTTTTGCCGGTGGAGTGGGCGGTGCCGCCGTCGATGGGGCAGGCGGAGGTTTTGGGGAAGTCGGAGGCGGCGAAGGAGAATGGAAGTACGAGCATGAGAACAACCGAAGACAGTGCCAGGCGGAGAATCGTCTTTTTCATTCAGGGCCTCCAAAAGGGATTGCCTTGACCGCATTGACTGGAGTTACTTGGGATTGGCGGAGAAAGGCTTCCGGGCGGTGAAGAGCCCGTATACAAAATTACCGGACGAATAGCCCGCCCGCATTGCCTTGAACGAGCGCAGATTGGCCACGAAGTCTTTTCCCATTTTTGCGGCAAGGATCCAAAGGGATTTGTCGCGGATCATATCGAGGCCAAGATCCCAGGATTTCGCGCACTGCCGGGTCAAATCCTGCCTGTGGACGATTTCGAGACCGCTGGCAACGAGATAGGATTCGTAATCGTCCATCGTTTCGAGTTCAATGAACATTCCCCGATCGATGGGTTCAATAAATTTTTGTTCCTGGGCAGGGGAAAGGCCAGGCTTCTTGAACCAGTCTGTGAGGGCGAAGATACCGCCAGGTTTCAGAAACCGCGCGGCATTGGCGAAGAAACTCCGACGATCGTGATAGTGGGAGATGGACTCGACAGACCAAAGAAGGTCGAACGGCTGCGGGAAGTCCAGAGCCTCGGCATCCATGAGGAGGAAGCGGGCGTCCAGATGTTCGGCAGCTGCCGCCTTCCGGGCCATTTCCACCTGAACAGGGGAAATGGTGATGCCGGTCGCGTGCGCGTTGTACTTTTGTGCCAGGTAAATACTGCTGCCACCGAATCCGCAACCGATATCGAGAACGGTTGAGCCGGTCTGGATATTTGCCAACTCTGCGAGGTGCTCCATGAGCTGGAGTTGGGCCTGTTCTTTCGATTCGTCGCCGCGAATCCAATAGCCGTGATGAATGTGGTTGCCCCAAAGCGACTGGTAATAAGGGCTTACGAGATCATAATGCTCGACAATTTTGCGTTTATCGTTGTGGCGTAGCGGCTTGGCCGACTGTTCGTGAAATGGCGTTGTGCTCATAGATTGTGTTTTCGGATGGCTGGTACCCGGAAGAATGGTACAGCAGGCCGAGGATATATCAAAAACAGCTGGAGGCTCTGCGAAATATCGAACAGTGTGACATGTTGACTCACTTGCGGACTGCAGCCTAAGATGTCGACGCGTGTTCACAAACCAAACCGTGGGGGCACGGTGCTTAAATGGAGATTGAAAACGCAGAGATAAATCACGCCTCGATGGCGATGAGTTTTGGAACGGGTTCCAAGCTCCGGATCCTGTTTCGATGGTTGGCAGTCCTCATGGGCTTGGCAAGCGCCGTTGCTGTGTTGCCCGTAGCCGTACTTTCCTTCGGGTGCGATGGTGTAGCCAGACTTCTTGGGAAGGTCCGTCCGCTGCGCGAGGCCTATAAGTTTATCTCGCGTGGATACGACCTGGTCCTCGAGCGGCTGGGGAAAGTAGTTCTACAGGACCAACGCGATACGCCCGCGTTACGGGTGATGGTCTCCCTTACTCTTACCGCTGTCCCCATTTTCGCGGTCCAACTTATTTTAGGGAAACCCCGGCTGCTGCTGGTGATCGGTTTCTATCTTTCTCTTTACGGTGTCAGGTTCCAGAGATTTGTGAGGATGTTCAGCGCCAGCCACGTGGAAGCGCACCGGCGCCACGGCTACTTTTCGGGGAAATACGACAAGGTTTTCGGCCGGTACTTTGAATTTTTTCTAGGGTATTTGTATGGAAACGCTCCGGAACTGGGGCGAACGGCTCATGTGTGTCTTCACCATAGAGAGAACAGCGGGCCCGACGATACTCGGAACAATAGGGGCTACGATCGAACGAGCCGAATGGACTTTTTGTGGTATCTCTCCGACAACATCTGGACGGTTCTGGGGCTTGCTCCCTACGCCTACTTCAAAGCGAGAGGCGATGAAAAGAACCGCAGACGCATGCTGTGGGGGATGGCTAGCTACTACGCATACTTCACGGCGGTCTTTATTTACGACTGGAGGATTGGAATCTTGTTCGTGCTGGTTCCACTCCTGTGCATGAATTTCATCAACGCAATCACCGCATGGGTACAGCACGCTTTCTGCGATCCGGACAATCCTGAGGATTATTTTACGAATACCGTGACAGTTGTGGATGAAGTGAACTTTCTAAATGAAGGATACCACCTCTGCCATCATCACCGTGCCAGCCTTCACTGGAGTGAGATGCCGGTCCATTTTGAGCGGCTTCGAGACAGGATGAGAGATGCGGGATCGCTGGTTTTCCGGGACATGGATTTTCTGGGGCTTTTCCTGGAGTTAACCCTATTTCACAGAATGGATGTGCTTGCCGAGAAACTTGTCCCGTGGGAGCCCATGAGTCACGAGCAGAAATTGGCTTTGCTGGAGAAGCGGACGACCCTCAGGATACCTTGACGGCAGGATTCGGGAAGAACTGCGGCGACTATGTTTGCTCTGGACCATCGGAGGGTTGAGTTGTTTTGACGGATGGCGAGGAGTTTCAGAGCTAGAGTTCACGGACGTAGCAGGGGTAGTCGCGTTGGGCTTCGTCGACGAGGGTGAGGTCGATGTCGATGCTGACGAGAGGATTTGAGGGCGAGGTCTCTGCCAACAATTCTCCGGCGGGCGAGAAGGCAAAGCCACGCCCACCAAAATTCGAAGACTGATCATTCTCGGCAGGTGCGCGGTTGGAGCTGAGGACGTAGCAGCCGGAGACGATGGCGGCCATCGAAGCAGCCGTGTACCACTTGGGCGAAGCACCGCTGGCACGCGGCACTACGATTACGCGAGCACCCTGACGACGATAGTGGCGGGCCCATTCGTTGAACATGAGTTCGGTGCAGAGCAGCACACCCATTTTCAGGCCGCGGTGTTCGATGACGTTGAAGCCGGGGAGTTGCGGGGCGAACCACGCGTCTTCGAAAAAGCCCGGCTCATGCGGGAAAAAATGTTTGTGGTGGATTGGTTGGTAGCGACCGCCGGTAATCAGGAATGACTCATTGGAGAGTTTTTGAGCTCCCGGGACGGGACGAGAGCTGAGGACCGGCACTGCCATATTCAGCAGAACCGGGAGGGCGCGTTCGTGTTCCTCCACACTGTCTTTTGCGAGAGCGGGATCGAAAGTTTCGTGGTTCGCGATCCACGGGCCGAACGGCATTTCGTTCAAGACGGCAATATCTGGGCGATCGATTTCAATTCGACGGAGGAGGTCGGCCCACGCGGGGTGGTCGAGCGAAAGGCCGTCGGGGAGTTGGGAGACGGATAGTTTCAAAAATGGCTCCTTGCATCGACCTGCGCGGCCGAGTGTTACGCGGTGCTGCTACCACGTCAGCAAAATCGGCTGTCATTCCGCTCATGTCTACTTTTGGACAGTAGCCGGCCCAGGAGTAGGGCAACAATCAGATGTAAGCCTCTCAAAAGCGCGCCAGACAATCCAGCATTTTACTGGGCAAGAAATATGAGCGGGCAGAAAGAAGATGGCACGATGCGTACCTTCGCTGTAATTCGTTCGTTGCTTTTCGCAGTCCTGTTGATGGCTCTTTCGGTTGCTTCCTTTGCTCAAATCGGAATTTCTGTAGCTTTTGGACCGCCGGCGCTCCCCGTTTATGAGCAACCCATTTGTCCCGGGGACGGCTACATCTGGACCCCCGGTTATTGGGCTTGGGACGGGGACGGTGACGACTATTACTGGACACCCGGCACCTGGGTCGAAGCCCCTGAACTCGGCTACCTTTGGACGCCCGGATACTGGGGATGGGCCGGCAGCGCGTTTTTCTTTCATGAAGGATATTGGGGACCGCACGTTGGATATTATGGCGGGATCAATTACGGATTCGGATATGGTGGTCGCGGCTATGAAGGCGGCCGGTGGGAAAACAATCGTTTTTATTACAACACCTCGGTAAATCGCATAAACAACGAGAACATTCACAACACCTATAACACCAGGGTCGAAAACAACTCGGAAAACCGCGTGAGCTACAATGGCGGCAATGGCGGCGTCAATGAGCGGCCGTCGGCACAGGAACAGACCTACGATAAGGAACGCCACACCGGCCCGGTTGCGGCACAAAACCAGCACATGCAACAAGCTCGTTCGAATCCGGAGTTACGCGCATCCTCGAATCAGGGCAAGCCTCCTATCGCAGCGACCTCCAGGCCGGGAGACTTTAAGGGGAGCGCGGTACCTGCCCGGGAAGCCGGTGCTCCGTACAAAGCACCTGAGCGGACCGCGACTGCGAATGAAACTCGTCCCGCAAACAACAGCGCGGAACGTGCCACTGCCAACGCGCATGCCAGCGAAGTTCAGCCCCACAATTACACGGCGCCGACGACCGGCCAAGCCGGAGTGGATCAGAAATATCAACAACAGCAGGAAAAGCTAGCCGCCAAACAAAATCAGGAGCACCAGCAGCTGCAGCAGCAGCAGGAAAGAGAGCACCAACAAGCTGCGAAGAAAAGTACCAGCGCCCCCCAACAACAGCAGATGGAGCAGCGCCACACTCAGCAAACGCAGCAACTTGAGCAGAAGCACGCTTCACAGCAGCAGAACGTCCAGAGCCATCAGCAACCCCATCAGGGCGCTCCGACCGCAGAGAACCATCCTCAAGGAGGAAGGCCCTAAGCGAACAGTCATTACGCAAGAGCTGCTTTCCTTTCTTCAGACGTTGGCTGTTCTGGAAGGACCGAGAAAAGCCGGCGTGCCCGAGTGACAGTGGCGGCGCAAGCCGGCTGCTTTTCTTAATCTGAATAGCTTTTGACGATGGTTTGACGGTATTGGGGAAGGCGGCGAGGCTAATGGATGCCTGGAGAAGGCTGGAGGCCCATTTGGCGCACTAGATCCTGAAAACGCGGCTGGGAGCGCACCGAGTCGAGAACTGGATCGACCTGGAGGTATTGCATCCAAACGGCCCCTTCTTCGTACGCAGATTGAAGATAGTTTATTGAGTTCTGTTTGTCGCCAAGCGCAGCGTAGATCTGCGCAAAGCCATAGGACGAAACATAGCTGTGCCTGGCAACTTTTCGCAGTTGGTTGATGACGCTCAGAGTTTCCACTTTTTTCCCGGACACGGCGTACGCGACACCCAATTCGGCCATGTAACTCGGACTGTCTCCGGAAAGGGCAGTTGCATTTTGCAATTCCGAGATTGCCTGAGCTTGTAACCCCTTTTGCAAGTATGCCTGGCCGAGCAGGAGATGAGCGGCGGCAAAACTTGGGTCGAAGTCCAGGATTTTACGACCTTGCTCGATTGCTTCGTCAAAGTGCCGGTCGTCGTAGTAGCGATACCCCAACCAAGTATTGATCATGGGCGAGAGGGGATCGAGCGAGAATGCCCGCTTCGCTTCGGCAAGCGCCTCTCCATGCCGGCCCAAAACCGATAAGTAATCTCCGTACCAATGATGCGCGTTTGCATAGCCCGGGCTCAACTCCAGAGCGCGCTTAAACTCATTTCCCGCCGCAGCCCAGCTCCTTTGATGGGAAAGCACAAGGGCGAGGGAGGCGTGCGCTTCGCCGGATGCGGGGTCGATCTCAACGGCCTTAAGCGCCGCGGCCTTTGCTTTGGGCAATGCTTCCGCGGGCGAGGCAAAGCCGTGCCATGCAAGCCCACTGTTACAGTCGGCCAGGCCTGAGTAAGCCGGGCCGTAATTAGGCTGCTTATTTATGGCCTGCTGGAAATATTCGGAGGCCTTCCTGATCCCATCAGCAGTTCGCTTGTTCCAATAATAGCGGCCTTTGAGATACGCCTCGTAAGCATCGGGATTGACAGGACGGATAGCTGTCAGGCTCTTCTGCTCTTGCGGCGTCAGCGTAGCTTTGATTTCGTTGGCAATTGCGCGGGCCACTTCATCCTGCAGCGCCAACACATCTTTCAATTCCCGATCGTAAGTGCCCGCCCACAGGTGGTGGTCAGTTGGGGCATGAATCAACTGCGAGGTGATGCGCACGCGATCACCCGAGCGTTGCACCGTCCCTTCGACGATCCCATCAACGTTCAATTCGCGCGCGATCTGCGGCAACGACTTGTTTGTCCGCTTGTATTGCATGACGGAGGTGCGCGAGGTGACATGGAGCGTTCCGATTTTGCTAAGACTGGTAATCAGTTCCTCAGTTATGCCATCCGCGAAATACTCCTGTTCGGGTTCGTGGGAAAGATTTTCCAAGGGAAGCACAGCGATGGACTGTATGCGCGGGGGAGCGGCGCTGCTCAGCAATCGAGTCCTAGACTTGCCTACATCGAATGAGATCAACAGCGCAAGCACGAGGAGGAACGCGAGTCCGGACATTGTTATTGCCGGCCGCAGCCGGAGTTTGGTCTGAGGAGCCTCAGTGGTGGAGCCGGCGGGTGTTGAGGACGCCTCTGGCGTTGCGTCCACGGAGGCGGTGGTTTGTGCCTTGGAATTAATATCTGCGACGCCCTCAATCGGCGCGAGCCAGCGGTATCCGCGGCGCGGAAGAGTCTCAATAAAGCGGGGGTGTTCGGCAGAATCGCCAAGAGCGTCGCGCAGCTTATTGATGGCGATATTCACGCCGTGATCGAAGTCCACAAATGTGTCGTTTGGCCAGAGCCTCTTTTGCAACTCTTCCCGAGTGACCAGTTCGCCGGGACGTTCGGTCAGCAGCGCCAGGACCTGACACGGCTGGTCCTGCAACTTTACGCGCTTGCCCTGTTTGTAGATTTCCGAAGTGCGCAGGTTCAGCTCGAACTGATCAAACCGCCGGAGATGCGAGGATTGGATCGGATTTGGCAAGACCGTCAACCGCTCGGGGAGCATAACACGGTCAAGTGGCTACCGGTAATATACGTAACAATGGGGCCAATCCACTGAATCCAAGAGGCTTGGATGTAGACGCGCAGTTGACCTGGCGTAGATGCGTAGTGAATTGATCTGTTTATTGAACAAGCCGACACTTCGGGCCACCATGTACAAGCGGGCGGACGATGAGCTGATGAAGAACCCCGCCTGAAATCTTGCGAGATGGGCCACCGCTCAAGTGGAAACGGCGAAAACAGACGTAAAGGAGGGAATCAAAATGGTTGTCTTCGAAAGGCGTATTGCCAGGTCGTGTTGTGCTGCGGTGCTCGAGATCGCTTTGATGGTATTGGTCATCGCTGCTGCTGTACCGAGTGGTTTACAAGCCGATGAGGTGACCGATTGGAACCAAATCATGGTGCAGACTGTACTGAACGCCAAAACCAGCCCCGTGGTTTCAACCCGTGTGGCAGCGATTGTGGAAGCAGCAGTGTTCGACGCGGTGAACGGAATCGAACGCCGGTTCACTCCTATTCACGTTGACTTTGCCGCTCCGAGGGGAGCCTCAAAACGGGCGGCAGCGGTTCAGGCCGCTTACGCCACGCTTGTAGTGCTGTTCCCTTCGCAGAAGACCGCGCTGGATGCAAGCCTTCAGGTGTCCCTCGCCGGCATTGCTTCGGGCTCGGCGACGGAGAACAGCCAATCCATAGCACTCGGCGTACAGTGGGGCCAGACGGTCGCGAATGACATCATGGCCTGGCGCAGCACGGATGGTTTCACGCCGACCCCTCCACCGTTTGTCGGTGGACTGGCGATTGGCGAGTGGCGCCCGACGCCACCGGATTTTACGCCAGGCGCCGTGCCGCAGTTTGCGCACATGACCCCGTGGGTGATTAATTCACCCAGCCAATTCCGCACTGCCGGTCCGCCAGCCTTGACGAGCGATCACTACACAGCTGTCTTCAACGAGGTGAAAACGATGGGAATCGCCGCCGGTTCACCAAGAACCGCAGATCAGACCGAGCTGGCCCTGTTCTTGAATGGAAATCCTGCGCGTCTTTGGAGCGAGGCTGCCAGGGCGATCTCCGTCGAACGCCATTTGACGCTGTCCGACAATGCGCATCTGTTTGGTTTGCTGAGTGTTGCGATGGCTGATGCTGCGATCGCCTGCTGGGATGGGAAATATTACTACGTATTCTGGAGGCCCATAACCGCGATCGTTCTGGCGGATCTCGATGGCAATCCGGCGACACTTGCGGACCCTGCATGGATACCCCTGCTGCAAACTGTACCGCCGGGAATCACGCCCAATTTCCCTGAATACCCATCGGGGCATGCCACTGTCAGCGCCGCAGCCGCCGGGATCCTGGCCGCAATTTTTGGCGACAACGCTTCGTTCACGGTGGACTCCGAAAAGATCACCGGCGTTCTTCGTTCGTTCCCAAGTTTTTCCCAAGCCGTGCTAGAGGTTGACAATGCTCGCGTCTTCGGTGGCATTCACTTCCGGAATTCGTGCCTGGACGGCAACGTGATCGGCCAGAACGTCGCGGACTTCGTGCTGCAGAATGGTGCGCAGTCACTGCACGGACAGCGTGTCGGGCAGATTAGCCATGACCACGGCACGGGAACGGTGAGCGGTGATGGTGAGAATGCCGACGGGGGAAACATCTAAATTGCGAAAAAATAGAAAAGCGGTAGCCGACATTAAAATAATATTTCTGTTTGGCTTGCTTGTGGGGGGATGCGGCGGCGGCTCGACGTCTCCTCCGCCCCCCGCCCCGGCGATCCCAAATGCCAGCATCACCGGGCAATACAATCTGGTGCTGACCTCCAACAATGGGCACGAGACGACAAATATCTATACAAATTTCACGCAAACCGGAGCGGCAATTACGGGGGCGGCAAGTACGCTCGTCTGCCTCTCAAATGATTTATCAAAATGCGAAGGCAATAATGCTGGGGGCGTTTCCATTACTCCCAGCGGAACCGTAAACGGAGCGAATGTTACGATGACGATTTTCTTCCCGAGTGCGGCAGGAGCCGATACCGTGACGATGGTTGGCACCGCGGCGGGAACGGCTCTCGCCGGGACCTACACCGACAGTGTGAACGACACCGGCACCTGGAGTGCATTTTCGGTGAGCGCGCTGAGTGGAGCGTACAGCGGGACGTTCAATTCGAGTTCGAACCCCCTGGCGATCGCTCCAACCATTTTGATTACGCTTACACAAGATAACAGCTTCAACCTAACTGGAACGGCGACCATCATGAATTCACCGTGTATCAGTTCTCTCACCCTGTCGGGGCGAGCGATTGGTGAGGCGTTTAGTCTGACCGATTCGGCGAACGAAGCTGTTCTCACCGCTTTGCCAAGCGGAAACAGTTTCAACTTCAGCTACAATTTTGATCCGACTGCGGCCCACTGCGCGGGGGATTTCGGGCTCGGAGTAGTGACAACACAGTCCCCTTGGGATTACTGAATTTAGAGGCGTCTCTGAGAGGGCGATTAGAGCTCGACGATTAGTTTGCCGATGTTGTGGCCGCGGAAGAGCATGTTGATGGCTTCGGGAGCTTTTTCGAGGCCTTTGACGAGGGTTTGGCGATCTTTGAGCCTGCCGGTATCTTACGAGGAATCCTTTTGCTCTGTGTTCCCGTTGACGTCGGGCGCGTCCCATTTCAGCCACTTGCCAAATGTAGCCGGAGCAAGTTTGGCGAGCGTAACGCAGGCCAGCCGGACGAGACGCCAGGGATGCGACCGGGAATCCACATACGTCATGTATTCCTCGCGGTGAGTAATGTAATAACTAAGCGGTGCCGAGGTCCCTGCCCAAAAAATAACTTCCCGGATCCCTCGATTGATCAGCTGCTCGATCAAATAGGATCGCAATACGAGCGAGACGGACTCTCGCACACAAGTACGATCATTCAACTGCAGGTTGAGGACGGCGCGATCACCAGCATACCAGCCACCCGCGAGACTGACCCATTCGCCGGTGCTTCGACGCAATCCAATCAGGATTCGAGAGGGCATTGCCTCAATCATGGCAAGACATTGGCGAAAATTCGATTCGTGCCTCGCGTGGGCCTCTTTTGGAAACAGCCCCTGCGCTGCAACGCAGAATTCTGTAAATGACAGGTCAGGGCAGAATTCATTGCCTGCCAACTCGCTCCTCCGACGATAGCGGCAAAAGTTGTGGCGGGTATGGCTCCGGAACTTAGCTAGAAACCCGTCGTAAGTTCGTGGCAGTTCGAGATGGGCATGGAATTCTTGACTGAAAAAATGGATTTCGGCGTTGGCCTTGGCGGTCTGTGCCTGCAGGAGCGCAAGGTGATCCGAAGCAACGCGGAACCTAAGTGCAGTCTTGTGCTTAAGCAGAGCCTGCACGGCGCACTGCATGACGGATTCAGTTTCCTCTGGGCGGGCCACGATCATAGCGCCAAGGGTATCGTCCCCGAGCACGATGCCGGTCGGGATTCCCGCCACCACGCGCTCTCGAGTATAGAGCAGTCCTGCGACCTTGCTCCCTTGGGAAACCACCACCACGCAGGGTCTGCAAAATCGCGGCAAGAGCGATGCCAGGAAAAATCGTGGGGACAGCATCCCCGGTTCTGGCGCCAGACTGCTCACAAACGCCGTGAAGTCGAGGACTTCAGCGGGGGTTGAAACAATGCTTGCAGTCAGGGGGCTTGCAGTCAGGGGACTCGGGCGGACAGACAGTTGTTCAGGAACTGCTTCGCTCAGGACCAGCGGTTGACGCTGGGATGCCTGAAGCTTGCTCTCAAGGCCCGACAGAAACTCGAACGCCTGGTGGCTACTCCGATCGTTCACTCCATCCGGCATATCAATGTCTCCCAACGAGGCTTAGAGCCTCATGCGCGGGATTTAGCCCGGCGTTCCGCCCACCTGAGAGTGGGCCAGTAACCTTTTGGAGAAGATATTTGCCTCTTAAGCGAGGAGAGAAGAACTAGCAGCGACAAACAGAGATGACATCGAGCAATTCCACGGCAGCCAAATGTCGAGTGCAACGAGGAAGGTTGAACAGGGGGAACAGGACAGCTACAGGAATCTGGGAATTCGGGAGTGAGACCTCAGGCATCTTATGCGCCAGGGTAGGATGATTTGGTCCGAGGACCCCGTCAACATCATCACTGAGATCCGGGGTGATCAGAATGTACGCAATTGTGAAGGCAACGAGCAGAGCCAACGCGACTCGCGTCCATCGCATCATTGCGCGCTTATAGCTTCGCGCTTTGTTTCTGTCAAGGAGTACGACTAGGCCCAATCTTGACCCGCAGCTGCCCAGTTTACTTCTGAAGGTGTGACCCGATGTGAGGCGTATCGCAAGTTGTGCGAACAGAGCAAAATCATCGCGTGCCCGCCGTTTAGCCAATGGGCTCGTTGCCAGGTTCCGGGGATTACTTCTTCCGCGGCTGCGCTGCGTGATCGGGCCGGCCATGCGTTCTCCAAGCGAAACTGAGCCCGCCGCGCCAGGGAATGGGTCACACGCGCGCGGTGCAGGGGCTGGTCCCTATCTTCTAGATTCCGGTAATACATACTATTGGCGCAGCATGGGGGAAATCCCTTGAAGTATGTAATTCCCCCTCGGGTAATTCCCCTTATGGCTACGTCCATAGGTGGGTGGCAGACGCATTCCCACCCCATAACTACTGGCAAGCCGGATTACCGGACGTGTGGGGCACGGTGAGGTTGGGAGATATTGCTGGAGCCGGGCGGTTAGAGCTCGACGATGAGTTTACCGGTGTTGTCGCCGCGGA
Source organism: Vulcanimicrobiaceae bacterium (assembly GCA_035484435.1). Taxonomy (GTDB): domain Bacteria; phylum Acidobacteriota; class Terriglobia; order Acidiferrales; family UBA7541; genus Acidiferrum. The sequence continues at coordinate 14,572 of DATHOY010000285.1, read as the reverse complement.
AGAGCATGTTGATGGCTTCGGGGGCTTTTTCGAGGCCTTTCACAATTGTTTCGCGGCTTTTGAGTTTGCCGGTCATTTTCCACATGCCGAGTTTCTGGGCGGCGTCCATGAACTTTGGAATGTAATCCATGATGAGGAAGCCTTCGACGCGGAGGCGCTTGATGATGAGCTGGCCGAAGCCAACGAGATTGGGATCGTGCGTGGTGTAGCCGGAGATGAGGCCGCAAACGACGACGCGGCCGTGGAGATTCATGCGGTCGAGAACGGCGTGCATGATTTCGCCACCTACGTTTTCGAAGTTGATGTCGACACCTTGGGGAGTGGCGGCGGTTAGCTGGGCTTTCCAATCGGGATGCTTGTAGTTGATGGCGGCGTCGAAGCCGAGATCGTCTTTAATCCACTTACATTTTTCATCGGTGCCGGCGATGCCGACTACGCGGCAGCCGTGGATTTTGCCGAGTTGGCCGACGATGCTGCCGGTGGCGCCGGCGGCGGCGGAGACGACGAGGGTTTCGCCGGATTTAGGCTGGCCGACTTCGAGGAGACCGAAGTAGGCGGTGAGGCCGTTGATGCCGAGGAGATTTAGGAAATTGGTATCGGAGAGGAACGGGATGCTGGGAAGTTTCTGGAAGGCGCCTTTTCCTTCGCCGGCGAGGACGCAGTATTCCTGGAGTCCTGTGAGGCCGGAGACTTTGTCGCCCTTCTTGAAATTGGGGTGGCGGGATTCGATGACTTCGGCGAGGCCGAAGGCGCGCATGACTTCGCCGATTTGGACCGGAGGCATGTACTGGGGGAAGTCGGTCATCCAGATGCGCATGGTGGGGTCGATGGAGAGATATTTTACTTTGGCCAGAGCCTGGCCTTCGTTGATGGTTGGGATTGGGGAGTCTGTTAGCTGGAGGACGTCGGGGGTGATTAGGGCGGTGGGACGGTTGGCCAGGAGCCATTGACGGTTGGTGGTGGGCATGTGGGAAGAGTAGAGGAGAAGCGAGATGGAAGTCAAAACGAGGAGGAGGTAGAGGAGAAAAGAGAGATAAGGATACCGCAGAGGCACAGAGGTCGCGGAGATTCGCAGAGAAGAGGAAGGAGAGGGAACCCAAGAGGGCACGATTTATCGTGCCCCTACAGTGTTCATCAGGGGGTTTTTAGGAGGCGGATTAGGTCGGAAGCGTTTTTGGTGGCTTTTTTGATTTGGGTTAGGCTGCGGGTGGCGTTGTGCGTGGCGTCGAGCTGGTCGGTGAGGATGTCGGCGTTGGCACTGATGACGCATAGGAGATTGTTGACAGCGTGGGAAATGGCGTCGAGTTTGTTAGCGGGGAGATGGTCGGAGGAATTATGTTCGAACGGAAAAGACATCGGGCTTACCTTTCTGGGTGAATTGCGAAGAGTTTCAGTGTTGATAGCGGTGACGAGAGCGTGTTGCAGAGAGGCTACGTTGAGTTCGGAGAGCAGGAGAGAGGAAGCGGCGCCGGCTTGCGCGGCGGCCTGGTGGAATTGCGGATCGGAGATCGGGAGAAGGGCGACGATGGGAAGGGAATCCAGCCCGTCATGGAGCTTCCGGGCGGCTAGAAGCTCCTGAGCGGACGGATGGCTGAGATCGAGAAGAAGGGCTTGCCACTGTTCGGAATTGAGGCGGCGAACCGCATCGTTGAGGGAATGGGCGCGGGAAAATTGAAACGAGGAAGCCGGGGCCTCCAGAATGGACTGGCAGATTTTCAGCCAGAAGGGCAATTCGCCCAGGAAAAGAATTTGAGAACCAGAGGTGGACATCGGTCTTGCTAAACACTCCTCAGACTTAAAATAAAGCCGTTGGCGAGGCGGCTTGGCCGACTGCGAGAAACGCTGGGGGCTGAGATCCAGCTTGCTGATACAAACCAACAGCACCGCGAAAAGCGCCCGCCTCAGAAGGCGGCCGCTACAAAAGAGAATCCGGAAACAGGCGACGAATTTCGTGGAGCAGGCCGTCGGGCAGGCGGCCTTTGGAGACGTAGCCGTCAGCGCCGTGATTGCGGCATTCTTCTTCCAACGTGGTGCCCTGGATTTCGGAATAAATGATTACGCGCAGAGACGGGTGTGCACGGCGGAGCTCCTTGGCGGCTTGAAGGCCGTTTAGGCGCGGCATACGGAAATCGAGCAAGGCCAGGTCCGGCTGGTGTTGCGCAACGAGTTGGACGGCGTTCATGCCGTCGCTGGCGGTGCAGACGACTTCGAGACCGCCGGCGAAATCGAGGTAGTCGCAGACGGACCGAAGGGCGGTGGGTGAGTCATCGGCTACCAGGACGCGGATTGGGGAGATGTGCGGCATTGCTGCTCCATTGTTAATGCACGTTCATATTGGGGGAATGGAAGGGGGAAGGGTATTAGGGAGATTGCGTAGTGAATATTCACTAGGGGGAGGGGGCAAGCAAGAGAGATAGCAGATAGCCGCGAAGTGATAGCAGGAGGCGGGGAGGGCGCGGCGCACGTGGATTTGTTGAGACGCGGAGTTGGTTGCCAAGGTCCCTCCTCTTCGTGGCCGGCGCGCCGCGGACGGCGCGGAAGATAAAACCGGCCACTCCGGTCCCTTCGGCTTCGCTCAGGGCAGGCGGGATGACGGAGTCGGAGAAGAGAAGCCCGCCTCAGAAGGCGGGCCCTACATTAGCAAGGCGTGGAGGAGAGCAAGGACATCGAGGAGAAACGCTGAGGCAGGAATGCCTGTGCTACTGGGGTTAGGTTTGGATGATGTTGTTGCGGATGGCGTACATGACTAGTTCGGCGAGGGAGTGGAAGTCGAGTTTTAGCATGATGTTGGCGCGGTGGGCTTCGGCGGTGTTGACGCTGATGTTGAGGAGGCTGGCTACTTCTTTGTTGCTTTTGCCTTCGGCGAGAAGTTGGAGGATTTCGCGTTCGCGCGGGGTGAGCCGGGAGCGGGAGGATTTGGCGTTGTCGGAGGCGTCGGAGGTGAAAGCGGCTTCGGAGACGCGCGAGGAGAAGAACGGTTTGTGCTGGCTTAGGGCCTGGACGGCGTCGAGGAGGACGCGGTCGGCTTCGTCTTTGAGGATGTAGCCGCGGGCGCCGGCTTCAACAACTTGCTGAACGAGGTCGTCGGACTCGTGCATGGTGAGGATAAGAATTTCAGTGGAAGGGGAGGCTTTGCGAATGTGACGGGTGGCTTCGACGCCGTTGAGAAGAGGCATGCCGATGTCGAGGATGGCGATGCGCGGCTTGTGCTTTGCGGCCTTTTCGACGGCGTCGCGGCCGTCCGCGGCCTCGGCGCAAATCTCCCAACTGGGGCGCGATTCAAGGAGAGTGCGGAGGCCGGCGCGGACAACGGCGTGATCATCCGCGATCAGAATGGAAAGTGGGGGCATAGAGGGAGTCCTTGAGAACCGGAGCCGAGAAAAGAATTCTTGCACGAACGGTGGTGCCGGCGGCGCTGGAATCGATTTCGAGCGAGCCACCGAGCTGGGCCATGCGTTCGCGCATGCCGGGGATGCCGACACCAAGGCGGGGCTGGCCGCGATGAGGTGCGCCGTTTGAAGGAGCAGGCATGCCGCTGCCAAAGTCGGTGATTTCGAGGATGACGCATTCGGGGTCTTCGCGGAGCAGGACGCGGGCACGCTTGCTGCCAGAGTGGCGCTGGATGTTGGCGAGGCTTTCCTGGGTGATGCGGAAGAATGCGGTCTCTGCCATCTGGGGCAAGCGGCGAAAGCTGGAAGGGAGTTCGAGAGATGTTGCGATACCGCTGCGTTCGCCGAAGCCGTTGACGTATTCCTTGAGGGCGGAGACGAGACCGAGGTCGTCGAGCAGGGGAGGATGGAGGAGATAGGAGAGTGTGCGGATTTCGCGAGACATCTGCTGGAGGAGTTCGCGGGCTTTTTCGAGGGCGCGGTTGGAGGCTGCGTTGAGAGGCTGCGCGGATTGGCGGAGTTGGGCGAGGCTGAGGTTGACGGCGAGAACAGTTTGGGCCATGCCGTCGTGAAGTTCGCGGCCGATGCGGCGGCGCTCTTCGTCCTGAAGCTTGAGGAGTTCGGTGGAGAGCTGGTGGATGGCGCGCTCGGCGTTTTTGAGGTCTGTGATGTCGGTGAAGGTGGCGATGACGCGGAGAAGGGAGCCATCGGGATTGAACTGGGGGGTGGCGTTGCCGAAGATCCAGACGATTTCCGGGTTGCCCGGAATGCGGTAGCCCAAGGTAGCTTTGCGAAGAGGATGCTTGGTGCGGAGGACGGTTGGGATCGGGCGATCGGAGTAAGGAATGTCGCGTCCTTGATCGTCAATGGGAACGATATTGAGTTCGTCGGCTGTGTGGCCAATGACCTGCTCATTTGCGACGTTGAACATCTCGAGCGCTGCCCGGTTTGCGAATTCAAAGTTGCCATCGGGCGTGGTGAGGATGACTCCAGCGTGAATATCGCGGACGAGTGTGCGGAAACGCTCTTCGCTTTCGCGGAGGGCATCGGTGGCGCGGCGTTGCTCGGAGAGGTCGGTGAGCGAGACGAGGATGTTGGAAACTTCGCCGGAGGAGTTGAACTGAGGAACGGCGTCGAGAAGGGTCCAGATAGTTTTTTGGGAGGGCAGGTGGCGCCAGCCGATAACACGATTGTGGATAGGCCGCCGGACAGCTACGACGGTGGGGATCAAGCCTTCGGAGGCGGGGAGGACCGAGCCATCTTCGCGAAGAACTTCCAAACCGAGTTCCACTTCGGTTTTGCCGATTACCTGATCGACTTTCATTTCGAACATATTGAGGGCAGCCGGGTTGGTGTAGTGAATCCGAGCCTGGGAGTCACAGGAAACAATGCCGACGTGGAGGTTTTCGACGAAGGAGCGGAAGCGCTCTTCGCTTTCGCGGAGGGCGTCGCCCGCGCGACGCTGTTCCGTGATGTCTCGGACGACGACGAGCGCGCAGCGGCGGCCATCGAGTTCGAGGAGAGAGCCGGAAAGCTGGCCGATACGAAGTTGGCCGGATTTTGTACGGAAGGAGAATTCGACGTCGCGAATTTCCGCGCGCTCCTGGAGCTCGGAGAGCACCTTGGCGCGACGCGCGGGTTCGGTCCAAAGACTGAGTTCGAGCGGAGTCTTGCCGAGGACTTCGGCGCGGGAATATCCGGTGAGGCGGGTGAAGCCGTCGTTGACGTCGAGGTAGGAGCCGTCGGGGAAGACGTTGATGGCAAAGCCGTCGGGGCTGGAGCGGAAGGCGGAGGAGAGCAGGTGCTCGGAGTGGGCGAGGGCGCGCTCGGTGTGGAGAAGTTCATCGGAAACGCGGCGCTGCCTGCGATTGGTGAGAATGAGGCGGACGGAGGAGCAGGCAAACGAGGCTACGATGGCAAGCCAGGCGAAGGCCATTTGATCGCGGGCAAGGGAGCGCCCCATGAACAGAACGAGAAGGGGAATGACAACGGGAAAGCCGTGAGTGACAGCGAGATCGCCGAAAGGGGAGACCGGTTCGGCGATGGACTGCTGACCACGGCGCGGCCAGACGGCAGCGAGAAAAATTACGGCAAGCCAGGGGATGAGGAATAGAAAATCGCCCCAACTGGCGGCGCCCAGTGCAGTTTTGATGGTGAGGAGAAAATCCGCGTCGGAGAGAGAGGCGAGCAGGAAAACAAAGCAGAGGCCGAGCGAGAAGGAGCGAAGTCCGGGGGAAGAGGATCTGCGCGAGCGATAGAAGAATCCGAGGGAAATGGCGGCGTCGCGGACGATATAAAGAATGAGGATCTGGCTGGGAAGATTGGAAGAATCGAGGCGCCAGCGAGAAGGCGAGTAGAAGAAATAGAGGTAGGCGGTGAGGGCGAGGATGGCGATCTGGGCGAAGTCCAAAATGCGGAGCCAATCCCAGCCACGGGATTTTTCGTCGGCGGCGGGAAGAAACATCATGACAACCGGAGCAGTCCAGACGAAAAAGAGGATGTCAGAAGGAATCGGCATGTGCGATGAGCCGGGGACGAAACTTTGGTAAAAGGTGGTGGTGGCCTGGGCGAGGGCTTCAAGCGAGAGGGCGATGGTGAGGAGAGTCCACAACTGGCGCGCATAGGCTTGCGAGCGGAGGGCAGCATAGGCGGAGGCGAGCGCGGCGAGAAAGACGATGGAGAAATCGAGAGAGTTGGAGAAGAACAGACGAGTTGCTGGGTTGCGCGCGGCGACGAGGTCAAGAAATTGGAGCGCCGCTACGAGTAGGGCGAGGGCGATGAGGAGCTTGGGGAACTTGCCTTGGGATAGCAAGCGGACCTCAAAGGGCGCGCCTGGCGGTGCGCGCCGGGTAGTGGACTTGTAGCAAGAGGGAGTGTACACCAGCGGGGCGGAGAGAAGAGAGACATGTTCATGAAATTGTAATAGAAGGGTGAGATCGATAAGCACTCTTCGCAGGATGCCGTCAGGGCAGGTAGATGGCGCCGGGTAACTTGGAAGAAATTTGTAACTAGGATTGTGGCGGCGCATCCGATTGGACAGAAGGTGGCGGGGGAGTGTATGCGTTTGCCGAACATAGCCATGCTTGTGGTTGGCGGGCTGTTGGTGTGCGGCGGTGCGTGGGGCCAGGACAGCGCGGCTGCGAAGAATTCCGACAATTCAGACGAAATTCCGATTGAGAAGTGCGACGTGCTTCCGGTGGTGCGAGTGAAGATAGGCGGGGGCGAGATGCGGTTCCTGCTGGATACAGGTGCGACTACGATTCTGAATCTGCGTTCGTTCGCACCGGGCGGGACGAAGGAGATCGAGGTAAGTTCGTGGAGCGGAACGGCGGCGACTAGCGCGCGCGAAGTGCGACTGCCGGAGTTGGCGCTGGGGAGTCACCGGCTGAAGGATTTGCGGCTGCCTGCCATCGATTTGAGTCCGATTGGGAAGGCATGCGGCGGCCGGGTGGACGGAATTCTGGGGGTGGACCTGCTGGATAAGATGGGGGTGACGATTGATTTGAAGCGGCAGGTGGCTTCAATGGGGCCGCCGATAGAGCAGGATGCCCGGGCGATGTACGGGCAGATGGAAGCGCACATGCATCATTGCGCGGAAGCGTTTGGGCAGGGAGCGGCCAAGGAACTGGAAGAGTGCTTCGATCCGGAGATTGTGCTGTACACGCCGGATGGCGAGTATCACGGGCGCAAGCAAGCGGTGGAGTATCTGCAGGCGCGCTATATGAAGTATGCCCCGAACCTTTGCTACAGGATGGACCTGCGGGATGCAAAGAGTTTTGGGGATGCGCTGTGGTATTCGTACGAATATGAGATCACGGCGCCACAGGAACACGTAGTGGGACACGGGATGTCCATGTGCAGAAAAGACAGCAGCGGAAAATGGGTGATCCTGAATCTGCACAATTCGCTGAAAGCGCCGGATGCGGAAGCGGGAGTCGCGAAGAATCGTTGAATAGCCTGGATTAAGAAGGTGTGATCCCCGGCAAGGCCAGGAGTCTGCTTTGGACGGAACGTCGAGAAAAAGCAGATTCATCGCGCAAGGTTCGCGCGATGGCGCAGAGTTCCTCGGGCAGAAAACGCCCTCGGAATGACAGGTTTTTTGGTTTGTTCAGCGTTTAGTCACAAAAAAACAGCTAAGAGAATGGAGAATGGAAAGATGGCGAAGAATCTTGTGGCACAGGTAGGGAAAGCGGGCGGTGATTTTGAGCTGGTAGAGCGGGAGATTCCGGTGCCGGGATCGGGAGAGGTGCGGATCAAGGTGCAGGCTTGCGGGGTTTGCCACAGCGACGCGGCGACGAAGTTTGGGGCGTTTCCACTCATCACGTACCCGCGCGTGCCGGGGCACGAAGTGGCGGGAGTGATTGATGAAGTCGGCGCGGGCGTGACGGAGTGGAAGAAGGGCGAACGCGTAGGGACCGGATGGCATGGCGGGCATTGTTTTGTGTGCGAGTCTTGCCGGCGGGGTGAATTTATCACCTGCAAAAACGAGCAGATTAACGGAGTGACGCGCGACGGCGGGTACGGGCAATACATGATCGCGCGGCATGAAGCCGTGGCGCGGTTGCCGGAAGGGTTCGACGCGACGGATGCGGGGCCGCTGTTGTGCGCGGGAATTACTACGTTCAATGCGCTGCGGCACAGCGGCGCTGGGCCGGGAGAGCTGGTCGCGGTGCAGGGCATCGGCGGGTTGGGGCATCTGGGAATTCAGTATGCAGCGAAGTTTGGCTATCGCGTGGTGGGAATCGGGCGTGGGCCGGAGAATGGGACTCTGGCGAAGAAATTGGGGGCGTGGGCATATATCGACAGCGCCGCGAAGAATGCTGCCGAGGAGTTGCAGAAGTTGGGAGGGGCGAGGGTGATTCTGGCGACGGCGCCGAATGCGAAGGCGATGTCGGAACTGGTGGGGGGATTGGAGCCGGGCGGAGAGCTGCTGGCGATTGGGGTGCCGTCGGAACCACTGGAGGTACCACTGGCAACGCTGATCATAGGGAAACGGAAGATTCAGGGATGGCCTTCGGGTACGGCAATCGATTCGGAGGATACGCTTCAATTTTCGGCGCAGACGGGGGTGCGGGCGATGATCGAGAAGTACCCGCTTGCGAAGGTGAATGAGGCGTTTGAGAGGATGATGAGCGGGAAGGCGGAGTTTCGGGTGGTGCTGACGATGGAGTAGAAAGAGAGCCGACAGCTTACAGCTTTCGGAAAAGAATCAGAGCGGAGGGGCGCGGTTGGGCTTCTCCGCTTTTTGTTTTTGTGGGGAGTTAACGAGGAAGGAAAGAGAAGGCTAACGCAGAGACGCAGAGTGCGCGGAGGAAACGCAGAGGCGGAGCAAGAAGAGAAACAGAAGAAGGCGGCATAAAGCCGCCCCTACACGGAATTCGGTAGGTCTTCGTGATTAGAAGGGGATATCTTCGTCGGAGATTTCGGGGCCGGAGGTTTGGCCGAACTCTTCGGAGGGGGCGGCGCTGTGGTCGAAGTCATCTCCGCCGCTGCGGGCTGCTGGGGCGCCTCCACCGGCGCTGGCGCCTGCAGCCATGCCGTCGCCGCGGCCGCCGAGCATACGGAAGTTGGTGGCGACGATTTCAAAGCTGGTGCGCTTCTGGCCTTCCTTGTCCTGCCATTCGCGGGACTGGATGCGGCCTTCGATGAAGATGAGGGAACCCTTTTTCAGGTATTGCTGAGCGATTTCCGCCTGCTTGCCCCAGACTACGATTTTGTGCCATTCGGTGCGTTTTTGGCGTTCGCCGTTGCGGTCTTTATAGGTTTCGTCGGTGGCGACTGAGAAATTGGCGACGGCCTGGCCGCCGGAGGTGAAGCGGGTTTCGGGGTCGCGGCCGAGACGGCCGACGAGGATGACTTTGTTAACGGACATGTGAGTTGCTCCTGTTCAGAAAATGGAGAGATGCTGGATCCTTCGTCGCTATGCTCCTCAGGACGACGATCCTCATCGGATCGCCGCTTTGTTGACGGACATGTGAGCTGCTCCTTGGTTGCGAAAGCAAAGAGGACGGGATGAAGAATGAAGATAACACGACAGTGAAAGAAATGTGAAATGCGGCCAGGGGAGGCGCTTGTTATACTGCGCTACTTGCCGAAAGGAAGCGGTGGCTCGAGCGGATGAACGTGCAGATCGACAAAGTGTCGAAGAAGTTTGGGCGGGTGTGGGCCCTAGAAGAGATCTCGCTGGACCTGGCGCCGGGGCAAATAGTGGGCGTTCTGGGCGCGAATGGCGCGGGGAAGACGACGTTGCTGAACTGCATGGCAGGCGTCGCTGCGCCATCGGCGGGGCGCATTCTGTACGATGGCGAGAGATTTCACCGGGGAAAGATGGAGTTGAGGAAGCGGCTGATGTACCTGCCGGATTTTCCGCTCGCGTTCGCCAAGATGAATGTGCTGGAGCATATCGCGATGTGCGTGCGGCTTTACGAGCGTCCGGATCCCGACGTGGAAAAAGTGGCGGCGCTGCTGGAGCAATTGAGTTTGCTGCCTTTGACGGGAATGCCATTCAGCGCAATGTCGCGTGGGCAGCTGTATAAATCGGCTTTGGCTGGGATGTTGGTCGTTGACCCGGAACTATGGATTTTCGACGAACCGCTGGCGTCAGGGATGGACCCAATGGGGATTGCCGTCTTCAAGAGAGAAGCTCGCGCAGCGGCACGCCGAGGCCGAACGGTGGTATTCACGACGCAGATTCTGGAAATTGCGGAGAAGTTTGCGGATCGTATTTGCGTCCTCGATCACGGTGGACTGCGAATGAACAGGCAGATGCAAGAGAGACGAGAGACGGAGGAAGAGGGGGACTTGGAGGATCTGTTGTTGCGATTGCGGGACCCGGAGGAAAAAGCTTGAGAGTCAGGCTATACGATGCAGGATTAGTGGGCCGGCTCAGGAAGGCGGCCGGGGAGCGGGCCAGGGAATCTGGCAAGAAGGGGTATCGGAAACGCTGGTGGGGAAACGCGAGGGCCAAGAGCCGAAGTAATTTTCTGCTGTTGTATCTGGGATTCGTTGTAATTCGTCTGGTGGCGGCAAGAGCGGAACAATCCACAGGGATGGAACTGCTGGCTGGATCGGCAAGCCTGGCATTTGCAGGCCTCGCGCTGCAACGGACAAAACAGTTGCGGCAAGCGTTGACGCGGTCGTTTGAGAGAGTGCACAGCTATTTTTATCCAGTATCGGAAGAAGAGTTTGTCGAGAGGACTCTATTTCAAGCGGCGACGAACTCGTGGTGGATACCGATTGTGGGATTGGGGATTTTTCGAGCTCTGCAAAGCGGAAACTCGTTTGAAGTTTGGACTTTGGCAGGGCTTGCGGCGATCGCTGAAATGCTGGTGGTGATCGGCCTGGTGTTCGGGCTGGAACAGCATATTGAAATCATACCGAGGTGGCTACCCTGGGGCCTTTTTGCGATGGCAGCGCTGTGGTTCTTCACCCCGCAAACGTATGCGCAGGGGGAACAGGCTTGGGTGAACGCGCTGCCAACGGGTTGGGTAAATCTAGTGATGAGGAGTGCGTGGCCAGCGGACGCGAAGATGGGCGTGTTGGGCGGCATGGTGGTGGTGTTTGCGGCAGCGGCATGGCAACTTTCGAAGAGGCTGCGCACAGTTTTCGTCCGCCAGTTTCAAAGGTCATTGGAGGCAGAGCTGGAGAGCCACTCCATGGACATCGAGGGGCAAGAAGACCAGTCGAGTGAGGCGTGGAGAGTTTCAGAGCAACCAGAAGCTGATGTGGATGAACCTGAGGAGGCGTGGGAGGCCGTTCAGCCGTTGCCAATTCAGGCGACCTGGCAGAAGCAGAGGATTCAGACAATTGGATCCCAGTGGGGCGAGGAAGTGCTTCGGGGCGAATGGCTCCGCCGAGGCGATTGGTCACACGCTCCAGCGATCGAGCGTACGATCGGTTGGTGGTTGACCGAAAAGGAGAAAGATACGTTGTGGTTTCTGGTGGGAGGAAGATTGCCGGAGTGGTCGAACGCCTGGAAGAATTCGGTGATTGCGTTGGCAGCAGGAATCCTGTTGGTGGTGTCCTTGCCCGCGGGATGGAAATTCGCGGGGGTGATTCCGATTTTGCTTTCGATAGGGATGGGTCTGCCCGTGGCAGGAGGCACTTGGGCAGCGACCAGCCCTGCCTGGATCTCCGGAAAAATCACGCCCCTCTACGGCATATATCCACTCCCGTATGGCCAGGCAAGCCGAGTGATGGCAAAGGTGAATTTGACGCGTACGTTGGCGTGGCTCCCGCTGGTGGCGGTGCTGGCCGTCGTAAATGCGAAAATCGAGAATGGATCCGTCGCGGGGGCACTTTGGCTGGCGGCAAGAGGAGTCCTTTTGTGGTTTGCCTGGATGCCAATCGCAATCGCTGGAAAGTTTTCGAAAGGGACGAACGATACAACGCTGACGCGCGCGCGGCAAATCATTTTGGTGCCACTGGTAATCCTCGTCGTTTCCGTGATGGTAGTTTTGTGGGCAGTCATCTTGATTGTGGACAGGCCTGAAGTGTTGATTGGAGCGGTGGCCGCGCTTGGGGCGAGCATTGGGGTCTGGGCAGCGTACGGCTGGTGGTACAACCGCCAGGTGGACCTGTTGCGAGATAGAGAGTAAGAGCAGCGCGACAATACTTCGGCGGGGCGAGGAGAGGAGAGGATTCGAAGGTTAGCGGGTAGAGGCGGTTACGGCTACACCTAGTTCTTTTAGTTTGGCGCGGGCGCGGCGTTCTTCTTCGGTGCCGGGGTAGCGCTTGACGACTTCGCGGAGTTCCTTGACGCCGGCGTTTTTCTGACTGAGTTCGATGAGCGCCATCCCCTTTTTGTAGCGTGCCGGAGCGAGTTTGAAACTTTTCGGATAGTTGGTGAGAACTTTGTCGTATTCGGTTACGGCTTGCTGATACTGGCGCTGGGAGTAAGCGATTTCGCCGAGATAGAACTGGGCGTTCGAGGCGAGTTCGGTGTCGCCGTAATACCTGAGATAGTCCTGGAATTCGGAGCGGGCGAGATCGTTTTTGCCGGTTTGGATGTCGCTGAGGCCGTTGGAATAGAGAGTGTCGGCGGGAGGATGGGAATTGTTGTCAGCGGCAGGCTTCGCGGCGGGACCGGCAGCGGGAGGAGCACCAGAGGGACTGCCTCCGGCGAGGCGGGCGTCGATGCTCTGGACGGAGTTTTGCAGATCGACGAGTTGCTGATTGACTTTGCCGAGGCGGGATTTGATTTCTTCGAGATTGTCGGAAAGGCCCTGGACCTGGGTGGACATGGTGTCGAGGCGTGTGCCGGAGTTGGCCTGAACGTCCTGAACGGATTTTTGCAGGGAGCTCATGGTGGTGTTGAGCTTGTTGACGGTGTCGGAAGATTGCTCGATGAGCGTTTTCTGGACAGTGTGGTCCTGAGTAAGCTGGGTCTGCATGTCTTTTTGACCCTGGAGGATGGATGTGACGTCGCGCTGGAGCTCGATGAGTTCACGGGCGACGGCCATGACGGGCTTGGGGCCGATGAGGCTGCCGGCGACGGCGCTGGCGAACATCGCGCCGGAGAAGAACAGAATATTGCGAACACGCATGATCAGAACCTCCGAAAGTTGGGCATGGGCACGGGGGACAATGTGGAATGCAGAGCGGATTGCGCCCCAATATTCAATTTAACGGGAGAATGGGCGTGGGGCAAGTGGGAATGAGAGAAAGAGCAGAGGAGATTTAACACAGAGGACACAGAGGAAGAGCACAGAGGACGCAGAGAAGAAAAGAGGGGCCGACCGAGGTCGGCCCCTACAAGGTGGCGCCAGCAAAAAGAGGTTACTGGCGGGCCGGGACGAAGTGGCCACGACGGTTTTGCTGCCAGCAGGTTTCGTTGGACTCGGAGCAGAAGGGTTTTTCCTTGCCGAAGCTAACGGTGTTGAGATTAGCGGCAGGAATGCCGAGGTTGACGAGGTATTGCTTAACGGCGTTGGCGCGGCGGTCGCCGAGAGCGAGGTTGTATTCGGTGGAGCCGCGTTCGTCACAGTGGCCTTCGATGGTGACGTGTTCATTCGGGTAGCCCTTGAGGAAGGAAGCGGTTTTTTCGAGGGCTTGGCGAGCGTCAGGACGAATGTCGGCCTTGTCGAGGTCGAAATAGGCGTCGCGGACTTCCTGCATGAAGAGATCCCCAAAGGTGGGGCCCTTGGGGGCTTCGGCGACGGGAGCGGGAGCACTGACAGTGATGCGGACGTTGGCATCGGTGCTGCCGCCGGGGCCAGTGGCGGTGATGGCGTAGGTGGTGGAGTCGGCAGGGGTGACGGTGGTGGTGCCCTGCGGGGTGACGGCGCCGACTTCGGGAGAGATGGAGACGCTAGTAGCGTCAGTGGTGGTCCAGGAAAGCTTGGCGGATTCGCCCTTGTTGATGGAAAGGCGATCGGCGGAGATGCTGACGGTGGGCTTGGCTGCTGCGGGCGGCGCGGCTGGAGGTGGCGGCGGAGCAGCGGGTGGCTTCTTGTTGCACGCGGCAACGAAGAGGAGAGCGGCTGAAGCGAACATGAGAAGCGAGCGACTATACGGGCGGTGCGGATAATTCATTCGTGTCCTCCTAGACACCACTGATTGGTTGCGAGCGAAATCCACCGGAAGGGAAATCATACCACCGGAGGCGGGGTTCCGGGAATATATCGCCATACGATATATTGTAAAATAGGGCATGGAAGGAAGGCAAGCGGGTTGTGGGGTAATAGGGATGTGAGAGGGATAGCAGCGAGCAGATAGCAGAGGCGAAGAGGGGCGGGTGGTTCCATCGAGTTGTGACGGGGAGCGTTGGTTGCCACGGTCCCTCCGCTGCGTGACCGGCGCGCCCAAATGCGGCGCGCAAGAAAAAGCCGGCCACTCCGGTCGGGATGACAAAATCGGAGAAGAGAAGAGAAAGAACGGCCCGCCACGGTGGGCTGGCCCTACAAATGCGGGAAAAGAGAACGGAGAAGAAGAATTGCGGCCGGGGGGAATGATGAGTTGGCGACGGGGCTGCACAAAGGGTGATGAAGAGGATAAGCTGGAGTTATGACGCACACATTGGAAGAGCTGATACCGGATTACATTCAAGGGCTGCCGGCGTATGTGGCCGGGAAGCCAGTGGAAGAGGTAGAGCAGGAGTTGAAGATTCATGCGGTGAAGCTGGCGTCGAATGAGAATCCGCTGGGGCCTTCGCCGAAAGCGATGGAGGCGGCGCGGCGGGCGCT
>DATHOY010000284.1:0-8991 GCA_035484435.1 Vulcanimicrobiaceae bacterium | reverse complement strand
CCTTGCGCTGGCATAATCGTGGTTTGGTTATGGAAAGCCTCGGGCCTGAAGGCCCGAGCTACAGGGAAACCTGCTGCTAAGTCGCCCCATCCGCATTTTCGGCCATGTGTCCCGCTCATCACTAGAACGCCAAGACGTTGGACGAATTCTGTCCCACCGGTCAGTAGATTCGGGGTTCCCTTCCCCGTAACGTCAGCAAGGACCGGCAAATGACGACTTCCTCGGCCAACTCGCTCACCTTCAAGTTAAGGAAAGAAAAGTGCGTTCTCTGCCCCTTCTCGAGTGCTTTTTTTCCTCAGCGAGTTGCGTCTGACCCAGCGACGGAAGTTGTCTCCTCCCCGGGGAATCCTTGCCAATGAACGAGGTGGAACTATGATGGATACGGAAGCATTCAAAGAGTTCAAGACTGGCCTTACCCTTCTCCGCGACAATTACGCCAACCGGGCCCTGAACCACATTCAGAAAGCCGCCGAACTCGAGAAGAATAATCCCTACTACATGTCTTACCTGGGAGTTGCTCTAGCCCGCACGCAGCAGAAGTGGGCGGACGCCGAGCGCCTCTGCGACGGAGCGGTCCGAATCAAGCGCAACCAGGCGCAGCTTTATTTGAATCTGGCAGAGGTGTACATGGCCGCGGGACGCAAGGAAGATGCCCGCGACGCGTTGATCGCCGGGATGAAATTTGCTCGTCGCGACGTCCGGCTGAGCATTGCCATGGCCAAGCTGACCCCGCGCAGGGCGCCCGTGTTCACGTTTCTTGGACGCAAGCATCCACTCAATCGACACTTTGGCCTGCTGCGGCACAAGACGCTCTCGGCTCTGGGCAAGAGCTGAACCTAACGACTTTCCCCACCCCCCAAACGCGGAAAGGGCGGATGGCTTCGGCCACCCGCCCTTTTCGTTTTGAAGCTTGTCGATTTTCGGAAGGCTTACTTGCCGCCGAAGGAATAGCCTTTGCTATAACCGCTTTGGAGCCCCATCTCCATCAGGATCTTGAAGCCGACGCCGAAGAGGCCGTTTGGCAGGGGGTCGCGGCGGACGACTTCCGCCAGGTATTCGTGGGTCATTGCTGCGGGTTCTTTGGAATAGGGCATGGTGACAAAGAGCCTCATGCCGACGGCGTAAGTAGTGACACTGGACTGGAAATAGACCCCTGTTCGAGAAACGCTGAGCGAACCGCGAATATCTTCGAACGGGTCGCGTTCCGGGTCGGATGGCCGGATACGCATGAGTTGTGTAATTTTGCAGCGCCGGCTGCTGCGGCGTTCCGTCTGCTTGTGACGTGCGGTGGTGGTGTTGCCTGGAGTATTGATCTTGGTCATGAGGTCGAGCTGGAACGCCATTGAGGTCTGCCTTTCCCGAGTAAAACCGAATTCCCCTAAGTGAATACAGGATAGCGGGTGGCGCGGGGAAAACCTATAGCGTGACGGTACTCGGAAGAAAGTAGGGCGTCCTACTTCCGATGGTAGTACGAAAGTACCGGTCCGGCAATAGAGCCGGCTGTCGAAATTTCACCGCTAAGCCTCAGTATGGATTCCACGGGCTGATTGTGCGATTCTCTACGTTACTTTTCGCGAGGACCTGGCCCTGATGATGAAGCGTTTCAAGGATTTGTCGGAAAAAGAGATTGTCGCCGTGGCGATTGCCAACGAGGAAGAGGACGGGCGCATCTACGGCGAGTTCGCGGATGCGCTGCGCGACTCTTACCCGGCGACGGCGGAAATGTTCGAAGAGATGCGGGTGGAAGAGGCCGGGCATCGCGACCGGCTGCTGGCGCTGTTCCGGCAGCGTTTTGGCGATCATATTCCTCCGATCCGCCGCGAGGATGTGCGCGGGTTTTTGAGCCGGCGGCCGGTGTGGATGATGCGGCCGTTGGGCGTGAAGGTGGCGCGGCGGCAGGCGGAAATCATGGAGATGGAGGCGAGTCGTTTCTATTCGCGCGCGGCGAGCATGGCGATGGATGCTCCCACGCGCGAGTTGTTGAACATGCTTGCGGACGAAGAGCGCAAACATACGCGTGCCGCAGGCGAGTACGAAGAGAAGCACCTCACGGAAAAGGCCAGATCGGACGAATCGGAATCGCACAAGCGGTTGTTCATGCTGCAATTCGTGCAGCCCGGCCTGGCGGGATTGATGGACGGTTCGGTTTCCACGCTGGCGCCGCTATTTGCCGCCGCGTTTGCCACGCACAAGAGCTGGGACGCGTTCCTGGTGGGGATGGCGGCCAGCCTGGGGGCGGGCATTTCGATGGGCTTCGCGGAATCGCTTTCGGATGATGGCTCGCTGACGGGCCGCGGCTCACCGTGGATTCGCGGCACGGTTACGGGGTTGATGACGACGGCCGGCGGGCTGGGGCATACGCTGCCCTTCCTGATTGCCGATTTCCATCTGGCTGTCGGCGTGGCATTTGTGGTGGTTCTCGTCGAGCTAGGATTGATCAGCTTCATCCGCCACCGCTACATGGACACACCGTTCCTGCAGGCGGCATTTCAGGTAATCGTCGGCGGCCTGCTGGTATTCATTACCGGCTGGCTCATTGGTAGTTCGTAACTCTGGAAGAGTGCCGAGAGCCGGGTTCAAGATCCATCCATGAACAGCCAACGCTACAACAAAAGCAAATTGCTTTGGTTTGCGAGCATTCTTGCGCTCGCCTGGGTTTGTGTGGAAGCGCCTTCCCGAATTGCCGCGCAGTCGACGACGAGCGTCGATCGGATTGTGATCGAAAAGAGTAAACGAACGCTGACTTTGATGAATGGCGCGAAACTTGTGAAAACCTACAAGGTCGCGTTGGGCGGGCAACCAGTCGGCGCGAAGGATCGCCAGGGGGACCACAAAACTCCGGAAGGAATTTATGCGGTGGACGCCAAAAAGGCGCAGAGTCAGTTTTACAAGGCGCTTCACATTTCGTATCCGAATCAAGCCGACCGGGAGCACGCGCGGAAATTGGGTCTTAGTCCCGGCGGCGACGTCGAGATTCACGGGCTGGGTGCGAAATGGGGATGGATTGGGGCGAAGCATCGCCTTACGGACTGGACGGACGGCTGCGTAGCCGTAACCAACGAAGAAATCGACGAAATTTATTCCCAGATTAAAGTGGGAACGCCCATCGAAATTCGTCCTTAGGCTGCGCGCCAAGTTCACTGCGTGATGCGCGAGCCGAAGTTTTATCCCTCTGAATGTAAACCTGGAAGTCACCCTGTTGTGGGTTTCCGGTGCTATAATTCTGGCCGTTAAGAGCGCCCAGCTCTCATTTGTCCCCGCCAACCTAGCCAGGGCTTCGAATCACGCCGGCACCCTTGTCCCCTTCCGGCGAGTGAATCATCTGAGAAACGTTTTCCTAGAGGAGAAGTGCGATGAAATCTGAATGGATGGCTCGGAACTCCCGGGCTGGGGCGCTATTGCTGGCCGTGGCGGATATTTTCGCGATCGCGGGGATTATTGTGAGCTGCAGCGGTGGCTCCTCGAACAACATGATGGTTTCCGGCATGGGCACTGTGAACGTGAGCATGAGCGACCCGCCGAGTTGCATGCCCCCGAACGGGCAGTTTACGCACGTTTACGTTACGGTGCGGTCGGTGCAGGCGCATATCAGCGCCACGGCGGATGACAACAGCTCCGGTTGGCAAGAGCTTGCGCCGCAGTTGGCGAACGCGCCGATGCAGATCGACCTCTTCTCCAAGCCGCAGACCACCTGCATTCTGGCGCAGCTTGGCTCCGCCAGCCTTCCAGCGGGAAGCTACCAGCAGATTCGTTTGCTGCTGGTTTCGAACTCGCCGGCCGCGGGCGACGCAGTTCCTTCTAACAACGCCTGCGCAGGCAATGGGTTCAACTGCGTGGTGCTGGAAGACACGACCATTCACGAGCTTCAGCTGAGCAGCCAGGCCAATACAGGTCTGAAGATTCCGCCGGGGCAGATCGTGGGCGGGCCGCTGCAGGTAACCGCGGGACAGAGCGTGGACCTGAACATCGACTTCAACGCATGCGCTTCGATTGTGCACGAAGGCAACGGAAAATTTCGGCTGAAGCCGACACTTACGGCCGGGCAGGTCAGCGCAAACAACACAGGAATCAGCGGGAAGGTGGTGGATTCCCTCACCAGCAAGCCGATTGTCGGAAGCGTTCAGGTGGCGATCGAACAGCCCGATCCAACGTCCGGAATCGATCGAATCCTCATGCAAGCGACTGCGGACAGCAACGGCAATTTCAATTTCTGCCCGCTGCCGACCGGAACGTTTGACATCGTGGTGGTCGCCATCGGTCCGGCGAATGTGCCGTACAACGCGACGACGGTATTGAATGTGCCGAACGGAACAAATCTCGGCTCGATTCCTTTGATCGCAGAAACTGGCGCCACAGGGCCCGCGGTATTCCAGGGTTTTGTGACCGCCACGAACGGCGCCGTGGCGGGAACGATTGACGTCAGCCTCTCGGCGCTGCAGGCGGTGCCAACGGGGCCGGCGACAACGCTGCAGGTCACGATTCCGCTGCAGACCATTCCTGCAACGAACACGACGGCGGAAGTGGATTCGACCGGCGTCGTTTCGGTATCTGACAGCACGACTTGTCCGACCGGCGCGCCGGCGAAGGCCAACTGCGCTCAGTACACGCTGGTGGTTCCGGCGAGTAATGCGAGCGTGGGAATTTTCTCGTCGTCGGGATTCACTTATTCGGTTCCGGCGACCGGCGACGTGCTCTTTACGGTTGACGCCAAGGCAGCAGTGCCGTTGAGCGGCGGGACGCCGGATTGCACGCCGTCTGAGCAGATGGTTTCGAAGGATTCCACTTCGTTGCCGTTGAAAGCGCTGCCAGCCACGACGACCACCGTTGCGGAGATTGATTTCAGCAGCTGTATGTAACGCAGAACCGGCACCCAGCCACCGGCTCGTTCCTTCGAAGCGGGCCACTGATTCAGGAGCAAACTGTACCACGGGCCTAGTCAACCTTGCGACACGCTGGGGGCGCGAATTTAGGCGAAGCGCGTTGCAAGGCAGTAGTGTGAATCGTAGGGGGTCGAATCCCAAGGAGAGAAGAATGAAGCTTGCAAAATGGATGGTTGGCGGAGCGCTGGTGTGCTGCCTGGTCTTCGGGCAGAACACGCTGGCACAGGGCAACAGCGAAGGTCATGGCCATGGCAAAGGTCACGACAAGCATGGCGATGACGACCAAGGAGACAACGATCAGGGCTACTACCACGGTCACGACAAGGATATTCACGAATGGTATGGCAAGCACGGCAACAATCTTCCGCCGGGGCTGGCAAAGAAGGACCAATTGCCGCCGGGACTCGAAAAACAACTGGTGCGGCGCGGGACTCTGCCGCCAGGATTGCAGAAGAAGATTCATCCCTGCCCGCCAGAACTGGTGCGCTACTTGCCGCCTCCGCCGCCGGATTGCGCGAACGTGCTGATCGGAGGCCATATTGTGCTGCTGAACCGCAGGACAAATGTGGTGGTGGATTTCGTGCACGTGGAATTGTTTTAGCAGGAGTCGATCCCCTGCCGCCCGGCGGCAATCCAATCCAGCGGGTTCCTGAATTCCTGTAGCTCACCCCTTCAGGGGTGAGGGTTTCCATTCCAGCGGCAAAGTTTCGACGCAAAGGCACAACCGTGGGGCCGCAACGAAAACCCTCGCGCCTGAAGGCCCGAGCTACAGGGATTAGTCGTCGGAGTGGGCGGGAATCGGCGTTGCTGTTGGGCGGCGAAAAAGGGTGCGCAGGAGGGCTTGCAGGCGATCCATGTAGATGTAGACGACGGGCGTGGTGAAGAGTGTAAGCATCTGGCTCAAGATGAGGCCGCCGACGATGGTGATGCCGAGCGGCTTGCGAATCTCCGAGCCTGCGCCGGTGCCGAGCGCCAGCGGCAACGCGCCGAACATTGCGGCCATGGTGGTCATCATGATCGGGCGGAAGCGCATCAGGGCGGCGCGATAGATCGCCTGGTCCGGCGGAGCGTTTTCCTCCCTTTCGACCTGCACGGCGAAATCGATCATCAGAATCGCGTTTTTCTTTACGATGCCGATCAGCAACAAGATTCCGATCATGGCAATCAAGCTGAGATCCATGTGCATCCAATTCAACGCCAGCAACGCGCCGATGCCGGCGGATGGAATGGTGGACAAGATCGTGATCGGGTGAATGAAGCTTTCATAGAGGATGCCGAGAACGATATAAACCGCGGCGAGAGCAGCGAAGAGCCACAGAGGCAAATCCTTCAGCGAATCCTTAAAAGCCTGCGCCGTGCCCTGGAATGTGGCATGTACTGTGTTAGGTACGCCAAGTTGTAGCACCGCCTGCTGGATGTGTTCCACCGCGGGTCCGAGCGAAGCGCCCTGCGCGAGATTGAAGGAAAGCGTAATCGCCGGGAAGATTCCCTGATGGTTCACGGAAAGCGCGGTGTTGGAGTGCTCATAGTGCGCGAAGGAACTGAGGGGCACGAGCTTTCCGGTGTTTGAGGGTACGTAAATGAATTTGAGGCCGTCAGGATTTTCCTGGAAGTCCTGCGCGACTTCGAGAACCACGTGATATTGGTTCAGCCCTTTGTAAATCGTGGAGACTTGCCGCTGGCCGAAGGCATCGCCGAGCGTGTTGTCGATGTCCTGCATCGAAACGCCGAGGCGCCCGGCGGTGTCGCGGTCAATCGCCAGAAACGATTGCAAGCCCTTGTCTTGCTGGTCGGAATTAATGTCGCGCAGCTCCGGCACTTGCCGCATGCGCGCCATAATCAGGGGCGCCCAGTGATAGAGATCTTCCAGATTATCGGCTTGCAGGGTGTATTGATATTGCGCTCCGCCGAATCGGCCGCCGACGGAAACGTCCTGCACGGACTGGAAGAAGAGAGAAGCCCCTGGAATTCCAGCGGTTTTTTTTCGCAGCCGCGCAATCACACCGTCCGCATTTACCTTCCGCTCGGCGATGGGCTTCAACTGCGCAAACATGCGGGCCGTGCTGGTGCCATTGCCGCCGCCGGTGAAAGAAGTAACCGTGTCAATCGCCGGATCCTGCGCCACGATATCGGAAAAAGCTCGCATTTTTTTAGACATCTCGACGAAGGAAGTGTCCTGATCCGCCTGAATGAAGCCCGCGATGCGGCCGGTGTCCTGTTGGGGAAAGAATCCTATATTGAAGTGCAGAAACATGTAAACGCTGAGCGCGGCGGTGAGAATCGTGACGCAGAGGATCAGCGGTTGCTCGCTTAAAACCCAGCGCAGCGCGTGGTCATAACCTTTCAGCATACCGTTGAACCCGCGCTCGAAAATGCGGTAGGCGAGGCCGTGCTTCTTGTTGACGTCGTGGCGCAGGAACCGCGCGCAGAGCATCGGCGTAGTGGTCAGCGAGACGAACAAGGAGACGGCGATTGCAACGCTGAGAGTAACGGCAAATTCGCGGAAGAGGCGACCGACGATACCGCCCAGCATCAGGATGGGGATGAAGACGGCGACCAGCGAGGCGCTCATCGAGAGCACAGTGAAGCCGATTTCGCTGGCGCCCTTCATCGTCGCCGCATATGCAGGCAATCCCGATTCCATGTGGCGGGCGATGTTTTCGATGACTACGATGGCGTCGTCCACGACGAAGCCGGTGGAGATGGTCAGCGCCATGAGCGATAAGTTGTCGAGGCTGTAGCCGAGCAAATACATCACGCCAAACGTTCCGACCAGCGACAACGGCACAGCGACGCTCGGGATAACGGTCGCCCAGTAATTCCGCAGGAAGGCGAACACCACCAGGATGACCAGGATGATGGAAATGATCATGGTGCGTTCTACTTCGTGGACCGAGGCGCGAATCACCAGCGTGCGGTCAATCACCACGTCCAGTTTCAATGACGGAGAAATCGAAGAGCGCAGCCACGGCAAGTTGGCTTTCACTTTGTCGGCGGTTTCGATCATGTTCGCCCCGGGTTGGCGGAAAATCGCGATGATCACGCCGGGCTTTCCGCCGGGGAGGCCGAGGTTGCGGATGTCTTCGACCGAGTCCACGACCGTGGCGATATCCACCAGCCGCACGGTCGCGCCGGCGTGGCCGCCGACGATTAACGGTTCGTATTCGTAGGCTTTGAAAAGCTGGTCGGAGTCGGACACCGCAAAGCTGCGATCCTTGTCGGAGAGCGCGCCCTTGGCAAGATTCGAGTTGGAGGATTGCAGGGCCTTGCGAACTTGCTCCAAGCTAATGCCGTAACTGTTGAGCTGCTGCGGATTGACCTGCACACGGACGGCGGGACTGGAAGAGCCCCACACAAAAACCTGGCCGACGCCTTCCACCTGCGACAATTTTTGCGCCACAACGGAATTCCCCGCGTCGTAGATCTGCGCGATGGGAATCGTGTCGGAAACCAGCGAGAGCAGCAAAATCGGCGAATCGGCGGAATTCACCTTGCGATAGGTGGGCTGACTCGGCATGTCGGCGGGAAGCTGGCTGCGTGCCGCGTTGATGGCAGCCTCGACATCACGGGCGGCGGCGTTGATGTCGCGGCTCAGATCGAATTGCAGCGCGATGCCGGTGTTGCCGAGCGTGGAACTCGACGTCATCTGCGTAACGCCCGCGATGCGGCCGAACTGGCGCTCCAGCGGTGTGGCCACCGCGGAGGCCATCGTTTCGGGACTGGCGCCGGGGAGGCTTGCGCCGACGCCGATGGTCGGCAGATCCACTTGCGGAAGCGGAGCTACGGGCAAAAAGCGGAATGCGATCGCTCCCGACAGAAAAATCGCGATGGTGACGAGCGAGGTGGCCACCGGCCTGCGGACAAAGGGAGCGGAGAAGTTGGACTGAAAATTCACGCCCTAGTCTCCTGTGGCCGGCTCGTCGAGGGGATTGGTGATTCCGAGATGCAGGCGGTTCGCGAGCCAATCGAAGGCCAGGTAAACCACCGGCGTGGTGTAGAGCGTCAGCAGTTGGCTGAGGATCAATCCGCCGACAATAGTGATGCCGAGTGGCCGGCGCAATTCGGAGCCGACGCCCTGGCCGAGCGCCAACGGCAGGCCGCCGAGCAGCGC
>DATHOY010000283.1:0-19725 GCA_035484435.1 Vulcanimicrobiaceae bacterium | reverse complement strand
GGTGGACACGGGAATCAGCCTGGAGCCGGGACAGCGGTTCGCGGTGACGTCGGAAGGATCGCTGCGCTATACGGATGCCAAGGCGGATAACGGGCCGGATGGATTGACGCGCGGGTTCAAGGACCTGATTCGCATTTTGCCCTACAACGGCGCGGGGCGCGGAGCTGTGATTGGAAGAATCGGGGATGCGGATATCGCGCAGCCATTTGTGATTGGCGTGAAGAAGGAGATTGTTGCGCCGGTCAGTGGAAAGCTGGCGCTCGGAATCAACCAATCGGATGTGGATACAGGGACGGGTTCCTACACGGTGAAGGTAGAGGTTTATGCGGTGGATGCTTCCGCGCCACGTGAGGTGGCGAAAGAGGTGTCCAACATTCCCGGCGTGGATAACAGGTTGTTTGAAAAAATTCCGCGGCGCATCGGCGACAAGGCGGGAAACGCGGGCGACATGGTGAATTTTCTGATCCTCGGCGACGAAGATCAGATGAAGAACGTATTCACTACGGCCGGGTGGGTGAAGGTGGATGCCAGCGTACAAGAGACGGTGCTGGCGGGGTTCATCGCGAGCATGTCCAAGGAATCGTATCTGACGATGCCGATGAGCCAGCTGTACCTGTTTGGGCGTCCGCAGGATTATGGCTGGGCCCACGCCGAGCCGATTACCGTCGTGGCTTCGCGGAATCACTTGCGCGTGTGGAAGGCGCCGTTCACCGTGAACGGCCAGATGCTGTGGGTGGGCGCGGCCACGCATGATATCGGGTTTGAAAAAGATCAGCGGAATAATGGACTGACGCACAAGATCGATCCGGATATCGATCTGGAGAAGGACTACGTGCAGAAGACGCTTTCGAGCACGGGGCTGGTGGCGGAGGTGACGCACTTTTCACCGAAACAGCCGATGCTGGAGGCGAGGACGGCGACGGGTGGGACGTTTCATTCTAATGGGCAGGTGCTGGTGATGAAGTTGTCGGACGCTGCGAAGACATCAGCATCTTCCAACAACAAATGAATCACGAACGGCAGCTGTAGCTCACCCCTTCAGGGGTGAGGGTTTCCCAACCGACAAGCAAGTTTTCCATCCAACAAGCACGTTTGCCAACGGCTAAGAAAGGCCTCGGGCCTGAAGGCCCGAGCTACAGGATGTGGCAGCATCACCGCTAGCGGAGGGACTTGCGAGGCAGCAGCGCGGTCTTGCCGTAGTGCTCGCCTTCGAGGATGCGGGCTTCGAGCCAGCCTTGGGGGCCTTCGGCGGAAAGCACGCGGACCGGTTTTCCCACTTCAATCAGAAGCAAACGGTTTTGGGCGATCATCATGGAAACGCCGACATCGTCGCCGAGCCTGATGAGGCGCTGCCATTCGTCGCGGGAGATCGCGTCCACGGGCGCGAGGACACAGGCGATTCCATCTTCGGCAAACACGGAAAATATTTTTCCCGCCAGAGCGGTTTTTGGAGGTGGATTTTTTGGAACACTCGCGCCGTTCGATTCCAGACGGCCGATGAAGCGGTAGCCTTTTTTCGGCAGGGTTTCGATCAAGCCGGGTTTTGCGGGATTGTCGCCGAGAGCTTGGCGGAGTTTTTTGATCGCTGTGTTAAGGCCGTGCTCGAAATCGACGAAGGTGTCCGCCGGCCACAAGCGCGACTTCAATTCTTCCCGACTGACAACCTCGCCTGGTTTTTCGAGCAATGCTCCCAACAATTGAAGCGGCAGGAGCTGCACTTTGATTTTTTTGCCGCGCTTGAAGAGTTCGCCGGCGCGGAGGTCAACCGAGAAGGGACCGAAGCGCGTCCGGCGGGAATCGTCGGGAGTGGAGGATTTGGCCATATTTTATTGATTCTTGGGAATATAGCAAAAAGCGGGAAGGCTGCGGAAGGGAATTGGCAGAGTGGGCAACGCAGTGGCGCCCGGCCGGCGCGCAGGAAGAGGGTGCGTGGCCGAGGATAAATGGAGTTCCCTCAAGCGATTAGAGCAGTTGGCGAGTTCATGGAAAATGCACCTGTTGTTCACCCCGCGGGTATTGTCCTTTCTACGGGAGTGGAGCAAAGTGCGCAATATCAATGGACGCGGGTACAGGTCGCTCACGTCCATTGATGAACGGAAAATTTGAGGAGCACTTATGTACGGGCCAATGCAAGCGCAAGCAAAAACAAATCCGCCAGCATCCAGGAGCGGCGCACTGGCAAGGATTGATTTTTGCAATGCCAGCACGGCGGAGGTTCGCGTGTACCTGAGCGAATTGAAGACGCTTCCCCGCAGCCACCGCAAGCTGCTTTGCAAATTATTGAGAAGGGCGGCAGCAAGCGCCCCAGGAAAGGTCTCCGTAGTACGCCTCGCAAATCCCACCCAAACCTGAAGTTCTAACCCACCACCGGAGTTGGCGAGAAGTTGCGGCGCCAGCTTCGGGACCCTGAACCAGACGAAGCCCGGGCGTCAGCCCGGGCTTCGCTCTTTTTGGAGAGGAATAGGAATCAAAGTTGACGTTACGATCCTGCTTTTGTAGCGGCCGCCTTCCGAGGCGGGCATCTTGTGCCCGTTCCAAACGAATCTATCGGTGGGCGTCTGGTGCTGCTCTGTTAAATCGAAGAGGGAGGGGCAAGCCCCTCCCCTACAAAGTAGAGACGGCGGAAAAAATTTAAAGCTAGACGGTTTTGGTTTGGGAGCTGGGGGTTTCGGAGTCGGCGGGGAGGGGATAGAGGCGTAGAAATTCGGGATCGTCGTTCAGGAGGGCGAGATCGGGATCGCGGCGGGCCCAGACGGAATCCTTGAAGCCGGCGTCCCAGGCCTTCTTTATGGTTTCGAGGGCTTCACGCTTGCGCTTCAGGATGGCGTAGGTGCAAGCGGCGTTGTAGAGGATGGAGGCTTCGTTGGCGCGGAGGGTGATGGCCATGTTCAGCTCGCGAATGGCATCTTCGACGCGGTCGAATTCGGCGTAGTCCGTGGCCATCAGGACGCGCGCGCGGGCGTCTTCGGGAACCTGCTTGAGATGATTTTCAAGCGCGGCGATGCGGCGGAGAAGAAGATTTCTGTGGGCATCTTTTTTGCCGAGCGCGCCGAGGGAATTCACGACCGGGACGTAGACGTTATAGTCCTCGCCGCTGACTTCAAGCGCGGTTTCCATGACGTCGATTACTTCCTGATAGCGGCCGGCGGAAAAAAGCGCGCGGCATAAGAGATAGTAGGCGCCTTCGCAATCTCGTTTGCGCTCGATGGCTTTTTGAACCATGCGGACGGCTTCGTCGTGAAGCTCGGTGGCGTAAAGCACCCAGGCCTGGCTGACCATGACTTCGGGAAGATCCCAACGCAGCGCGACGGCTTTTCCGGAGGCGGTTCGAGCGCGGTCCACCCAGATGGCGTCGCGGCTGTAATTGCAATAAAACATCGCGCAGGCGTTGGCGCAGGCGGCGTAGGCGAGCGCGAAACTTGGATCCATGGCGACGGCGTTTTCAAACATCTGGAGTGCGAATTCGAGGTCCTGGCGCGTCTGGCGGCGGGCGTAGCGCTTGCCGCGGAGATAGAGATCGTAGGCCTGGAGATTTTCCGTGGGCTTGGTGGCGAGGTCTTCGAGCTCCTGCTGGGAGAGCGTGACGCGGAGCGCTTCAGCGATTTTACGGGCGATTTCGTCCTGCATCTCGAAGACGTCTTTCATTTCGCGGTCGTAGCGTTCGGACCAGAGAGGGAAATCGGTCTGCGTGTCCACGAGCTGCGTGGTTATGCGGAGGCGAGTGCTGGAGCGGCGGAGAGTTCCGGTAAGGACGAAGGCGGCTTTGAGAATGTGTCCGACCTGGGAGGGAGTAACAGGTTTGTCGCGGAAGGCGAGAACCGTGGGGCGGGAAAAGGTGTTGAGGCCGCGAATTTTGGAAAGCTCGGTGATGATGTCTTCGGTGATGCCGTCGCGCAGGTATTCGTCTTCTTTTGCGGCGCTGAGATTTTCGAAGTAAAGAACAGCGACGGACTTGGTTCCCGGCTTGGGGACGCCCGATTTTGATTCGGTGAGTTCGGCGGCGCGCTTGACGCCGGAGTCGAGATTGCGTTTCAGGCGGTTGAGGTCGGTCTTGAGTTCGGTGGCGGACTGGCAGCGCAGGGTGCGATCTTTTTCAAGGAGCTTGGAAACGATGCGGCTGAACTCGGCAGGAAGCGTGGGATTGAGCTTGTCCAGCGGTTCGGGATCGCGATTCAGGATGGCGTCGAAAATCACGGCGGCAGTGTCGCCGGCAAAGGGCAAAACGCCGCCGGCCATCTGGTAGAGCACAGAGCCGAGGGAGAAAAGATCGGTGCGGGCATCGACGAGGTGGCCGCGTGCTTGTTCGGGAGACATGTAGGAGGCGGTGCCCATGGCGGCGCCGGGAGAGGTGAGCTGGTGCTGCGGCTCGATCTTGGTGGAATGCTGTTCGTTGGTGTGCAGATCGTCGGCTTCGATTTTCACCAGGCCGAAGTCGAGAATTTTCACCTGGCCGCGTTCGGTGAGGAAAATGTTGGCGGGCTTGATGTCGCGGTGGACGATGCCCTTGGCGTGGGCGGATTCGAGGGCGTCGGCAATCTGCGTGGCGATGGGGAGGAGTTTGTCCATCGAGAAGGTGACGCGGCCGAGCATGTGGGCGAGGGTCTGGCCTTCCAGGAGTTCCATGACGAGGAAATTCTGGCCGTCAACGTTTTCGATCGCATGGATGGTGCAGATGTTGGGGTGGTTGAGGGCGGAAGCGGCGCGGGCTTCGCGCTGGAAGCGTTCGGAGAGTTGTGAGTTTTGCGCCATCTGCTCTGGAAGGAATTTCAGGGCGACGCGGCGCCCGAGGCGGGAGTCTTCGGCTTCGTAGACAACGCCCATGCCGCCGCTGGCGATCTTGCGGGTGATGTTGTAGTGGGAGAGGGTCTGACCGACCCGCGACTCGCGATCTGACATGGTTTTTCGATACTAAGCAACGCGGATGCAGCGGTCAAGAAGGCGGGCTAGATGCTTTCCCAGTAGGCCACTAAGCGGTTATCGAGAGGTGCCGTGCCTTTGGGGCTACAGGAGGGGCAAAGGGTGCCTGTGGGGGATCAGGAATTTGCGGCGGGAATTGTACCTGCCGCCAGGATGGGCCGCACCAGGTTTACGGCAGTGGCAACGAATTCTTCGGCGGGTACATGTTCGGGAGTGTTGACCCATTGCTTAGCGGCACCGTAGATGGCCCAACTCGCCGTGGCGCCGAGCAGTTCCGGATTGATGGTTCCTTCCACCGGATGATTCTTGTAGCCGTCCATCAAGATGACGCGAATCTGGTCGATTACCGTGCCCTCGACAAAGGCTTCGAACTGGCGCTGCTTGGAGGCGCGGGATTTTTGCAGTTCGGCAAGATAGTCACAGACGGCCAGAACGATCGGGTGAAACGCAGTGGCGCAGGAACCGTCAAAACGGATTTTCCTGCATTCGAGGAGTTGGAGAAAGTTGACGCGTATGAGTTCTTCCAACAGGGCAAACTTGTCCGGATAGTGGGCGTAAAAGGTCGCGCGGTTCAGGGTGGCGGCTTCGGCGATGTCCTGAATCGTGATCTTGTCGAACTCTTTCTCCTCCAGGAGGCGCTTTAGGGCGTCCTGCAGCAGCCCGCGGGTCCTGCGGATGCGGGGATCGAGTTTCTGGCAGTCGGAGTGAAGCACTGGACCTCCCAGTCAAGATAAGTATAGCAGATTGAGGCAGGTGTTGACTAACAGACAGATGTTGTGTAGATTTATACAACGGATGTTGGTTATGCTACATCTGACTGCTAGGAGGAATTATCATGGCTACCCTGCTTAAGATTGATTCGAGCCCAATGGGCAAGCATTCGATTTCAAGAAAACTGACTTCGGAGTTCGCTGCTACCTGGCAGAAGGCGCACCCAGACGGCAAGGTCATCTCGCGCGACCTGACGGTGACGAAGCTCCCGGTGGTGAATGGCGTTTGGATTGGAGCGGCGCATACGCCAGAAGGTTCCCACAGCCCTGAACAACAGGAGGAACTGGCTGTTTCCAATAAGCTGATCGCCGAACTGCAGCAAGCGGATGAGTACGTATTCGGAGTTCCGATGCACAATTTCAGCATCCCCTCGACATTGAAGCTTTGGATTGATCAGGTGGCGCGAGCAGGCAAGACCTTTTCGTATGGAGCCGACGGCCCGAAGGGGTTGCTGACCGGCAAGAAGGCGACTGTACTGATCGCGAGCGGCGGAGTGTATGAGCAGACGGCGATAGAATCGCTGAATTTTGTGACTCCTTACCTGCGCGCGGTTTTTGGGTTCCTGGGCATCACGGATGTAAAAATCATCGCCGCGGAAGGCACAGCGCAGTTGATGGGCGGCAAGGTTGATCCGCAAACTTTTCTTGCGCCGTCGCTTGAAAAAGTGCAATCTCACGCAAGTCTTTGAACGTCAAATCCTCGAAGATGGAGAACTAAATGAAAATCGCATCGCTGATCGCACGATTGTTGTTGGGAGTGGTGTTCGTGGTATTCGGGCTGAACGGATTCCTGCACTTCATCAAGGCGCCGATGCCCGAAGGGATTGCGGGGCAGTTTGCCGGCGCGCTTTTTGGTACGAAGTACTACGTGGTGATTTTTGGGGTGCAGTTGATCGGCGGAATATTGTTTCTGGTGAACCGGTATGTGCCGCTGGCGCTGGTGCTGATCGGGCCAATCATCGTGAATATCCTTTGCTTTCACGGGTTGCTGGGGGCACCGGGACTGCCGATGGCGCTCATAGTTGCGCTGCTGTGGGCGATCGTGGCCATCCGCAACAAGCAGCATCTGGCAGGGATTTTCGCCCAGCGCACGGAGTAATCGCGAATCGCATTTTTCGCAGGTTGCAAAAGAGGCGCGCGCCGCTGTTCCGGAATTTGTATCTTTGAATTCGACCCAGAGGCGCACCAAGTGTCAGCAGTTATCAGAAGGAGTCAGTGAGATGCAAATTGGTGTTGATAGCTTCGCAGCCTCGATTTCGGATCCAGCGACCGGCCTGTCGCTGAAACCAGTTGAGCGAATGCAGAACCTTTTGGAAGAGATCGAATTCGCCGATCTGGTGGGGCTTGACGTGTTTGGTATTGGCGAGCACCACCGGGCGGAGTTTCTGGATTCCGCCCCGGCGGTGATACTTGCCGCTGC
The DNA here is from genome assembly GCA_035484435.1 of Vulcanimicrobiaceae bacterium. Lineage (GTDB taxonomy): Bacteria > Acidobacteriota > Terriglobia > Acidiferrales > UBA7541 > Acidiferrum. Next base: position 12,618 of record DATHOY010000283.1, on the reverse strand, counting down.
CGCGACGCGCACGAAGAAAATTCGGCTGACGAGCGCGGTTACGGTTTTGAGCGCGGCCGATCCGGTACGCGTGTTCCAGGAATTTGCGACGCTCGATTTGATTTCACAAGGCCGCGCGGAAATAGTTGCGGGTCGAGGTTCGTTCATCGAGTCTTATCCGCTTTTTGGCCTGCGATTGGAGGATTACGATTCGCTTTTCGCGGAAAAACTGGAACTTCTGCTCAAGATTCGAGAGAACACGAAAGTTCACTGGTCGGGAAAGCATCGCGCCGCGCTGACTGGGCAAGCGATTTACCCACGGCCAGTGCAGGATCCTCTGCCCATCTGGCTTGGGGTGGGAGGTACGCCTACGTCCTTTGTTCGAGCAGGGATGCTTGGGCTGCCGCTTATGGTCGCGATCATTGGGGGCGAGCCGGAACGATTTCGGGAGTTGATTGACCTGTATCGCGAGGCCGGACGGCGGGCGGGCCACTCACCGGAGCGGCTGAAGGTCGGACTTCATATGATCGGATTTCTCGCTGACAGCACCGAGCAAGCGGCGGATGAGTTCTTTCCGGGTTATGCGCATACCTTTACGGAGATTGGCAAGGAACGCGGCTGGCCGCCAGCGACGCGCAGGCAGTTTGACGCGTTGCGCGGACCCACTGGGGCATTGCTGATTGGCGACGCGGACACGGTTTCGGAAAAAATCCTGTATGTGAATGAAGTTCTCGGCGGGATTTCCCGGCTGACTTTTCAGATGGGGGTGGCAACGCTGCCGCATCCGAAGATGTTGCGGGCGATCGAGATTTTAGGGACACGCGTGGCGCCGGCTGTGCGCAAGGAACTTGCCGCCGAGCGAGTGTATAGTTCGGCCGGGAGAAAATCGCACGGATAGCGCGATCGGGAGACTGTTACCGGAGCAGGGGCACGAGGAAGTGATAAATGCCGGCGCCGAGCAGGGCGGCGCCGGGAATCGTCAGGACCCAGGCGCCGACGATATGCCGCGTGACGCCCCAGCGGACCGCGGTGAGACGGTGTGACGCTCCGACGCCCACGATTGCGCCGGTGATGGTGTGGGTGGTGCTGACGGGGATACCGAAACGCGCGGTGGTGAACAAGGTGAGAGCGCCGGCGGTTTCCGCGGCAAAGCCTCCAAACGGGGTTAGCTTGGTGATGCGCTGGCCCATGGTTTTGATTATGCGCCAGCCACCAGCCATGGTGCCGCCGGCCATCGCCAGGTGGCAACAGATAATCACCCAATAGGGAACGGAATAGTTTTTCATCAAGCCACCGGCTACCAGCGCCGCGGTGATGATACCCATACCTTTTTGCGCGTCATTGGTGCCGTGGCCGAGGCTGTAAGCGGCGGCGGAGAAGAGTTGCAGCCGGCGGAACCACTTGTCCACGCGGCGGGGGCGCTGACGGCGGACGATCCATGTGGTAGTGACCGTGACGAGAATAGCGACGATGAAACCGATCACGGGTGAAAGAAAGATGAAGAGAACGGGCTTCTGCCAGCCATGAAGGATCAGTGCCTTGAAGCCCGCGTGTGCCACGGCGGCTCCCCCGTAGCCTCCCATGAGCGCGTGGGATGAACTGGTCGGCAAACCCAGCGTCAGCGTAATCAAATTCCAGATGATGGCACCGAGCAGGCCGGCGAGAAGGACTCTTTCGTCGACCAGTTCGATGTGAACCATTCCTTTGCCGATGGTGTTGGCGACCGCGGTGCCGAAAACAAAGGCGGCGATAAAATTCCAGAAAGAGGCCCAGAGCACGGCGCGGAAAGGCGTGAGCACGCGCGTGGAGACGACCGTGGCGATCGAGTTCGCGGCGTCGTGCCAGCCGTTGGAGAATTCAAAGGCCAGGGTCAGAAATACGGTTATCAGTACGAGAACGAATCGGCTCACGGGGATCAGGCGTTCTTCAGGATGACGCTCTCGATTACGTTGGAGACGTCTTCACACTTGTCGACAGCGGTTTCAATCACTTCAAAAATCTCTTTCCACTTGATGATCTGGACAGGATCGCGTTCCTCTTCGAAGAGCTGCGCGATGAGGGTGCGGCAGATGCGGTCGCTTTCATTTTCGAGGCGATTGATTTCGATGACGTGCTGAAGCGCCTTGTCCGGGGATTCCATGGCGTGGACGGCGCGGGAAAGCTCGGCGGTGGCCGCGGCGAGGACTTTGGCGAGGTCGATGGTGCCGAGGCGGACCCGGTCGACGCGGTAGAGAACGAAGCGGCTGGCGGCCGCGTCGATGAGGTCGATGACGTCGTCCATGGTGCCGCAGAGTTCGTGCATGTCTTCGCGGTCGAACGGGGTGATAAAGGTCTGATTGAGCTTGCGGAAGATCTGGTGGGTAATCTCGTCGCCCTGATGCTCGATGGCCTTCACGCACTGAACCTGTTCAGGGACGCCGGTGTAATGCTCCAGCATGCTGGTGAACGCGTTGGCGCCGCTGACGATGTTTTCGGCTTGTTTGCGGAAGAGGACGAAGAAATCCCCGTCGCGCGGCATGAAGCGCTGCAAGAATCCAGGCATGGGACCCGCTCCCCCCTGAGGAGCCTGAGAGTGACAGGGGAAGTCTATCGAAGGAGTGGGAGAGGAGCAAGGAAGGGGAGCCGTTGTAGCCGCCGTAGCTGCGTGGTACGGTAGGCGGCCATGAGGATAGCAAGTTGGCGGTTGTTGGCGATTATGGCTGCGTTGGTGGCGGCTCGGCAGCTTTGTGGGGCTGATGTCAAAGAGTGGAAGGAGCGGCGTCAGCGCGCGGCGACGGCTTTTTCGGATGGTGTGCTGCTGCTGCACGCAAACACCACGATGGGTTTCGTCTCGGACGGTTATCGGGAAGAGGCGGCGTTCTACTACCTGACAGGATTGGAGGATGCGCCCGGCACGATACTGGCGATCGTGGGGAAGAGCGGGGAGAGTTGGCTGTTTGTGCCGGCGGCGGAATCCGCGGGAGGCGCGGAAACCAAGCCTGGCGAAGAGGCCGCGCGTAAGGTCGGGCTAGAGCATGTGGTGGATTGGAAGGAACTGCAGGGTTTTCTGACGGAGCAGACGAAAGCGGGAGCAAAGATCTATTACAAGCCGGAAACGGCGATGCTCCCCGAAAACCTTTCCGCAACGAAAAATAAGCGCGCCCCCGGTTGGATTCAGGTGCTGCAAAAGAGTTTTCCGACGGCAGATTTTCAGCCGGTGGGAGTGAAGCTGTATACGCTCATGGCCGTAGAAAGCAAGGCGGAGCGGCATGACTCGAACATGGCAGCGCGCGCAACCGTTAAAGCGTTTACGGCGGGCGCTCGCTCGATTCATCCCGGGGCTTCCCAACGCGAAGTGGAACTTGCCGTTGTGGATGCTTGTTGGAAAGAGGGGCGCGGAGTTTCGTTCTGGCCCTGGGCGATGGCCGGCGCAAACGGCGTGTTTCCCAAACCTTTTGAATCGGAATCCCGTTATGACCATCTGGATTCCTGGATGCAATCCGGGGATTTGGTACGCCTGGACGTCGGTTGCGAATGGCAACACTACCAAGGAGACCTGGGACGCACGATTCCGGTTTCCGGCCACTTCAGCGAGGATCAGCGCGAGGTCTGGAACATCTTTGTTGGGGCTTACCAGAGCGTCGCACGCGAATTGAAGGAAGGCCTGACGGAAGATGGCGCCTTCGACATATGGAAGGGCGAGTTGCTGCGGCACCGCGAGTCGGCGAAATCCCCTCTGGCGCAGCGGGCGATCGAGACCTGGTCGGAGCGAAAGAACGTGCCTTACTGGCAGATACACACGATGAATCTGGATGCCGGCTACATAGAGGGGCCGCTGCGCGCGGGGATGGTGATTGATTTTGAGCCCATCGCTTCGGTCGGCGGGCAGGGCTACTATCTGGAAGACATGTACATTATCGGCAAAGATGGGGCGAGGGTGATGACGAGCGGCCTGCCGTACACAGCAGAAGAGATTGAAGCCTTCGTAGCACAAAAACCATAAGACAGATCGGAAAGAGCCAGAAGCGGAAGGGACGTTGAACTTCTCAAAGAGGGCTTGACAGTTTTATCCGTAAGTTATAGCTTACCGTAAGTGGACACTTACCTACAAAACGGGCTGGCGGCACTGGGGGATCCGACGCGGCTGGCGATCTTTGAGATGCTGGGCGACCATCCGCAGGCGGTGAATCAACTGGCGGCCGGATTGCCGGTATCGCGTCCGGCTGTTTCGCAGCACCTGCGGGTGCTGAAAGAGGCGCGATTGGTTCGCGACCGGAGGGAAGGCACGCGCCGGATTTATGAATTGAATCCCGAGGGGCTGGCGCTGCTGCGGGATCACTTTGCGAAGTTGTGGGATCAGGCGCTATCCGCGTTCAAAAAGTTTGCAGAAGAAGAACATCAAAAGGAGAAGAACAATGGCTCCCGAAGCAGCGCAGTCCGCGGCGGTAAAAAGAACGATCCACGTAAACGTACCCATTGAGAAGGCGTTCCAGGTTTTCACGGAGAGAATGGCGGCGTGGTGGCCGGCGACGCACCACATCGCCAAGGAGGCGTTCACGGAAATTATTGTGGAGCCGCGGCCGGGCGGACGCTGGTATGAGCGCGACGCGAAAGGGAACGCGTGCGACTGGGGGCAGGTGGTGGTCTGGGAGCCTCCGCGGAGGCTGGTGACTACCTGGCAATTGCAGCCGGACTTCAAGTTCAACCCCGACCTTTCCCTGGCCAGCGAAGTGGAGTTGGAGTTTATTGCCGAAGGGCCAGAAGCGACGCGGGTGGAGTTCGAACACCGGCGCCTGGAGCGGCACGGAGCGGGCTGGCAGGAACTGCGCAAGGGTGTGGACTCGCCGGGCGGATGGAAGCTGGTGCTGGCGCAGTACGTCACAGCGGCAAACGCCGGATAAATTCGGCAAGGGTCTGACTTCCGGAGCGGGATGGATTTCCAAGCAAGTAAATTGAAATCGAAAAGGAGCGGTCATGAACTCGCGTGTGAACATTCTTTTGCTGACGCTGGCGTTGGGAGTTGCGGGAGTGGTTGGTGCGCAAGGTCCGGCTGAGAATCCGCTGGCGCCGTACATTCCGAAAAATATGAAAGCGTACTACCTGGATTTGCTGGTGAAGAGCGACAAGCCGGAGAACGAGGTGACGCCGGCGGAAAACGCAGAGCGGATGCAGAAGCATCTGGCGTACATCCGCAGCCAGGTGGAGGCGGGGAAATTCGTGCTGGTGGGGCCTTTGACGGAGGACAACCGCATCCGGGGAATAGCGGTGATTCAGGCGGCGTCGCTGGAGGAGGCGCAGCGGATTGCGGGAGGCGACCCGGCTGTGCAGTCCGGGCACATGAAGGTGGAGGTGCATCCGATTCTGCTGGAGGACCTGGGAGGGGTGCGATTCGATTACCCGGCGATGAAGCAGGACAAGTGATTTCGTGACGCGAGGTCTGCAGGGTTGGTGACGCTGCAGGCAGTTACAGGAAACGCCTGAGAGAAAAATCGAGGAAATCCCGGATGCAATTCCGGGCAAGGCAAGGGTACAATCCGAACAATGTCGTGTGTTGGCCTCCGTCTTTGGGAACGCAAAACGCTGAGGAGGCAAAGGATGAAAGGTCAACCGCTGTTGCTGTTGGGCGCAGGGATCTTGTTCGGGACCACGGGTGTATACGCGCAACACCCGGAAGGTGGACACCCCGAGGGGCAACATGCAGAGGCTCCGCGTTCGCAAGGACGCGCGGATGTGCCGAGAGCCAACCAGGGGCACGTACCGCCGGCGCCGGTGCATCGTGACGCGCCGAAGGGAAAGCCCGAAGTCGATCGACATCCGAACGGCAAGGTCAATCAAACGCAGCACGTCAGCAACGATCACTGGTACGGGCACGACCGGCCGGACGACAAGCGGTATCACGTGGACCATCCGTTCGAGCACGGCAAGTTCGAGCATTTCGGAGCGTCGTATCGCTACCACATTGAGAAGATTGACCGCGACCATCACCGCTTCTGGTTTCCGGGAGGGTTTTACTTCCAGGTGGCGGATTGGGATTGGCCGATCTGCGCGGATTGGTGCTGGGACTGCGGAGAAGACTTTGTAGTGTATGAAGACCCGGACCACACCGGATGGTACATGCTTTACAACGTCCATACGGGAGTCTACGTGCACGTTTCCTATCTTGGAACGTAAGTTTACATTTGAGAGCATAAGCAGCACAGGTTTTTTCAGCTTTTTAACCCAGCCCAAATTTAATGCAGAAAGCAGGAGTGATCCCCCATGGATCGAGTGGCAGTGTGGGCGGTGTTGGAAAGCAAACCTGGAAAAGAGGAAGAGGTCGAAGCGTTCCTGAAGTCGGCGCAGTATCTGGCGGAAAAAGAGCCGGACACTACCAATTGGTACGCGCTGAGAATCGGGCCGTCGAAGTATGGAATCTTCGATACGTTTCCGGATGAAAGAGGCCGCGTGGTGCACCTGACGGGCGAAATCGCCAGGGCGCTTGCGGCTCGGGCGCCGGAGCTATTCGCGAATGGGCCCGAAATCCAGCGAGTGAGCATCCTGGCGTCGAAGACGGCCAGCGCCACATTGGCGGCGGCCGAGGGTGATGACTGAAGGTGCGCTAATCGTCGCTGTCGTTGCCGGCGGTGGATTCCTGGGCGATGGCAGGGACGAAGTCTGCCGGAGAGCGTAGTTCGTTCTGCGCAACGGCTTCGCGCGAGTGAAGAGAAGATTGCATGGGCAGGCCCGCCCAGAGATTGATCATGCCGAAAACCTCATGGATGACCTGGTGGGTATCGCCGGTGCGGGTCCACCAAGCCGAAGGCTGGAAGTCGTCTTTCGAGATGGCGTGAACGATAATTTTCCCAGACGAAGAATCGAGTTTGTTCCAGAGTTCGTGGACGCGGCGGGTGTGGGCTTTGTTGGTGACCACAATGACGGCGGCGGTATTTTTTTGATGGAGTGTGGCGCTGATGACTTCGAGCTCATCCTGGGTGTTGATGATCGGGGAATCCAGAACGTGAATCGCTTTTGCGGGGACACCCTGGCGGCGGAGGACTTGGTAGTTGAAGTCGGCTTCGCTGGGGTAATGAATGCCTAGTTGGGCGAGCTCTTGCGATTGCGCACCGGGGCGGGTGAGCCAGATCTCCGCGGCGTAACCGTTGCGGTAGAGCGAAGCGGCTTCGAGAGCGCGCGCAGGAAAATTGCCGCTGAGGACGGCAATGGCGCCGGCCTTTTGCAGGGAATCTTCTTTGACAAGCCAGTGGCCGATGCCCAGCATGAACGCGAGACTGGCGGAGATTGTGAACAGTGCGAGTGCGCCGAGGACGGAGAAGATCCGGAGCAATTGACCGATGAAGTTGTTGGAACGATATAGTTTCGCCGGCTTTGATAAGGATAAGTTATTCAGGATAAATTCGTTCGTTTGCATGTCGATGTTTAGAGAGCATGCGCGGTGCCAAAAGCGGCGCGGCGGGACAAATCCGCGGCGTCTTAGTGGCTGGGAATGAGTCACTTACGGGGCAACAGAAGTGGGTGTTTAGGGAATGATTAGCAGGAGTTCGGAAGTGTGTAATTCTGGCACAGTTCGTGCAATGTTGCCTGAGGTGAACTAGCAACGGGATTTCAGTAAAGAGCCGCAGGTCTGCCCAGATTTCTTCGCGATAGGTGACTTGCGGAATCGAATCGTTGCAGAAGTTTTCGAGGCAGAAAAAAAGGCGGCCGCGTTTGCGACCGCCCTGGTTGATTGAGTTGAAAGCGGCCCGCTTCGGAAAGCGGGCCCTATAGGTGTTTTTTTAGTACATGCCGCCCATGCCGCCTGGGCCACCGGGACCACCGGCAGCTGCGCCCTTCTGGTTGTCTTCCTTGAGCTCGGCCACGAGAGCTTCTGTGGTGAGCATGAGGCCAGCGATGGACGCGGCGTTCTGCAGAGCGAGGCGAGTGACCTTGGCCGGATCGATGACCCCAGCCTTGACGAGGTCAACGTATTCACCGGTGTCCGCGTTGAAGCCGTAGTTCTCGTCCTTGGATTCGCGGATTTTGCCGATGACCACGGCGCCTTCGAAGCCGGCGTTGAGGGCGATCTGACGGCAGGGCTCTTCGAGCGCCCGCTTCACGATGCCAACACCGACTGCTTCGTCGTCGTGCAGTTTCAGCTTGTCGATGGCGGGGAGGCAGCGCAACAGAGCCGCACCGCCGCCGGGAACGATACCTTCCTCGACAGCCGCGCGAGTTGCGTGCATGGCGTCCTCAACACGAGCCTTCTTTTCCTTCAGCTCGGTTTCGGTTGCCGCGCCCACCTTGATGACGGCAACGCCGCCGACGAGCTTGGCCAGACGTTCCTGGAGCTTCTCGCGGTCGTAGTCGCTGGTGGTGTTTTCCACCTGGAGGCGGATCTGCTTGACGCGGCCTTCGATTTCGCCGGCCTTGCCTGCGCCTTCGACGATGGTGGTGTTGTCCTTGTCTATGGTGATTTTCTTGGCCCGGCCGAGGTCCTCGATCTTGACGTTTTCGATCTTGATGCCGAGGTCTTCGGTAATAGCCTTACCGCCGGTCAGAGTGGCGATATCTTCGAGCATCGCTTTGCGGCGATCGCCAAAGCCGGGGGCCTTGACGGCGGCACACTGCAGAGTGCCGCGCAGTTTGTTCACCACGAGGGTGGCGAGGGCTTCGCCTTCGATGTCTTCCGCGATGATCACCAGGGGCTTGCTGAGCTTGGCAATCTGCTCGAGCAAGGGGAGGAGGTCCTTCATCGAGCTGATCTTCTTCTCATGGATGAGGATCAGCGCGTTTTCGAGGACAACTTCCTGACGGTCCATATCGGTGATGAAGTAGGGGGAGAGGTAGCCGCGGTCGAACTGCATGCCTTCGACGACTTCCAGCGTGGTTTCCATGGTGCGGGACTCTTCCACGGTGATGACGCCGTCCTTGCCGACCTTCTTCATGGCTTCGGCGATGATGCCGCCGATCTGCTTGTCATTGTTGGCGGAAATGGTGCCAACCTGGGCGATCATGTCGCCCTTGACGTCTTTGTGGAGCTTCTTGATTTCCTCGATGGCGACTTCGACGGCCTTGTCGATGCCGCGCTTGAGAGCGGTGGGGCTGGCGCCGGCGGCGACAGTCTTGACGCCTTCGCGGAAGATAGCCTGGGCCAGAACGGTGGCGGTGGTGGTGCCATCACCCGCGACGTCGCTGGTCTTGCTGGCGACTTCGCGAACCATCTGGGCGCCCATGTTCTCAAGGGGGTCGCGGAGTTCGATTTCCTTAGCAACGGTCACGCCGTCCTTGGTGATGATGGGCGCGCCGAACTTCTTTTCGATCACCGCATTGCGGCCCTTGGGGCCGAGGGTGATCTTTACTGCGTCCGCAAGGGCATTCACGCCGCGAAGAATCGCTTGGCGGGATGCCTCTCCGGTAACAATCTGCTTCGCCATTGGTACTTTCCTCCTGAGTTTGTTACTTAGCTGCTTTGATCTTGGAACTGGTTTACTGCTTGAAGCTGGATAAAGGCGATCAGTAATCAGATAACAGCGATCAGGAAGCTTTGGTTCCCGCTATCTGTTATCTGCTATCTGGTCGCTTCGTTACTTCTTGGCTGCTTTGGCTGCGCCGCCGAGTTTCGCGAGAATTTCTTCTTCGCGGAGGATCAGCAGTTCTTCGCCGTCGATTTTGATTTCGCTGCCGCTGTACTTGCCGAACAGCACACGGTCACCAACGTTGACGTCGAGGGGCACACGCTCGCCCTTCTCACGCTTGCCGGCGCCGACAGCGATTACTTCGGCCTCTTGCGGCTTTTCTTTTGCGGAGTCGGGGATGATGATGCCGCCCTTGACGGTTTCCTTCTCTTCAATGCGCCGCACGATCACACGGTCGTGAAGCGGGGTAAGATTGACTGCCATCTTTGAAAAACCTCCATAGGTGAACTAAGGGTAAGACTGAGAAACGATGGTTGAGGAGGGCAGGAAAGGCGATTAGCACTCCTCGGCACCGACTGCTAATATAGCAATAAATCCTGTCAAGTCAAGCGAATTTCCGGCAATCGGGCGCGACCCCAATCAAAGCTACGGACCTGTTATCTTATCTAACGCTTTTATCTACAGCAAGATAGTGCTGCCAGATTTTCCTTGCAGTTGGGCATTGCCCTGCTTTGGAGTCAGCTATAGACTTCGGCGAGGAACACGATGCAGTGGACATTGTATATCCGGCTGATTGTGCTGACTGCGGGAACGCTGTTGCCGTTTTTTTGGATGGTGGTGATTCTGGGCCATCGTCGGCAACGAAATTTCGAGAGGTTGTTTTTCTTTCTGTGTCTTGCGCTTACGTGTTTTTTTGGCAGCAGCTTGCTGGCGCTGAATGCGGAGCTGCATTACGGGGCGCCACCTGTCGCGTTGCTGACGTTTGCGTGGACATTTCTGTGCCTTGGGCTGTGGTTCGTGCCTTCGCTGATTCTCCACTTGCATCTCGAATATGCGAGTGTGAGAGGTTTCCTGCCCTCGGCTTCCGCGAAATATTTGTGGATTGTGGCCGCGTATTCTCCCGCAATCCTGCTGATGGGGGAATTGCGGCGGGCGCTGCAAAGCCAACAACATAATTTTGAGAGCCCATCGCACGCGATTGGGGCGGGATTCCAAGCGTGGCTGATTGTTGCGTTGCTGGCGGCTGGTTACTGGCAGATACGGTTCCTTCGGGCCACGCCGAGCGAAGCGCAGAAAAACTTCCACAAAGGGATTTTGGGGAGCCTGGGGGCGTTGTGCGTTTTCATGGGCTACATTTTTTATGCGGAAGAGAAATATGGCGCGGGGTCGGCGGGGGATGCGCATCTGCAAGTTTTGGGATTGGCCCTGGTGCCGCTGGCGGCGCTGATTCTGGGGGTGGAGCGGTTTAATTTTTTGCAGATTGGGCGGCAGCGCAACCTGATCTATGCGGTATTTCTGGTTTTCGTGGCGCTGCTGTATTTGAGCCTGGTGCGGCGGGCGAGCTTGTGGCTGGAATCTTATCTGCCGCCGGAGGCGACCGCGGCTTTGCTGCTGTTTTTGCCGGTGGTGTTTTTTGAGCCGCTGCAAAGATTGATGCGACGTACTCTGCGGCAGACGGCGCAGACGGAAGTGGACCGGGCGCAGAAATTGATGGGGCCGATTACAGAGGTGGCGCGGCTAGGGGATCAAGGGAAGTTGCGGAGGTTTTGCGAGCAGTGGATTGCGGAGCAACTGCAACTGGCGGAAGCCAAGCTGGCGCTGGGCGCTGATGAGGGAGCGAGTGAGGCTGGGGAAGCCAAACAGAGTGCGGCGGTGGAGCGGTTCGAGATCCGGCGAGGCGGGCAGCGACTGGGCTGGCTGCAGGTGCGGGCTTACGGGGCGATGATTTCCGGGGAGACGTACGCGGCTCTGGAATTTTTGTGCGAGCAGTTGCCGGGGGCATTTGATCTGTGCCGGTTGATCGAGGAGAAGCTGCAGCTGGAAAGGGAACTGGCGGAACGGGAACGGCTGGCGCTGGTGGGGCAGATGGCGGCGAGCATTTCGCACAATCTCAAAAACCCGCTGGGATCGATCAAGACGATTCTCCAGGTGCAATTGGAGGGCGCGGAGTTGCCGGCTTCGCTGCGGAGCGAGACGCAGATGGTGCTGGAGGAGATCAACCGGCTTTCGGCGCGGTTGAACCAGTTGCTGCAGTTCAGCCGGCCGGGCGTTCGCGCGGGGAATGGAGCGCAGAGTTGCAACCTTGCGCAGGTGGCTGAAACGGTGGCGAATGTGCTGCGACATGCGGCCGACGAGCGACGGGTTTCGCTGCAGCTTGCGAATCCGAATGGAGAGGCGCGCGCCGCGATTGGCGAGGAAGCTGCGAACGACATTCTTTCGAACGTGGTGTTGAACGCGATTGAGGCGGCGCCGGACGGCGGGCATGTGCGGGTGGCGCTGCGTACTTTTGAAAAAATCTGCAGCGTTTCCGTGGAGGATGATGGGCCGGGAATTTCGGCTGCCGACCAGGCCAAGGTGCTGCGGCCTTTTTTTACGACCAAGGCACGGGGGACAGGGTTGGGCCTGGCGATTGTTGACCGGCGGCTGCAGGATGCAGGCGGGACGCTGGAGATTAAGAGTCCTGTTAGCGGGGGGCACGGGACGGAGATTCGACTGAATTTTCCCGCCTTCGCCGCAAAAGACTCGGCTACGGCGGGCTGGCCTGTGCAAAGCGATAGCTAAGTAGTGGAGAGAGGCACCGCCTACGCCGCAGAAGCGCGGCTACAGCGGGCAGGGAAGGAGCAGGGTGGATGAAAACTGTGCTGGTTGTGGATGACGAGCCGGCGTCCCGCTATGCGTTGCGGCGGGCGCTGGAGAGCCGGTATCGCGTGGTGGAGGCGGATTCGGCGGCAGCGGGGCGGGCGTCGCTGGTGAGCGAGAAGCCGGATTTGCTGCTGCTGGATGTGGTGTTGCCGGGGGAGGATGGACTTTCTTTTTTGAAGTGGTTGCGGCAGGAGGGGTATGAGTTGCCGGTGTTGATGGTTTCGGCGTTGGATACGGCGAAGACGGCGGTGGAGGCTTTGCAGCTTGGCGCGGCGGATTATTTGGTGAAGGGGTTTGAGCTGGAGGAGTTGCGGCAACGGGTTGCCAATCTGCTGAAACTTGTCGGACTTGAACAAGAAAATGAAAGTTTGCGGCGGCGGGTGGCGACGGACGGACAATTCGGGCA
>DATHOY010000282.1:0-15943 GCA_035484435.1 Vulcanimicrobiaceae bacterium | reverse complement strand
TCGTAGGTCACCTTGCCGCTGACGGTGCCGCCCGCGGGTTCCGCGAATGCCACAGCCGAGGCTGCCAGCATCACCGCGCCCGCCATCACTACGTGCTTCATACTCATTCCCGACCTCCCTCTTGGTCTGATGCCCAACCGGCTACGGATTTACTCCGGATCCGGTGTTCGTGTTGGCCACTTTCTGAGCGTTAACAATTGCCGCGCCTTCCTTGGTGCTCAGCCACAAGGTCAGTTCGGGGCTTTTGTTGTTGTATTGCAGGGTGCGCAAAAAGTGCACCAGGTCCCAGGCGTCTTCGGGCTTGATCACGTCGGCGAACGAAGGCATCGGCGTGCCATCGAGGCCCGTCATGAAGATCTTGTAGAGATCCTGGTTTGTGCGTCCGCACTTCGAACGGTTGTCCGAGGTGAAGTTGTACGGCCGGATGGGCTGGTCGTTGCTGTCGGTGAGAGTGGAAGCCGAAGGCCCGTCGCCTCGCCCTTCGTTTCCGTGGCACTTCCAGCATTCCAGCTTCTGGAAGAGTTCCTTTCCATGCTGGATGCTGGCAACTGTCAGCGCGGGCTCCGCGGGAATTTGAATGGGATCGCCCGGCTTCTCTGTTTTCCATCGTGGCGAAAATGTCTTGATGAACGCCACCAGGTTGGCGCGTTCCTCCACCGTCAACGTGATCCAACTCGGCATGTTCGTGAAGTTGAAGCCGCGTTCAAGCGAGTTGTACAGGTCCTGATCGAGCGGCAACATGCCCGTCGGCGTGGAGCGGCACTTGAACGTCCCTGCCACGAAGTTGCGCGGCAGGATGTTCAGGTACGGAGCGTTTTCGCCGTTGCCGTCTCCGCGCGCGCCGTGGCAGCCCCAGCAATAGCGGTAGTAGAGCGCCTTGCCCGCGTCCGAGTGTCCGGTAACGTTCCCAATGTGCGATTCCATCTGCTGCGCGCCCGCCGCCACCGGCAGAGAACTCAGCAGGAGGAGATTCAGAGCAATCTTTGTGAAATGGATTCTCCGCATGATTTTCTCCCTTAGAAGGCGAAGTCAAACCCGAACAACAGGCTGCTGCTGGTCAGGCCGATCGTCCCACCGGTCACGGGTGAAATCTGGCTGTTGCGTTGCCAGACGATGGAATATTCGTTGTGGAAGGCGAAGCCCGCTCGAGTATTGATGAACGGGTAGTAGCGGATGCCGAAGGTCAGTGCGTCGATGTTTCCCGTGTTGCTCGGATTCGGGGCAGGGGATCCCGGGGTGTTGGGGTCGCCCACCCACGCCTGCTGCGACATGCGGATCAGTTCGTAGCGATTGACGAAAATCAGCTGCGGGCTGTAGGTGTAGTGTGATTCGATCAATCCACCGTTCCAGGAAGGAGCACGAATTCCGGCCGGCAAACCTCCCGCGGTATTGGAAGGCAAGCTGGACGCCAGGAACGCGCTGTCATGGCCGTAGAAGTACATGGTCGTGAAGTCGAACTTCTTCACGTACCACATGCCGATCATGCCGGCCCGGTAATAGGGTTCGTTCCCGATCCCTGAACCGGGAATGTCCACGCCGCCACTGGTAAACCTGGAGAATGTGGGTGCGTGCCCGAAATATGCGAAGGCACCAACGCGCTGCAAGCCGAGGCCCTTCACTTCGAATGCGTGGCTTCCTGCCGCATACACATCATAGGTGCGCCCGGCTGCGCCGCCGGCCCCGGTTACTCCCCCCGCCCCGGCGCCCGTTACGAAATCGGGATTGCCGTCCGTGGGTTGTAACACCGCCACGGAAAGGCGAGTGCGATCGTCTTTCGAGTGGCCCATCCATTCGACGCCCAATTGGTTGTCGCCTATGCCAAAGACGTAGGTCTCAGGTACTCCCGGCTGAAACATCGGTTGGAAATGGTAGTTCTGATAGAACCCGCCGTTGCCCGAGAGCGTGAGAATTCGCTTCTCCGAAAGCAGGTTATCCAGCTCGAATTTTCCGACTTTAAGGTTGAACCACGTCGAGTTCAAAATGTTGCTGAAGCGCACGTTCACGGACTCGAAGTGGAACGACCCCAACTCGTCCGACGACGGCACCAGCAAGAAACTGAAATTCTTTGCTAGTGTCCCCGCCGTCAACATGTCCATGCCGGTGTAGTCAAAACCCGATGTCTTCACGTCTGCAACTGTGCCGTTGTCGAGCGGCACATGGTTGGCGGTTTCCAGATGCCAGTTTGGCGTTATGCGGAACGCCACCGGCCAGTACGCCGCCTGCTGGAAGATGGGAGCGTCGCGATCGTTGCCAAGCTGGTAGCCGTTGTCCTTGAACTGCTGCCCGAACGGGCTCAGCTTCGGCCAGGCTTCGTGGCATGACGAGCATGGCAGGCCATATTTTCTTGCGAAAGCTGGGATTGCGCTTGCTTGCGTGCAACTGAAGAGGAAAATGCCGAGGACCACTGCGAAGTACAGCAAACTTCTTACCGGACGGGTCGCTATCCCGCTAACCCCACTACCACCCCTACCATCCATACTGCCTCCTCATAAACGTTCGGAGAAACGCTGAGCAGACAACGCGTTTGGACTGCGTTTAAATTGGGTGAAGGGATTTTGGAACGGGTGCTGACAGGCCGTGCAGACCGCCGGCGCTCCCACAGCGCCAACGCCCACATTCAGCCGAATCGCTCCAAACTAATTTCCGAAAACCGCGCGTCGCTTCCCCGTCAAGAGAGCTGCACGCAATCTTCAGTCCCTGAACCGATGCGGATGCTACTCCCACCCGCGATGTGAATGCAAGAGATTTCTTACATCCATTTGAAAAATTCTTTGTGCGTTCAGTTATGGTACCGTTCTGCTCCGTTCCAAAAGGCTTTTGTTCGTCCAGGGCCGGATTTGACACAACGCCGGACTTGGGGGTAACAAATGAGGTAGATCGAAAATGTGGACGAAAAACAAAGACTGGCTTTCTCACCTCTTTCGTTTGCTGCCCGGTGCGCCTCTCGCCCTGCTCTCACTCGCTCTCCTCCTGCTTTTGCCATCGCTCGCCGTTCCCGGGGACACTCTGACCACTCCCGGCGTTGTTCGCGAATTCCCCGCTACCCTCGTGGAAGTTCGGCAGGCGGTTCTCTCCGTCGTCAACGACAAAATCGTTCATGGCACTCTGGTTTTCGACAAAGAGCCCATACTGACCGGCGCCGAAGCGGTTGACTCCACTTCGCTTTTCGATCCCTGGGACGGCCCCGGCGAGGTGTTTTATAAGATCCGGAAAAACGCAATTGCCCCGCGCCACTTCCTGGAAACGGGGGACCAGGGCACCATCGCGGTTCGCTACGTCATCATTCCGGTTGATGCCAACCGCACGCGCGTCAAAATCGACGCCCTCTATCAGGAAAACGGCCACCGCGTCGTTCACGCTTCGGACGGCACCGTCGAAAAAAGCGAAATGAAAGAGATCAAAGACCAGATTGAGGCTTTGGAAGAAGCCTCGGCACAGGCTGCCGACGCCCGCCGCCGAGAGACCAGCGCCGAACTTGTTCGCCAATCTATGGTCCGCCAGCGCGAAGACGAAACCACCCGTTTCAAGAATGCAGAGTCCGCGCAAAAAGAACTCGAGCAGCAGGTCAGCGCCCTGCATCACGAGCTTGAACGCCGCGTCAAAGCTCCCGGCGCGGACTTGAAGGCGGCCCCGTTTCAGTCCGCCGCCAGTTTCAAAACTCTTTCCGCCTATACCGATGTGGTCATTCTGATCGTCACGCCGCACTGGCTGGGCGTCGAAACGCCAGAAGGCCAGCGCGGATGGCTTCCGCAGGAACGTCTGGAGCAGTTGCCTTGATGCCCTTTGCGTTTCGCCCGGATCGGATCCTACTTTTCTTTTTCTGCCTTGCCGTTTTCGCGCGCGGGACTCACGCGCAGGCCATTCCGTACGCCAAGAGTTTCGCCTTGCCTCGCCCGCAAGTCGAACAGGCCCTGAAAGATTTGCAAGCCTACTCCGGCCAGAAACTTCCCGTCCTGGATGGTTTTGTTGCCCGCGCCGACAATCCTCTTGACCGCTATGAACGTGGGTTCTATCAGTTCTCCATCGAACTCGTCCCGGGCGACGCGGGCAGCACCATCGTTCGGCTTTCCGCGAAAATCACCGCCTGGTACGCCGATCGCGACGTCGCCAAGTCCGGGTATCAAGTCCTTCCTTCGAACGGGCGCCTGGAACTCGATTTTCTCGATCGGCTTGAAGAGAAACTTACCGGCAAGGCCATCCCTGCAAATTCGCCGGCTTCCACGGCTCCTCAAGCGCCGCAACCCAAGCTCGATTTCTCCGGCGCTCGCGGCGCCGCGACCATGGCGGCTCCGCTGCCGCAAACCGCACAGCCGCCCGACGAAGTCGCCGCACTCCGCAACCAGCGCATTGCCGGCGAAAAGCGCGTCCAGCAACTCACCGCCGAACTCCAGAATCTTCAGGAAATCAAACGCGGCCAGGCGCACCCGGCCAATCTGCTCGTCGTCAAAAAGTCCGGCACTCCCGTCTACGCAAAGAACGCGGAAAACGCCCATGTGCTATTTGAAGCCGCCGCCAACGACGAATTTGAATTTCTCGACGCAGAGGGCGAGTGGATTCACATTTCCATTTCCGGCGATTCGCGCGGCTATCTTCGCAGAAGCGCGGTTGAACTGCCCGAAAGCCTCGCCGCCCGATTGCGCACTTCCGCGCCGGGCCCGGAAACAAAATTTACCGGATTCCGCGTTGAGCGCGAAGAAGCCGGAGATTTTCCTGGAGTGTGGGAGCCGCTCAAGGGCAAGAAGGTGAAAATTTTCACTGTGCAACTGCTCTCACAAAACCCGAAAGAGACGGGCCCAACTGTCCGCCGCAACTATTGCCTCGCTCTGTTCGAAAAAGGATTACGCGAAGGAAATGCCACTTCTCCTGAGCCTGAAGGCGTGGTGGTAATCTTCGATGCCGCTGACGGCGGCATAGCCGCGGCAACTTCCGCAAACATTCAGAAACTATTTTCGGGCGCTTTGAACGGCGATGCGTTCTGGCAACAAGCCTACCTGGATCCTCCCGACGCCTTCGCCCCCACCCCTAAATAGTCGATGCACTCTGAGCCCTGTACACTCTTCGACTGCGACTGGCGGTTACCCCAACTTGACCGGAGTGTCAGCGCTTCTCTATTTCCCATTTTCTATTTCAGCGCGAGCGTCGACTCCCGCACCACCAGCTCCGCCGGAATTTTTCTTCGCACCACCGGGGCGTCCTGCTTCTCATCCATCGCTTTGATCGCGTCCAGCACGATCCCCGCGCTCAGGCTGCCCATTGCTTCCATGGGCTGCCGCACGGTGGTCAATGACGGCACGGACAATCCCGCTTGCGCGACATCGTCGAATCCAATCACCGAGCAATCCTCCGGCACGCGCAATCCTTTTTTCTTCAGCGCGCGGAGTGCTCCCAATGCCGTCATATCGTCGTAGGCCACCAGCGCCGTGAACGGGTTCCCCTGCCGCAGCAATTCTGCCGTCAACTGCGCCCCGGCCTCGAAGCTTGAGTTCGGATCCAGCGATTCCGGCAACTCCAGAATTTTCTTGGAATCCAGCCGCAAGCCCGCTGATTGCGCAAACGCACGAATTCCCTTCCATCGCTGCCCGCTGCTGGAGAGGGCTTTCGGTCCGCGTAGAAAAGCAATATCGCGGTGTCCCAGCCGGTAAAGGTGCTCCAGCGCCATGCTCGCGCCGCTTTCGTTGTCGACCGAAACTGTGCTGACCAAACGATTTTCAAAACTTCGTCCGGCGATTACCGTCGGCACCTGGCATTCCGTCAAGTCCGCCAGCAGCTTGATGTCCGCGACCAGCCAGTTCGCGATGACCACCAAACCTTCCACGCGACGGTCCAGCAGCATCTCCAGATATCGTTCGAAGCGGTGCGGTTCGTTATGAGCGTCCGCGATCAACGAAAGATAACTCGCCTGGTAGAGCGCGTTTTCCAGTCCGCGTAAAATCGGAGTGCAAAACGGATCCGTAATGTCGATCACCATTACGCCGACGATGTTCGACCGCTGACTCCTGAGGGATCGCGCCAGCGGATTCGGCCGGTATCCCATGCGCTTTGCTGCGCTTTCGATTCGGCCTTTTGTGTCGGCGGGGATGTAGCGCGACAACGGCGCGCCGTTCAGCACAATCGAAACCGTGGACGCCGAATAGCCGCACTCTCGCGCCACGTCTCGAATCGTGACGACCCCGGTTCTTCCCATCGGCTGCTCCTTACTTCGATGCGGTGTACATGTAACGCAAATTCCCCGGCAAGCGGTCGGACCGCGAACGCGTGTTGTACTCGAACTGATACTTCAAGTGTTCCTCGTCGAGCGGATATTCTTTTCCGGTTTCATAGGGATAGGAAACCAGCCCGTGCTTGGGCAAAGGTTCCACCGTGAATGCGTATGCGGCATAAAAATCGAAATCCTTCTCGAAGCCGTTCGCGTAAAAAAAGTAATCGCGCGTCCAGCCCGCGGGAAGTTTCGACAATCCCGCCGGATCAAACTCCAACTCCACGCCTTCTCCCGAGCCAAACACCGCAAACTGATCGTCCGCCGCGCCGAGCAGTTTTTTCACGTCGCCGTAGCGCGTGTAGTTTCCCGCTGCGCGCGCATAGGGACCTGTTGGGCTGCGGTGTGAGTACGAGTACACCGTGTCGCTCGCCGGTTTCAGCCGGATCTCTCTCGGATAGCCCAGAAAAGCCAGCGATGCCGCGGCCAGCGGCACTTCTTGCACATTAATGCCTTCCACCGGCGGCGTCTGGTCAATCCGCACGGCATCCCAATAAATTTTCAGATTCGAAACGATGCGGATGCGTCGCGTCCCGGCCGGAATTTTCCCCGTCAGATCCGTGACCATCGTCCGTGCCAGGCCCGCCGGAAATCCCATGTCTTCCACCACGCGTTTCCAGTTTCCCTGCGCGTCTTGCGCCTCCACGTATGGCGCGATCACCTTGATCCCTGCCTGGTCGGCCGCGTACATCGACGTCGCCGTGAAATAATCTGTGTATCCATCGAGCAGCAGCCGCAATGGTTTCTGCGCGTCCCACGCGCCCAAATCCAGCTCAATCCAATGCAATTTCGCGAATCCCGCGAACGGCAATCCTTCGAAATCGGTCACATATTTCCTGTCGCGCTTCGCCAGAAGCGGCAAAACATCCTTGCCCTTGTCGTCCCAAGCGCCCGCCGGCACTCGCGCATTTTGCGTGGCGATCACGCGAAACTCTGGAAACGGCGGCGCGCTGACGAATCTTTCGTTCGGATTCACCTCCACGTTCGATGGATGATCCACCGCCAGCAGCCGCACTTGATCCAGATAGACCGTCTCCTCCATCGGCTCCATGAAACGGAAACTCAGATGCTCGTTCTTCTCGCGAACGCTGCGCGCCGGCACTTTCAAATATTCGTCTGGGTCCGGCACATCGCGTTCTCCGGGCGCCACCCAGTGCCCCACCACTCCTGGCCCAATCATGTCGGCGATGAATTCGTATTCATGACCGTTCCAGGAAAACAAAATCGGACACGAACTCCCTCTTCGGTCGAGTTCGCCAATCGCCTGCGTTTTCCCAGCAGCCAAATTGATTTCATCCTGCGGCACGCCGGTCGGCCAAAGCAGGCGAACCACGTCCACCGCCTTTTCCTTGCCTAGTCCCATAAGCAATTCCGGCGCGTTCTGCCCCAGATATCCTGAAGCGCCGGCGATTTCCCATTTCTGATAAAGGCCGCCGGCAAAAATCTCCAGCTTCGTTCCGATCCCACTCTTGTTGTCGTTCAGCGCCTTCAGGTCAATCTGCATCCAGTGGTTCTGGTTCGCGCCGATATTTTGTAGCACTAGCGCCTCGCCGCCGGCTTGCGTCACAACCAAGTCAGGACTTCCCTCGTTTTTCAAATCTGCCACGGCCAAGGCGCGCGGTTCTTTTAGCTTTAGTCCGTCGAGGCCGGCTTTTTTGGTTACATCGGCCCAACCCGCCTCGCCAAGATTCCGTAACAAGCGAATCTCCCCGCCGTTCGCCCCTTCTCCCACCGCCGCCAGATCCAGCCAGCCATCGTTGTCGTAGTCCACCCACGTAATTCCCGAGCCTCGGCTCCAGCCGAAATCCGGCAGTGCTACTCGTTCCATCCGTTTTCCGTCCACATTTCTCCAAAGCGAAATTCCCGGCGCCCCCGCGTGTGTGAATGCAAGATCCATCCAGCCATCTTTATTGAAATCGAACGCGACCACCCCGACAGCAGGCGGCAGCTTTTCTTTCGCAAAATCAATCGCTGGTAACTCCGTAAACTTTCCTTCGCGCGGATTTAAATATATATCCGCTCCACGCGTTCCTCCGGCTAGCACCAGGTCGATCGCGCGGTCGTTGTTGAAATCCGTACTCACGACGCCACCGCCGGTTGCCAAAACACCTAGTCCTGTTTCCTCCGAAACATCCGTAAACGTCGAGTTCCCGTTGTTCCGCCACAGAACATTTGTCAAAGTGAGAGCTGGTTTGTTCGTGCGAACTGTCAGGTATAAATCCAGATCGCCGTCATGGTCGTAATCCACGAACATTGCCGTAACACACCCTTGATAGGGCTGGATCCCAACCTTTTTCGTTACATCCACGAATCGTCCGCTCGCCTCGTTATGAAACAACTGCACTCCTTCGTTTCCGCATACCGCCAGGTCCGTGCGCCCATCGTTGTCAAAATCTCCCGCCGCGCATCCCAAGCCCGCCCCGACTCCGCTCAACCCGGCTTTCTCTGTGACATCTTCAAATCGTCCAGTGCCCAGATTGCGAAGCAGCCGGCTCTTTCCACCTTCCACCCCAACCAGAAACAGGTCTGCCTTGCCATCGCCGTCGTAATCCAGAAAACATGCGCCGTTGCTCGGAGCGGTAACCTGGGCATTTTTTGTCGCGCCAGCTACTAACTTGCTCAGCGGCTGCGCTTCGTAACGCACGGCAACTTCCGCCGGAACGCCGGTTTCTCCTCCTGGTACAAACTTCGCCAGCGAAAATTTTCCCTGGTCCCCGTAGCCCGCTCCAAACGGAATCCCCAAATGATCCGCCGTTATTTTCTGAAATCGCTTCATTCCTTCGCGCGCTGCTTCCGTGTCGCCTTTCCTCTGCAAGGCTCGCGCCAGACCGAACTGCGTCGAAGCGTGATACGGCGCAAGCTTCAACGCCTTCTCAAACGCCGGAATCGCCTGGTCATATTGCTGGAGTTGCGAATTCAGGTAGCCTTCAAAATAAAACGCGTCGGGCTCTTCCGGCGCAATCTTTTCTACATGCTGGAATGCCGCAATTGCTTTCGCCGGCTCGCCCGCGTCCTTGTACACCAGTCCCAGGTTGAACCAGGCATACGGGTCGTCAGGCAGCTTGGCCGTTGCGTCTTCCAAGGCCGCGCGCGCCTGTTCCATTTTCTGCTGGGCCAACAGCGCAATTCCCAGATTCATCTTCGCCAACGCAAATTCCGGATCCGCCGTCAGCGCCTGCTCAAAATATTTCTGCCCTTCCGCAGCCTTCCCCTGATTCAGGTACGCCACGCCCAGGGTGTTCTGCCGCAGCGCATCGCCCGCGGGCGATTTCTTCTGACTGCCCGGTGATTTGGGCGAGTTCGTGTTCGCTGATTGACCGCTGCGGTGCGCTGCGTACATCGCCAACGCTGGCAGCATCAGGACCCCAAGCCCCAAAATCCAAAACCCACGCCGCAGAACCCAGTGCCTGACTTTCATTCGGGAATATTCCTTCCGGACACGCCACCCGTAAAAAACCGCAGCCTGCTGGATGTTCCGTCCGATTGTCTTGGCTGCCAACCCTATCGTCAACCGATTTTATAGTGGCTTTCCGCTCGCTTCGTCTCACTCGCCTTGACCAATCCCCATCGTCCCATTACCTTAGCTTTCGTAACCCATGGGCCACCCCGTTTATTCCTCCATCACGGAAACGCTGGAAAAATTTCGCCGCAAGGAAATCTCCCCGGCCGAACTCATCGCCGCGCACCTCGACCGCATCGCCCAGATCCAGCCCCGGCTCAATCCATTCGTTCACATCGACGCCGAATCCGCCCGAGCCCGAGCGAGCGAGTCCGAATCCCGAATCGCGCGCGGAGAAGCACTTCGTCCACTTGAGGGAATTCCCCTCACCGTTAAATCCTCCCTCGACGTAGCCGGTTGGCCCTGCCCCGCGGGGTCTCTTCTCCGCAAAGATTACATTCCCACCACGAACGCGCCCCTCGTCTCGCGTCTCGAAGACGCCGGCGCCATTCTCCTCGGCAACACCAACACTCCGGAATTTCTGATGGCCTACGAAACCGACAATCGTCTGAGCGGCAAGACATCCAACCCGTGGAATCCTGACTATTCCGCCGGCGGTTCCAGTGGTGGAGAGGCTGCGGCCATCGCCTCCGGCTGCTCAATGGGAGGAGTCGGCAGCGACGGCGGAGGCTCCATCCGCACGCCCGCGCACTTTTGCGGCATTTGCGGAATGAAGCCCACGCCCGGCCGCATTCCCGCCACTGGCCATTTTCCTCCGGGCGCCGGCGCGTTCGGGTGGATCGGCGTGGTCGGCCCGATGGCGCGCACGGTCGCCGACCTGCGCGCGCTGTTCGCAATCATGTCTGGCCCCGACCCCGGCGACGCGCTCTCCGCGCCTGTCTCGCTGCGCCAAATTGGAGCATCAGATCTTCGCGGCCTGCGAATCGGAATTCTTGAAAATCCGGAACTCGGCCGACCGACACCGGAGACGCTCTCCACGTTGCGACGCGCCGCACAACTCCTATGCGATCTGAATCACCGCGTCGAACCCTTCAAATTGGAAAGGTTGGATCAGGCTCTGGAACTCTGGTGGTTTTTCTTTGGCCCCGTGATCGCCGACCTGTTTCGCCAATCTACAATTGGAAGAGAATCGGAGCTCAGCCCGATGCTAGCCGGCTATCTTGAATTGGCCCTGGCCGAGCCGAAAGTTACTCTCGAAACTTTTCAGAAAGCTTGTGTGGACCGCGACCTGGTCCGCGCTTCTCTGCTACGGCAACTCCGCGGCGTTCCGATTCTGCTCTCCGCGGTTTCCACCGCTCCGGCCTTCAAACATGGCGCAGGCAACTATCGGCCCAACAATCCGCACAACTATCGCGACACCATGCGATTCTGCCAATGGCTAAACCTCGCAGGATTTCCAGGTCTTTCTCTTCCGATGGGCCAATCCCCCGAAGGCCTCCCCATCAACATCCAACTAATTGCTCGTCCCCACGAAGAAGAACTCCTCCTAGCCGTGGCCGACCAACTCGAACAAGCCCGCGGCCCGTGGAAATATCCACCTATCTAATTCGCCTCTCCCTCTTCTCAACGTCCTCAGCGTCTCTGCGAACTCTGCGTTAAATCCTGCTCTTCCTCCTAGTTTTTTCCTTGTGTCAGCTCCGGGCTCGAAATCGTCTTGTCGCTCCACTTCTCCCGGTCCTTATCCAGATCCGCATTCATCAATTTCTTCGCGCTCCCAAATTCCGCCTGCGCCTCTTCTTTCCTTCCCAATTTCAGCAGCAACTGCCCGCGCAGATAATGGGCCTTGTCGCTTTCCGGCACTACCTTCAAAGTCTCGTCAACCGCCCGCAGCGCGTCCTCATACTTTCCCTCTTTCTGATAAATCTTCGCCAAGCCGAACCACGCCCCCGGGCGCCGCGGATCCCGCTTCAACGCCTCCCGGTAAGCCTGCACCGCCTCCTCATCCCGCTGTTCTTGCGCGAAAATTTTCCCTAACTGGTAATAGTTGTCCGCCAACTCTGGATCGATACGGGCGTCCTGCAAGAATTCCTTCTCCGCTTTGCCGGCATCTCCCATCTCCAGGTATCCGATGCCCAGATTAAAATGCAGAAACGGCAAGTCCGGATTCGCCGCTTGCGCCTTTCGCAATTCCGCAAATGCCGCGTCGTACTCCTGATGCTGCAGGTACGCCTTCCCCATAATCAGGTGGAATTCCGGCGTGCCTTCTCCCACTTCCAGCATTCGCTTCATCGCCCGCTCATCCAGCTCTTTTTTTCCGGACTTGCTGGCCGCGATCCCCAGAACGTAGAGATACATCACATCGCCGGATCGCTCCTGCCACAGAGGCTCCAGCGTCTCCGCGGCCACTTGAAACCGATCCGTAAACACCTGGCACATTCCCAACAGATATCGCGCTTGCGACGAATGCGGTTCTTCGCGCACCACCGATTCCAATGGCACGATCGCATCCGTGTAGTTCCCCCGCCGGAACTCCACCAACCCGATGTCCAGCCGCACGCCAGCCATCCGCGGAGACAACTTTTCCGCCCGCTTCAGATTCTTCAGCGCCTCGTCCCAGTTCTTCCGGCGCATCTCGATCACTCCGAGATTGGCGTACGCCGCCCCCGAGTTCGGATCCACAGCCAAAACGTCCCGGAACGCTTTCTCCGCCGAATCCAGGTCGCCGCTCTGAAGCGCTGCCTGCCCCTTCGCGAACCAGATTTTCGGATCGTTAACAGGAGCCCCGCCCTGCGCTCCGGCACCAGCCTGCAATAATTCCCTCTGCGCGGCGTACCAGGCACCTCCGGCGGTCCCCGCCAGCAGCAGCGCCACCATCGCCCGAATTGTCAGAAAATGCCGCATGGCATCACAGTCTCCGCTATTTTCCTGTGGGTGTTCAATGGCGGAAAGGCATCTTTCATCAAATCCTGCTGGCACGCGGCCCCATTTTACACTTGACACGCGCATCGAGTTCCTTTATTAATCCGATTTAATAGCTTGTTTACGGGTGCTTTGCGGTCGGGTCGAGGACCGAGGGATTCCTTGAAGAGTGGTCGTGTTCCAGTTCGCGCGTTGTCGTCCCGCGCTGATGAACGTGCGTTAAGCCTCTCCCTCTTCCCTCATATTCTGAGTTTTCAATCTTGTGGAGGTTTATCGTGAAGAGCCACCGTCTGTATTCAAAGTTTTGCCATTTCCCCTCTCTCCTGGCTGGGCTCGCCCTGCTGGCCCTCCTGCTTTTCCCCGCCTTGGCCGGCGCGCAGAACAACGGACTGATCAGCGGCACGGTCACCGATAAGTCCGGCGCGGCCGTCGTGGGTGCGAAAGTTGTCATTGCCAGCACCGGTGGCAACCTCACGCGCACCACCGAAACCAACGCCGATGGCGTTTACGTTGCCTCCTCCCTCCCGCCTGGCACCTACAACTTGTCCGTCAGCATCAAGGGCTTTCAGAAGTTTGAAGCGAAAGGTGTCGTCCTTGACGTCGCCCAGAAAGCGCGCGTCGACGTTACCCTTACCATCGGCTCGGTGACCGAAGAAGTCGTCGTGTCAGGGGAAAACGTCGCTCAAGTGGACACGCAATCCTCCGAAATCGGTAGCACCATCACCAACAAACAAGTCCAGGAGCTCGAGCTCAACGGCCGCAACTTCACTCAACTTGTCACCCTCGCCCCCGGCGTCGTCAGTCAGACCGGCCAGGACGAAGGCGTCGTGGGCATCGCCGGCAACACTATGTACAGCATCAACGGCGGTCGCGGGCAATACAACAACTGGGAAATCGACGGCGGCGACAACATGGACAACGGCTCCAACAACAGCATCAACGTCTATCCCAACCTGGAAGCGATCGCCGAATTCAAGGTCCTCACATCCAACTACGGCGCGCAGTTCGGCAAGAACGGATCCGGCACCATCGAAACGGAAATTCGCGGCGGCACCAACCAGTTCCACGGCAGCGCCTTTTACTACGGCCGCAATGATTTCTTCAACGCCAACTCCTGGCAGGACAACGGCACCGGCGTTCCCCGTCCGAAGTACAAAAAGCACGACTGGGGCTACACCATCGGCGGCCCGGTTTACATTCCTCACCTCTACAACAACGACAAAAAGAAAACTTTCTTCTTCTGGTCCCAGGAATGGCGCCGCGAAATCGTTCCCGGCCAGAACATTAACCAGGCTGTGCCTTCCGCCGACGAACGTGCCGGCAATTTCAGCGATGTCTGCCCTACCACGGCCGGAACGTTTGACCCGAACCAGTTTTATGCGTGTCCGTATCAGTCCGTGAACAGCACCGGTGCCACACCTTTCCCCAACAACACACTTCCTACCCCGTTCTCATCAACTGCGAACGCCCTCTTGACTCTTATCCCCGCGGCAAACAATTTCAACGGCATCGCCGGCAACTACCCAACGGGATGGGGGGCCGCTGGAAACCCGATCCCCGTATATGTTGCCAACCCCAGTCTTCCCACCAGCTGGCGTGAAGAGCTCATCCGGGTGGACCACAACCTCACCGAAAATCAGCGCATCTCTGTGCACTATATTCACGACACCTGGAACACCGTCAACCAGGGTCCACTCTGGGGTCAGTACAACAACACCTTCGACAACACCAACACCAACTTTAAAGGACCCACCACCAGCTTCGTCGCCCGCCTTACCTCCAATTTCAGCCCCACGCTTCTCAACGAATTCGTGGCCAGCTATACCGACGACCATATCTTTCTTTCTAGCGTGAGCAACAACGGCAACCTCCCGACGGGCGGCATTGACCTCGCTCCTCTCTTCGCCAATGGCCTGCAAGGGAAGATCCCTGCCTTTGCTGTCGGCAATACCTTCACTCCCGATCCGAGCATCAATCCGAACCCCGCACAGATTTATGGTCCGGGCGGCTTCAACGTGG
This sequence comes from Vulcanimicrobiaceae bacterium, assembly GCA_035484435.1. GTDB lineage: Bacteria > Acidobacteriota > Terriglobia > Acidiferrales > UBA7541 > Acidiferrum. Next base: position 1,349 of record DATHOY010000282.1, on the reverse strand, counting down.
ATACCGGCTACTTCCCGTGGAAGAACGCTAACCCGACTTACACTTATCGCGACATCGTCACCAAGATCATTGGCACACACACACTCTTTTTCGGCGCCTATTTTGCCGCTGCGCAAAAGAACCAGTCGGCGTCCTTCGACCAGCAAGGGCAACTCAGCTACGCCTTCAACAGCACCGTTTCCTCGCAGAATCCCTTTGCAGACCTTTTGTTGGGCAACATCGCTGGATACGCCCAGAACGCCAACCAACTCTATTTCTATGACCGCTACAAAATCCTCGAGCCTTTCTTCCAGGATGACTGGCGCGTGACCAAAAAGCTCACTCTCAACCTTGGCCTTCGCTGGAGCATCTACGGCCGCTACCAGGAAAAGAACAAGCAGGAGTTCGGCTTCTCCCCGGCCGCATACAGTGCCGCTGCCGCTCCGCCCTTTTTCAATTTCAATGACCCCAATAACTCCCAACTCCTGAATGTCGGCCCCGGGCAGTCCATCTTCAACGGGCTCGTTCAGTGCGGCCAATCTCATCCCACCATTCCGGGCATTGCGGCCGGGACCACGGGGTGCATGCAAAACAAGTGGGTCAATCCAGGGCCGCGACTCGGCTTCGCCTACGATCCCTTCGGCGACGGCAAGTGGGCCATCCGGGGAGGATACGGCATCTTCTTCGAGCACATGAACGGCAACGAAGCCAACGCCGAACTTCTCCAACAGAGCGCTTCGCCGATTTCGCCCAATGGAGCTGTCAGCGACATCATCGGCTACGGCAATGTGGCCTCGGGCCCTCAAGGAGCGCCCAGCCCCATTTCGCCCATCTCCATCCCCGACAAGATCCAATGGCCCTACATGCAGCAGTGGAACCTCGGCTTCGAGCATGAGCTCCCGAAGAACGTCCTGCTCTCGGTTGCCTACGTCGGCAGCAAGGGCACGCACCTCACGCGTCAATTTGACTTGAACCAGCTCACGCCAGTCGCCAACAGCGATAATCCGTACGTGCAGGACAACCTCGGGGCGATTGCCGACACGGGCGTAAACCCGATAAACCCGAACGGTGATTGCGGCAACTTCTCCTTCGGCTCCACCGGGCTCCCCACTGCAGCGCAAATCTCCGGCACCCTCGGCAACAGCCTCGTGACGGTTACCAACCCTCACGTCCTCCAAAACCTGTTTGTCGCTTGCAACAACGCCGGCGCCAACAACTATTTCCGCCAATTCCAGGGTCTTGGCAGCATCACTCGTGTCGAGCCTACCGCCAATTCCATTTACAACTCGCTCCAAATGAGCGTTCGCCGCAACGTCGGCGCTCTCACGCTCAGCGCCAGCTACACCTACAGCCACTCCATTGACGACTCT
>DATHOY010000281.1:0-11545 GCA_035484435.1 Vulcanimicrobiaceae bacterium | reverse complement strand
TCCCAAAGGGAAACTGATGCTGTACGATCCGGCAACTCCGAACGCGCCGTGGAAAGTAATCCTTCCGGAGAAGGCGGATTCGCTGGACACCGTGGAGTCGCTGGGAGGAAAACTCTTTGCGACCTATTTGAAGGATGTGACCAGCCACGTTTTTGTCTACAGCGTGGCGGGACAATTGGAGAACGAGATCGAGCTTCCCGGGGCGGGAACGGCGACGGGATTCCGCGGCAATCGCAGCGACAAGGACGCGTTCTTTCTGTATACGTCGTTCAACTATCCACCGAGCGTGTTCCGGTATGACCTGGTTACAAAGAAGACGAGTCCTTACCGGATGGCGGAGGTCCATGGATTCCGGCCGGAGGACTACGAAACGAAGCAGGTGTTTTTTAACAGCAAGGACGGGACGCGGATTCCGATGTTCCTGGTATACAAAAAGGGATTGAAGCTGGATGGGGCGAATCCTACTTTGCTGTACGGTTACGGCGGATTCAATATTACGATGGCGCCGGCGTTCAGCCCGCTGCGGCTGGCGCTGCTGGAGCAGGGATTCGTTTACGTTTCGGCGAATTTGCGCGGCGGCGGGGAGTATGGCGAAGCGTGGCATGACGCCGGAACGAAGCTGAAGAAGCAGAACGTGTTCGACGATTTTATTGCCGCGGCGGAATGGCTGATCGCGAACAAATATACGTCGCCGGAAAAGTTGGCGATCAATGGCGGGTCGAATGGCGGGTTGCTGGTGGGTGCGGTGATGAATCAGCGGCCGGAGTTATTTCATGTGGCCGTGCCGCAGGTCGGGGTGATGGACATGCTGCGGTTCCAGAAATTTACGATTGGGTGGAACTGGGCGGCGGATTATGGTTCGAGCGACGATGAGGAGCAGTTCAAGGCGATTTACAAGTACTCGCCTCTGCACAACATCAAGGCCGGGGTGAAGTATCCAGCGACGTTTATCACTACTGCCGATCATGACGACCGCGTGGTGCCAGCGCATTCGTTCAAGTACGCGGCGACGCTGCAGGCCGCGGCGAGTCCGGCGAATCCGGTGCTGATTCGGATTGAAACCAAGTCTGGCCATAACGCCAGCAGCACTGCGAAGAATATTGAGCTGGTGGCCGACGTGTACTCGTTCCTATTTTACAATCTGGGTGTTACGCCGAAATATTGAGGCGCGACGATGGACACTTTTGGTGCTCGGTTGGGGTAGACTGCGGGACGCATGTTCTGCCCACAATGCAATGCCGAGTACCGACCGGGGTTCACGCGCTGCGCCGATTGCGACGTGGAACTGGTGAATGATCCGCCTGAATACGCGCTGGCGGGCCAGCCGCCTGCTGCCGATCCGGGCGACCCGAATGAAGATCCATTCTGCTCTTTCTGGAAGGGGCAGGACGCTCGCGTGCATGCCGAACTCTGCGAAGTCCTCGAGCAAGCAGGGATTGCGCACAAGACGATTTTTCGAAGCGACCACCTTTTTAATTTCAGCAATTTCCCCGCCTACGAGATCGGCGTTCCTTTTTCGCTGTTTGAGAAGGCGGAAAAAGTCGTGCAAGAAACCTATGGAACCGAGGACGTCGAGGATGTTGGGGCGCAGGAGCTTGCGGGATTGGTGGTGCGGCCCTCAAACGTTCCGATTCTTCCCGAGATGGTCACTCTTCCGCCACAAGATATCCCGGGTCCTCCCGCCGCCGGAGAGAGCGCGGAGTGGTTTCCAGAGGATGCAACAGTCAGCGTCTGGTCGGCGGACTCGCTTGAGCAGAGTGAGTTTCTGGTCGCCGCACTCCATGAGAACGGTATTCACTGCCGCCTGGATGAGCGTGGGACTCAGGCGAGGCTGTACGTTCTGCCACATGATGCGGCCCGCGCTCGTGAGATAATCCGCGAAGTGGTTGAGCAGACGCCGCCGGAGTAAGAAGATCAACGGGTACAAACGGTCTGGTCAATTCCTGCGCGGCGATGTAGATTGGATTTCGCTTTTCTCTGCCGCGGAGGCTTCGATGAAGCGAGCTGCGGTTGGTTTCCGGGTGCATTCGGGATGGAGTGCGCTCGTTGCGGTATCCCTTGAAAAAGATGGACCGATTGTTCTGGGCCGTGAGCGGGTTCATCTGGTCGAGACATTCATTTACAAATTCAGGCAGCCGTATCATACGGCGGAAAGAATGCCGCTGGAGAAGGCGCGCGTGTTTGTGGATGCGTCGCTGGTGGAGGCGAAGCGGCTTGCTTGTGGTGCGCTTCGTTCGACACAGGAAGAGTTGAGGAAGAAAGGATACGAGCTGGCGCGAGGGGCGCTTTTGCTGGCATCCGGTAAGGCGCTGTCGGAGCTGGAAAAGATCTTGCTTTCGCACGCGCTGATCCATACCGCGGACGGAGAACATTTTCGTGAGGCGCTGCGGCACGCATGTGGGGATTGCGGAATGGGGATTACTTGCTTTAGGGAGCGAGAGTTGCTGGAGCGCGGCGTGAAGATGCTTCGGACGAGACGAGACAAGCTCTTGCGGCGATTGACGGAGCTTGGGGCTGGCTTCGGGTCTCCGTGGACGCAGGACGAAAAGTACGCGGCGTTGGCTGCGTGGCTTGTTTTGGCTGATTCGGCGTAAATCTCCCGAGTGGCGCTTCGCGCCTTGACCGGCTGCTGCGACTCGTGTTTCCTGTAATTGCGGCTGAAAGTTGACTGGAGGATGCGTGAGTTTGGAATCGATCAAGACGGTGGCAGTGTTGGGCGCGGGGACGATGGGGAACGGTATCGCGCACGTGTTTGCGCGGGCGGGATACAACGTGATTTTGCGCGATGTGCAGGAGAGCTTTCTGCAGCGCGGGATGGAGACGATTGGCAAGAACCTGGACCGCGAGGTGAAGAAAGGGAAGTTGACGGAGGCTGAAAGGCCGCAGGTGTTGGCGCGGTTGAAGCCGGTGACGGATTTTGCGGCGGTGGCCGCGGCGGATTTTGTGGTGGAGGCGGTGCCGGAGAAGCTGGAGATCAAGCGGGCGGTGCTGACCGAGGCGGACAAGCTGTTGCGGCCGGAAGTGATTCTGACGAGCAATACTTCTTCGATTGCGATTACGACGCTGGCGGCGATGACGAAGCGGCCAGAGCGGTTTGTGGGGATGCACTTCATGAATCCGGTGCCGGTGATGGCGCTGGTGGAAGTGATTCGCGCGTTGCAGACGAGCGACGTGGCGTTTAACACTACGATGGAGCTTGCGAAGAAATTGGGGAAGACGCCGGTGGCGGTGAATGATGCGCCGGGGTTTGTGTCAAATCGCGTGCTGATGCCGCTGATTAACGAAGCGGCTTACGCGGTGATGGAAGGCGTTGCTACGCCGGAAGCGGTGGACGCGGTGATGAAACTGGGCATGAATCACCCGATGGGGCCGCTGGAGCTTGCGGATTTTATTGGGCTGGATGTTTGCGTGGACATTATGCACGTCCTGCTCGATGGCCTCGGAGACCCGAAGTATCGCGCTTGCCCGTTGCTCAAGAAATACGTTGCAGCCGGTTGGCTCGGCCGTAAATCAGGCCGGGGCTTTTACAGCTACGCCTAATTTCAGGAAAAGGTTGAACGATGGATAACGCCGGGCAGGAAGCGACCCTTCGCTTTTATCAGGGTGCTTACGGACCAACCCTTATGTTTCAAATGTACGATCAAACTCAGATTGCAGGGCTGAAGACGATATTTCGACGTGTGTCGGAAGGCGACTCAACGAAAATTAGTTTGAGGCAGAGCGGAATAGTAGGCACGTTAGACGGTGTCGACGATCTGCTATTCGTTCTCAACCCAAAGGATAAAGACCCATCCTGCATGGTACGGAAGGTTGGCGAGAACGCGAACGGATGTGTCTTCCAATTTGAGAGACATAGAGAAGGATGGCTCGAATGCTCGGAATTGATCGATGGACTCACGTTGCCGGGCCACCAGTACCTCAGCAGGGGAACGAGCGACGAGGCGGCAGTCATGGTTTCGTTTCAGGAAATCTGACCAAGAACCCACTGGGGAAGGGAAGGTAGCTACAGGCGAACATATAGCGAAAATAGTGTTTGCTTTTGTTTCGCCCTTGGGGTAGTGTGGGGCCATCAGGTTTTCAACAGGTGGCCCATGGCCCAGAGCCGTTTGGATGTCCTAAGCTGCGTCGAACATGAGAGACTCACTTTTGAGCTTCTTGAGGTGCGCACCCGCGGGCAGTACTTGACCCGGCTGCGCGGCATCAGCCGCGAAGAGCAGGCCGAGTGGGACCGGCGGGAGCGCGCGGCGCTGGCGCAGCTGGTGGATCACGAACTGGAGCACGGCTGTGACCGTTGAAAGCCTTTGCAGTGCGGAAGGAAAACCAGGGGTAGCATTGCCAGATACGAAATGGTAATATTCCGTTATCGTAACGTATCGGGACAGGCCGCGGCGGATTTCCCCCTGCCCGCCTGGAACGTGCTGCACCGGCCCATTCGCGAAATTCCCAATTTCCTCGACCGAGGTGAGAAATGACAGACGAAAAAGCAAAATTGCTGGAAGCGGCGATATCGCAGATCGAGAAGTCGTACGGCAAGGGCTCGATTATGCGGCTGGGCAGCAAGGATGTGCTGGTGCCGGTGAACGTGATTCCTTCGGGATGCTTGTCGATTGACGCGGCGCTGGGAGTGGGCGGTTTTCCCCGCGGGCGCGTGATTGAGATTTACGGGCCGGAATCGGGCGGTAAGACGACGATGACGCTGCACGTGATTGCGGAGGCGCAGAAGCTGGGTGGGCAGGCGGCGTTCATCGACGCGGAACACGCGCTGGACCCGAACTACGCGCGGAAGCTGGGCGTGGATGTGGACAACCTGCTGGTGTCGCAGCCGGATCACGGGGAACAGGCGCTGGAGATCGCGGAGACGCTGATTCGTTCGGGCGGCGTGGATATTGTGGTGGTGGACTCGGTGGCGGCGCTGGTGCCGAAGGCGGAGTTGGAAGGCGAAATGGGCGATCCGCAGATGGGCCTGCAGGCGCGCCTGATGTCACAGGCGCTGCGAAAGTTGACCGCGATTGTGTCGAAGTCCAAGACCTGCCTGATTTTCATCAACCAGATTCGCGAGAAGATCGGCGTGATGTTCGGCAATCCGGAAACGACCACCGGCGGACGAGCGCTGAAGTTTTACGCTTCGATGCGCGTGGATATCCGGCGCATCCAGGCGATCAAGGATGGGGATCGCGTGGTGGGCTCGCGCACGCGTGCGAAGGTGGTGAAGAACAAGGTGGCGGCGCCGTTCCGCGAGGCGGAGTTTGACATTCTTTACGGCGAAGGAATTTCACGCGAAGGCGACCTGATCGATCTTGGCGTGGATAAAGGCGTTCTGGAGAAATCCGGCACGTGGCTCAGCTATGGTGGCGAGCGCATGGGCCAGGGGCGCGAGAATGCACGGAACTTCCTGAAAGAGAATAAGGACATTCGGGACAAACTGGAAAACGCGCTGCGGAAGAAGATGGAAATCCCGGTATCCGGGCAGAACGCGGCACCGGCAACTCCGGGAGCAAATGGCCACGCCAATATCGCGACGGAAAAGGCTCCGCTGAAGGCGGCCGCAGCAGTCGCGTCGGCAGACAACAAAGCGCGTCCTTCGCGTTAACCAACTAACAAGTGAATCAAGCGCGGGCGATGCACTGGAATGGTGCATCGCCCGCGGTGCTTTTGGGCGTCTCAAAATGTGATTTTAAGAAAACCCCAAGAAGTGGAACACTGGCTTGGGAATGGCCAGAAGGGCAATTCTTACGGGGAAAGCTGGCCGGCGGTTCAACGTTCATAACAAAGCACATAGGTTAGTACTGGTCCTCCTTATCTATTGCGCGGGCATCCGTGTACCCCGTAGACTACGTCTCAGTCTGCGAGCCTTGGAAAGCTTGTGGATGAGAAGAACCCGCTGAGACAGTGTTAAATAAGAAGGGCACACTTTGGCTCGCGGGAAACATCGAATGAGCGGAAGTTTGACCAAGGATTGGAATTAGAGTAGATTTCCACTCATTCCATACTAGGACTACTAAGAACTGCTCCAGATCGGGATGGAATGATCAAGGAATTAGCGAAAACTATTCTTGTTGGCACGCTGGTGGGGACACTCGCGCTGCCGATGCCGGCTGCGGAAGCTGCTGCGATTACCGCTGCGAAATCCAAGGTGAAGTCCGCTTCGCACAAGCGGCTTGCGCCTTCGCGGTATCGCGGCTACGCGCCGACTTATGCGGATTCGATCAGTGCGGATGATCCGACGTATGACGATCCGATTGTGCGCCAGGCGGTTGTGGACGCGCTGGGACGCTACAACGGATCGGTTGTCGCGGTGGACCCGAGCACGGGACGCATACTGACGGTGGTGAACCAGAAGATTGCTTTCAGCGACGGATATATTCCTTGCTCGACGATCAAGCCGACGATTGCGGTGGCCGCGCTGGAAGAAAACGTGATTACGCGCGACACCATGCTGAAAGTGGGCCGCCGGAAGTACATGAATTTGACCGAGGCTCTGGCGCATTCCAATAATGTTTTTTTTGAAGAACTCGGGCGCCGGATGGGATTTGACACGGTATCGCGCTACGGGCGTTTGCTAGGGCTTGGCGAACTTGCCGGTTACAATCTGCCCGACGAGCATCCGGGATCTTTCCCGACGCAGGCGCCGGCGTTCGGCGGAGTGGGGCGCATGTCGAGCTTCGGCGAAGGAATTCAGGTGACGCCACTGCAACTGGCGGCGCTGGCCGCGGCATTCGCGAACGGCGGAACACTTTATTATTTGCAGTATCCACATACGCAGGAAGAAGTGGATGCTTTCCAGCCGCGAGTAAAGAGGGATTTGAATATCGGGAACGTGTTGCCGGAAGTGCGCGAAGGCATGCTGGCGGCGGTGCTGTATGGGACGGGCCGGTTGAGCGCGGATCCGGGCGGGGAAGAGACTCCGCTGGGAAAAACCGGAACTTGCGACGACCATGTGAATCCTTCGCGAATTGGGTGGTTCCTCAGCTACGCGGATGAAGCGCATCCCCGGATCGCTCTGGCGGTTCTTTTGCGCGGGAATACGCGGCGCGTGAAGGGCCCGACGGCGGCGCAAGTCGCAGGGCACATTTACCGGACGCTGCGGCAGCAGAATTATTTTGGCCAGACGGCGAGCGCCGGGACCGTGAAAACAATTTCCACGGGCAAGTAGGCCAGGTAAAAACTAGCCGAGTCGATTTCCTCGTACGTATTTCCCATTCACATAGCAGGACAAGAGGGAGGGGCGAGCCCCTCCCCTACAACAATTGCGGGGCCACCTGAAGGTGGCCGCTACGCTAGTTGTTGGTGTATTGCGGCCGCGGCTTCACGTGAATGCTGACGATCGGTTCGCGCAGGGAGCGCAGAGCTTCGAAGCAGGAGTCGCAGAGTTCGAGGCAAAGCTGGTCTTCGCTTTTTGCGTGGAAGGTGTGGTGGCATTCGTAGCAAGTGGAGTAGGTTGGGCGCTGACGTTGTTCTGTGACGTGGATTTCTGGATGGATTTCGAGTGTGTTCATAAATTCTCCCCCGCAAGTATAGGGGCATGCGGGTGGCCAGATTGGGTTATTTGTTTGGGTTGCAGGGAAAGGACTTGCGCTGGTCGGCAGGGTCCCGTTGGGTGAATGTTCGCAGGGATCATGTAAGAATGCGCAGCGTTTCTTTGGAGTGCGGCAGTAGAGACTCCCTTTTAGTGGTCTACATCCGCTTCCAAACAATGATTTATGCCCGGGGTTGCGATAGTAAAAGCGGAAGCTTTGCTTCCGCACTCAAAAGGGGTGTTGCGGATTGGGCGCACGGGGCGGACAAAGGTTTGACGGGCGCGGCGGAATCAGACTAAACGTTAGCGTGCGGGATTCTGGTGGGCCTGATCACGGTGTCCGGTTTATGCGTCACACGGGTGTGAATCTGTTTGCGGGCCTGGGGGGATTGTGAATCGAACTTTGTGGATTGTGGTGGGAGTGTTATTGGTGGCGGGCGCTATTGTGGATGGTCGTGCGATATTGGAGCGGCGGGCGGCAGAGCGCGAATTTCAGAACCAGGTGGAACTGGCGAAGGCTGAAAGCGAAAGGATTCGGGCCGAAGTTGTGTTCGCGCAGGCTAGGAAGATGCCTCGGGGAGAAAATTTTGCGGGGGCGCTGCAGCAGTTCGGACTGTCCGTGGACGAGGTCAATGACGCTACGGCGGCGGCGCAGCGCGCCTACAATTTGCGGCAGTTGCGGGCGGGGAATTCGATGAGCGTGGGCCGCTCGGTGGAAGGCACGCTGCGGCAGATTGACTACAAGATCGATGCGGACCGCATGCTGCACATCGTGCCACAGTCGCAAGGATTTTCGGCGGAAGTGAGAGAGATCCCGACGCACACGGAAGTTGCGGTGGTCAGCGGGCGGCTGGAAGATTCGTTGTTCAACGCGGTGGAAGAGGCAGGCGAATCCGCGGAAGTGGCGATGCGGATGGCGCAGATATTTGGATACGACCTGGATTTTTACACCGATCCAAGGCGGGGCGACACGTTTCGAATTGTGGTGGAGAAGAAGAAGTACCAGCAGGGGGAAACGGCGGGTTACGGCAGAATTCTTGCGGCCGAGTACGTGAATGGGCCGAGGAAATATCAGGCGCTGCTCTTTCATGACCCGTCGGGACGGCCGGCGTATTACACGGCAGACGGGAAATCGCTGCAGAAAGCGTTTCTGCGTTCACCTTTGAAGTTTGGCGCGCCGGTGACATCGCATTTCAGCAAGGCGAGGTTTCATCCCATCCTGAAAACGTACCGGCCGCACCTGGGAACGGATTATGGAGCGCCGACGGGGACGCCGGTGCAGACGATTGGGAGCGGGCGGGTGGTGTTCGCGGGGCGCAAGGGAGGCGACGGGAACATGGTGCACGTTGCGCACAGCAACGGATACGAGACGTACTATCTGCACCTTTCGCGGATATTTGTGCGTGCGGGCGAGCGCGTGGAGATTGGGAAAACGATTGGGCTGGTCGGCATGACGGGACTGGCGACCGGGCCGCACCTGGATTTTCGCATTGCGCAAAAAGGGCAGTTCCGGAATTTTGAAACACTGGGACTGCCGCCGTCGGACCCGGTGAACAAACGGGATTGGGTGGAGTTTGCGGCGGTGCGCGAGAAGTGGCTGCCGATGATGGAGCAGGGCGCGCCGGTTCAGGCGCAAGCGCAAGCCAACGGCAACCTGGCTGTGCGTTAATGGCTGCGAATTGTTTGTATCGCCAAACCTTGCAGTAACATCTATCAACCAAAGCAAGTTCCGGCTTGTGAATGAAAGTGAAATCCACACTTGCTTGTGGAGGCTTCCATGTCCATCCGACCTGTAAAACGACTCGTCAAATCGAAGCCGACTCGCGAAGGTGCGGGCGTGCATCTGCGGCGGGCTTTTGGCTTCGGAAATACGTCGGATTTTGATCCGTTTCTGCTGCTGGATGATTTCCGGAACGACGTGCCGGAGGATTATCTGGCGGGTTTTCCGTGGCACCCGCACAGGGGGATCGAAACGATCACCTACGTGCTGGCAGGAACCGTGGAGCATAAGGACAGCCTGGGGAATCACGGGGCGATTGCGCCAGGCGACGTGCAGTGGATGACGGCGGGCCGCGGGATTATTCACCAGGAAATGCCGAAGGGCGACGATGTCGGTCGCATGCACGGGTTTCAGTTGTGGGCGAATCTGCCGGCGTCACAGAAAATGACGCCGCCGCGTTATCAGGAAGTGAATTCGACGGAAATTCCAGAGGTGACGGACGATGACGGAACGAGTGTACGGATTGTGTGTGGAAGTTTTTGGGGAAAGAAGGGGCCAGTGGACGGGATCGCGACGGATCCCATTTATATTGACGTGACGGTGCCGCCGGGGAAGAGGAAAGTGCTGCCGGTGGAGACGACGCGGCACGCGTTCGCGTACGTTTTTGCGGGGGCGGGGAAATTCTGTAATGCTTCCGAGCCGCTTTCGGTGCCGACGGAATCGGTGGGCTGGCTGGACACGAAACCTCCGGCGGAGGCGGACAATCGTTCGCTGGTGCTGTTTGACCGCGGGGATGAAGTGATGGTGCAGGCCGGCGACGATGGATTGCGCTTCCTGCTGGTGTCTGGAAAGCCGCTGGAAGAGCCGGTGGCGTGGTACGGGCCGATTGTGATGAATTCGCAGGCGGAGTTGAGGCAGGCGTTTGATGAGCTGGATCGCGGGACGTTTTTGAAGGCGGAGAGGTAGCGGTTTCGGGAGTAGGGAAGAATTTCGAGGCTTCGAGGCGTGGGATTGCGGGCGGATTGGATTGGATTGACGCAGAGCTAATGTTCGTACGTTGCGCTTAGCTTTAGGTGTGGGTTGGGTTTCGACCGCGAAAGCGAAAGCTTCGCTTTCGCACTCAATAGATGATGGGCATTTTGGAGAAGTCGGCTTCGCTGTCGTCGGTGACGCGGAGGACGAGGAGCGTGCGGTCGTCGTGCGGTTGGCGGCCGGGGCCGGTGTGCTCGTCGGTGGCCTTGACAATGCGCTGGGCCACTTTGTAGCCGGGGTCGGCGGAGGAAACGGTGGAGAGAAGTTCTTTCAGGCGGTCAATGCCGTACTCTTCCTGTTCCTTGTTCATGGATTCGTGGATGCCGTCGGAGGCGAAGACGACCACGTCGCCGGGCACCAGGGTGAGCCGGACTTCGTCATATTCCGCTTCGGGAAGAAGGCCTAGGGGCATTCCGGCTACATTAATTTCGGTGACATCGCGGTTGCGGATGAGAAGTGGCAAGGTGCCACCGGCATTGGCGATGGTGAGTTCGCGGAGTGCGGCATCGTAGACGGCGAATTGCATGGCGATAAAGCGCGCGTCCAGGCGAGCGGCGAGAAGGCGATTGTTCATCTGCTCGAGCATTTCCGACGGGGAAGCTTCGTTGTCGTGGACGAGTTCGCGGAGGATACCGATGGCCAGCGAGCCGTAAAGCGCGGCGGCGGTGCCTTTGCCGGAAACGTCGCCGTTGGCGATGGCCAGGCGGCCTACGCCGTAGGGAAGCAGGTCGTAGAAATCGCCGCCGAGCTCGCGAGCCGGAACGTAGGCGGTGGCGAGGTCGAGGCCGGGAATTTCCTTTGCGCCGCTTGGCAATAATTGCCGCTGGATTTCGCGGGCGGTTTCGAGGTCGTTGAGCAGGCGGGTTTGATTTTCGCGAGCTTCTTCGAACAGGCGCGAGTTTTCGAGGGCCACGGCAATGTAGGAGCCGAGAATGTTGAGCAGGCGCTCGTGTTCGGCGCTGAAGGCCTGGGGCTTGGTGCTTTCTAGGTCGAGCACGCCCACGAGGCGATCGCGCAGCAGGAGTGGGACAACCAGCTCGGAGCGTACTTCGACTTCTTCGTTGGTGGAGATGTAGCGCGGATCCAGGCGCACATCCACAACGCGGATGGTGCGGCGTTCGGCGGCGGCGGCGCCAGTGATGCCCTGATGCAGGGGCATGTGAAAGCGCGAGGGCAGGGAGCTTTCGTATCGCTGGGCGAAAACACTTTCCAGCATCTGGGTCGATTCATTCCACAGCATGACGGTGAAGACGTGATAGTTCACGAGCTTCTTTACC
>DATHOY010000280.1:0-9847 GCA_035484435.1 Vulcanimicrobiaceae bacterium | reverse complement strand
AACAAATCAATACCACGGGTGCCGACGTAGGTGGCGCTGAGCGTGCTCTTCGCGGTGATCTGCCGTTCAATACCAAAGCTGAACTGAACAATTTGCGGGATTCTGACACGCGGATCAAGCTGCACCAGGCTGGTGGGAACGTCGGCAAGATCCGCCGGGGTAACGGGGAAAGGAAGAAATTCGCCCGGCGGGGGCGTAAGGATCTGGCGGAGAAGCGTTTTCCCGTCGTAGTGCAGCAAATCGGCGATGGCGCGATTACCGGAACGGTCATAGAAAACCCCGGCGCCGCCGCGGAAAACGATTTTGCCCTTGGGCCTGGGCGCCCACGCAAACGCAAAGCGGGGCGCAAAATTGTTGGGATCGTCGTTGAAATAATTCTGAAAGTAGTAGCGCACACCGAGGGTGACCGACAAATTCGGCTTAAGGCGCACGCTGTCTTCGATGAATCCCGAAACGATGCGTTCCCAGAACACAATGTGCCCATTGCCGGTCTGAATGCGAAAGCCCGCGGGCTGTTTTGCATCGAACCCAGTGAGCGTGGCGAAGGTGTATGCGCCTTGTTGGTAGGTAAAATCGTCGCTGCCACGCCGGCTGAGGTCGGGAATATCCACCCCAAATACCAGCATGTGACGGCCGCTAGTGTAAGTAACAAAGTCGGTGCCATCGAAGTGGGCTTCCGTGCGGTGGAGATCGGCCTGCGCGCCGCCTCCCGTGAAATAACCCTGCACGACGATTTGCGGAGCGGCCACGTTGCTGGTGGTGGGCTCATCGTTGTGGCCGACCAAAAAACGGAGCTGGTTCACCCACTGCGAAGAAACAATGTGGCGGTAGCTGACATTAACTTCATGCTCGGTGAAGGCGGTAGTATAACCGGCCTCCGGAAGGACAATTCCGCCAACGCCTTGATTCCTGTTTTTCTCCTCTTCATAGGAATATCCCACCCAAACCTGATCGCCGTTTGCGAAATCGTGGAACGCGCGGAAAGAACCGAAGAAGTGGTGCTGCGGCGCGGCCACATTTTCATCGACTCCATTGGCTGTTGGGGGAATGGGCGAGCCGAAGGTGTGGACAACGGCCTGAAGATTGTCGTTGTCTTGCTCGAGCGAGAGAAGAAATGTATTTCGCTTATCGCGGCCCAGCGGCCCCGTTAAAGACCCTTCTTCCATGTAGCGGCTCTCGGACGGTTTGGTGGTGGCAAACACGTTGCTGGCGTCAAAAATGGAATTGCGTGCCAGGAAATTCACGGTGCCGTGATATGCGGGCGTTCCGGCCTTGGTGGTGATTTCCAAGCGCGCTCGGCCCGGCCTGGCGAATCGCGCGGAATAGGGATTCTGATTGATTTTCACTTCCTGCACGGCGGAAGTGGAGACGCCCGGGCCGTTGGCCTCAATGCCGTTGACGACGAGAGAAACACCGCTGGTCGCGATGGCGTCGTCGCTGAGAAATCTGGAAAGCAGCGTGATGTAATCGAGATCGAATACCGGGACGCGATCGAGGGCGTCGCGCGTGACGTTGTTGGCGTTGAAATTTTCGGAGGGGTCGGACGATGTCTGCGGAATATTTTCATCTGCCGTAACGCTGACCACTTCGCTGACAGCGGAGATGCTCAACGTGATGGGCAAAGGGCTGAGCGGCTTTGCGCTGACAGTGACATCGACGAGCGTGTCTTTGAACCCGGCAGCATGGATGCGCAGGCGATATTTCCCCTTGGGCAAATCATCGAAGAAAAAGAAACCGGAGCGGTCCGTGGTCGCAGAGGCCTGAAGGCTGCCGTTAGAGGTTAGGAGCGCGATATGGGCGTCCGCCACGGCAGCGGAAGAGGGATCCAGAACTGTGCCGGAAAGCATATGGGAGGGAGGAGTGGATTGCGACGCCTGGGCAAAGAGCGCATCGGGGAGAATGCTAAAGACGAGCAGTAGAAGGAACGCGCAACTCGCAGTGCATGCTTGAGCTGCCGGGTTGGAAGCTGCACGGTTCATTTGGGCCCGTCGGCGATACGCTCGCGGTGAAATGCGCGGGCGGTCACTAAATGAGAACAGACACACGCTCTCCTCTAGGTTGACACAGTAATAAAGCAAACCTAAACGGGAGATAAAAGGGTGGAAGCGCTAGCCCTTCGCTTTTTGCAGTTCTTCGGTAAGCGCGGGCATGATTTCAAAAATGTCGGCGACGATGCCATAGTCGGCGATTTCGAAGATGGGCGCGTTCTGGTCCTTGTTGACGGCGACGATGGTGCGCGCGCCCTTCATCCCGACGACGTGCTGGATCGCGCCGCTGATGCCGAGCGCGAGATAAAGCTTGGGTGCAACGGTTTGCCCAGAGCTGCCGATCTGGCGCTCCATCGGGAGCCAGCCTTCGTCGCAGATGGGGCGCGAGGCAGCCAGTTCCGCGCCCATGGCTTTGGCAAGCGCTTCAGCCAGCGCGATATTTTCTGGGGCTTTGATGCCGCGGCCGATCGAAACAATCAGCGGAGCCTGGGTGAGGTCTACGGCGGATTTGGCTTCTTTGAACAGTTCGAGTGGCTTGGTGCGAATATCGGCCGCGTTCACATTCACGCTTACCGCGTTGACGAGGGCCTTGCCACCTGGATGAGCAGCGAGTTGATCAGCACGGAAGGCGCCCGACTGAAACGAAACGAACCACGGGGCTGCGCCGGTGAATGTGACGTCCGCGGCGGTCTTGCCCTGAAACATCTGGCGCACAAAAACAAGTTTGCCGCCTTCGCTGCGAAAGCCGACGCAATCGCCGATCATTCCCTTACCGAGCATAGCGGCGAGTTTCGGAGCGAAGTCGCGGACCTGATAGGTGTGGGGAAAAAGAACGAGATCGGGCTTGGCGGATTCGACGACTTGTTTCAGCGCAATGCAGTAGCCGTCGGGAGTGTAGGCATCGAGCAGGTCGTGCTCGACGAGGAGAACTTCGGCGACGTTTTTTGTAGCAAGTTCACCGGCGAGCGAGGCTACACTTTTGCCAATTACTGCCGCGCTGACGGTGGCTGAAGAGGCCGCGGCGATCTGCTGGGCGGCTACAAGGGTTTCAAAACTGGCGTTGTTCCACTTCCCCTGGCGCTGTTCCGCAATGACGAGAATTTTCATGGTCAGATCACCCGCGCTTCAAACTTGAGTTTTTCGACCAGCTTGGCCGCGGCTTCTTTTGGAGTGCCGGTGAGGAATTCCGTTTTCTTGGTTTTGGTGGGGACGTAGATTTTTTCGATTTTCTGTGTGAGTTCGACCGTGACGCCAAGCGATTCCCGAGTGAGCGCGGCGATCTCTTTTTTCTTCGCCGCCATAATGCCCTTCAGCGTAGCGTAGCGGACCTTGTTGATGCCCGACTGGATGGTAAGCACGGCTGGAAGCGGGCACTCGATATGTTGGAACCACCCGGCTTCGAGTTCACGCTTGAGCTTCATTTTGCCATCCTGCACGTCAATCTGCATGATCAAGGTAGCGTGCGGCAGATTCAGCAGCGCCGCCAGCAGCACGCCCGTCTGGCCGAACCCGTGATCTTCACTCTGCAACCCGGTGAGGACGAGATCGATTTTTTCCTTGGCGATCGCCGCGGCAATCACTTTGGCGGTGCCGAGCGGATCGAGTTGCGCGAAATTGTCGTCGGCGATGTGGATGCCGCGGTCGGCTCCCTTGGCGAGCGCTTCCTTGATAGTCTGCTTCACGCGTTCGGGGCCGAGCGAGAGCGCGATGACTTCTCCGCCATGCTTTTCTTTCAGACGCAGCGCCTCTTCCAGCGCGTAGGAGTCCGGCTCGTTCATTTCGAAGCCGATGTCCGATTCCTTGATCCAGTTGCCGGCGATGGCCAGCGGCGCATCTTTCGCGGGAACCTGTTTGATACAGACGAGGATGTTCATGCGTTCCTTCCGATCCTAAAACCGCCCGCCTGGGAAGGCGGCCGCTACAAAGGCTTATTGAGTCTGGCGCAGGGAGCGAAGGAGGGAAGGGCTACTTCCCGGCCCAGCGCTTGAAAATCAGGGCGGCGTTGGTGCCGCCAAAACCGAAGGAATTCGAAAGCGCGTAATCCACAGTGGCTTTGCGCGCAGCGTTGGGAACGTAGTCGAGATCGCAGTGGGGATCGGGCTTTTCCTGGTTGATGGTGGGCGGCAGAATCTGATCGCGCAACGCCAGGACGCAGATGCCGCCTTCGAGGCCGCCCGCGCCGCCTAGAAGATGTCCGGTCATGGACTTGGTCGAGCTGACCGGTAGTTTCTTGTTGATCGCGCGTTCGCCGAAGAGCCGCTTCATCGCCGTGGTCTCGATGGCGTCCCCAAGAGGCGTGGACGTGCCGTGCGCGTTCACGTAGCCGATATCGTCGGGCGAAAGCTTCGCATCTTTCAGCGCAGCGCGCATCACGCGGAAGGCGCCATCGCCATTTTCCGCCGGCTGCGTAATGTGATATGCGTCGCCGCTCATCCCGTAGCCGACTATTTCCGCAAGGATGGGAGCGTTGCGCTTCTGCGCGTGCTCCAGCGATTCCAGGATCAGTATGCCCGCGCCTTCGCCAACCACGAAACCGTCGCGGTCCGCGTCAAACGGCCTGCTGGCCTTTTCCGGCGCGTCGTTGCGCGTGGAAAGCGCACGCATGGAAGCAAATCCGCCGATGCCCATCGGAGTGATCGTGGCTTCCGTGCCGCCGCAAATCATCACTTCCGCCGCGCCGCGTTCAATAATTTTGAACGAATCACCAATAGCATGAGCGGAAGCGGAACACGCCGTGGCAGTAGCGGAATTCGGTCCACGCGCGCCATAACGAATCGAAATGTGCCCCGAAGCAAGATTGACGATGGCCGAAGGAATAAAGAAGGGAGATATTTTTCCGGGCCCGCCCTGCATCAGCTTGATGTGCTCGCGCTCGATGATGTCGAACCCGCCGATGCCGGACGCGACGTACACGCCCACTTCATCAAGGTCGGAATCTTCCGGCTTCCAGTTGGCCATCTTCACGGCAAAATCCGCGCCGGCCAGGGCTACCTGGATAAACCGCCCCATTTTCTTCAGTTCTTTTTTCTCGATCCACTGGAAGGGGTCGAAGTTTTTGACTTCGCCCGCGATCTTGCAGTCGAAGCCAGTGGTATCAAAATGCGTAATGTGGCCGACGCCGCTTTTGCCGGCGACGAGGTTTTTCCAGCTCTCCTCGGTGCCCACACCCAGCGCGCAGACCAATCCAACTCCCGTAACGACAACCCGGCGGGTCAACTCTCTTGCTCCTTCAATCGGGGTTTAATGTGCGACCTACTTGCCCTTCGAATGCTTATCGATGTATTCGATAGCGTCCTTGACCGTGGTCATCTTTTCGGCGTCTTCGTCGGGCACTTCGATGCCGAAGGCTTCTTCGAAAGCCATGACCAATTCGACCTGGTCGAGCGAGTCCGCGCCGAGATCGTCCACGAAGGACGCGGTGGGCGTAACTTCGGCTTCATCCACACCAAGCTGCTCGACGATAATCTGCTTTACGCGTTCTTCCACGCTGGCCATTCCCATTCCTCCGCGACCTGATGTCGCTCTGTCGTATCACGTACTGACTTGCACCAAATCCGGCCGTGAAGCCGTCTACCACGTCGTTTAGGCTGCCCTAGGTAACCTTGCCAGTCTACTTACCCCGCGCAGCAAGGTCAACTTCATGAGACACCTTTTAGTCGGATGGCGTGAAGCACATCATCCATCGCCTCTTTGGCCGCCGACCTAACTTCTTCGTTCTGGTCAGCTACCAATCTTTCTACGGCTCCAAGGCACTTCGACAGATCGATCTGCTTGTGATGGACCACAGCGACGTTTCCGAGAACTATCGCTGCCTCTCGCCTTATTGGCCACTCAGGGTGGCCAACAAATCTCAGACACCATTGCACAACCCAGCTGGGGTCTTCAGTGTGAAACGCACTGATCAACGCGTCACGCACTCGTTCCCCACTCCCGCTGCCGAAAGCCTGTTCCAATTCTTGCCGGGACATTCGAGGTGGCTCTTCGTATTTCACGCCAACTCCAGGCACTACGCTAAGTACATGCCGCCGTTGACGTCGAGGACGTGGCCGGTGATGTAGGCGGCTTCGTCGCTGGCGAGAAACACGATGGAAGCGGCGACATCCTTGCCGGTGCCCATGCGCCCGAGAGGAATGCGCACTTTCAATTCTTCCTTCACCTTGTCGGGAAGGACGGCGGTCATGGGTGACTCCACGAAACCTGGCGCTACGGCATTGACGGTGATGTTGCGCGAAGCGATTTCGATGGCGATGGCCTTGGTGAGCCCGATAATGCCTGCTTTCGCGGCGACGTAGTTGGCCTGTCCGGCATTGCCAGTTTCAGCGACAACGGAAGAAATGTTGATGATGCGACCAGCGCGAGCTTTCATCATCGTCGACAAAACCTGCTGGATGCAGAGATGCGCCCCAGTGAGATTGGTGCGGATAACAGCGTCCCAATCGTCGGGTTTCATTCGAATGGCCAGGCCGTCGCGGGTGATGGCAGCGTTATTCACCAGAATGCCGATCTTGCCGAATTTTTCAAGGATGGATTTGAAGCCGGACTTGACCTGTTCGATGTCCGCCACATCCATTTTCACAGCGAACGCTTCCCCGCCCTTCGCGGTGATTTCCTGCACTAGCTCCGCGAGCTTCTCTTCATTGCGCGCAGCGACGGCAACCTTCGCTCCGGCCTCCGCCAGCGCATGCGCCGTATCGCGCCCAATACCCTGCGAAGCACCCGTAACAACCGCCACCTTGTCTCGTAAGCTAAACATTCATTCGTAACCTGTAGCTCACCCCTTCAGGGGTGAGGCTGTTCACAACAATTTCGACCCTGCCAGTACATCTGAAAACCCTCAGGCCTGAAGGCCCGAGCTACAAAACGCCTACGCCGCGTCGGATTTTGCCGCGGTGATGCGTTCCACCGTGGCTTGCAAACTTTTTTCGTCTTCGACGTTCAGCGTGGTCACCGAGCGCTCAATCTGCCGCATGATCCCGGTAAGCACACGCCCCGGACCAACTTCGATAAAAGTGTTCACGCCTTCGTCAAGAAGCATGCGCATGGACTCTTCCCACCGGACAGGCATGGTGACCTGGCGGATCAGCGCCTCACGCGCCTCGTCGCCCTTCTTGATAGTGTCGGCGTCCACATTGGTGACGACAGGCACATGCGGATCCGCAAACGTGGTGGCGCGCAAATCCTTTTCCAGCCTCTCCTGCGCGGGCATCATCAGCGAAGAATGAAACGGCGCGGAAACGGGAAGCAAAACCGCACGCTTGGCTCCCGACTGCGAAGCAATTTCAATGGCACGCTTCACCGCAGCCGCGTCGCCCGAAATAACCGTCTGGTCCGGCGAATTGAGATTGGCAGCGGTGCAAACTCCGCCCTCTGCGGCGCGCTTGCAGGCATCGGCAACGACAGCGGGCGACACTCCAAGAATCGCGGCCATCGCGCCTTGCCCCAGAGGAACCGCTTCCTGCATATATTTTCCGCGCTTGTGAACCAACCGCACCGCATCGGCGAATTGCAGCGAACCCGCGGCGACGAGCGCCGAGTATTCGCCCAAGCTGTGGCCGGCAACAAAGTCCGCGCCGATGCGCTTTTCGGAAAGCACCCACATCGCGGCAACGGAAACGGTGAGGATCGCGGGTTGCGTAAGGGCGGTGGACTTCAGCTCTTCTTCCGTGCCTTCAAAACATATCTTGGAAATGGAAAAGCCCAGCGCTTTATCCGCTTCATCGAAAATGGCGCGGGCCGCGGGATATTTCTCGGCAAGTTCCTTGCCCATGCCGGAATATTGCGAAGCCTGGCCCGGGAATATGAATGCTACTTTGCCCATAATTGCTCCTCTCTCCGGACGTCACGCCTGCGCGTGGGTCAGGGAGAGCTCTTGTTCAATCTTTTCGTTCACCCGCGCGCGGGCAAGTCCCGCGGCGACGCGAATGGCGTTCTTCACGGCGTTCGCGTTGGACCGGCCGTGGCCGATCACGCAAACCCCACGAACCCCGAGGAGCGGCGCCCCGCCGTACTCCGCGTAGTCCATGGTGCGCTTGATACCCTTCAGCGCGCCTTTCGAAAACAGATAGCCCACCTGCGATGCGAAAGTGCTTTTGTACGTCTTCCGCAAATACTTGATGATCTCCATCGCCAGCCCCTCGCAAATCTTCAGGGCGATGTTGCCGACGAATCCGTCGCAGACGATCACGTCCACCTTGCCGGAGAAAAGATCGCCGCCTTCCACGTTGCCGACGAAATGCACGGGCAGAGCCTTCAAGCTTTCGTAAACGGCGCGCGTCAGCTCGTTGCCCTTGATCTCTTCCTCGCCGACGGAAAGCAAACCAACGCGCGGCTTGCGGCTGCCAAACGTAAGCCGGTAATAAATTTCGCCCATCACGGCAAACTGCAGCAAGTGCTCCGGCTTAGAGTCCACGTTTGCGCCGACGTCCAGCATCACCGAAACGCCGCCCTTGGCATTCGGAAACGGCGCTGCCAGCGCGACGCGATCCACCGACTTCAGCGTGCCCATGATGAACCTGGCTGTGGTCATCACCGCACCGGTATTCCCGGCGCTCACCATAGCGTCGGCCTTGCCCTCTTTCACCAGGCGCGCCGCCACGTGCACGGAGCTGTCTTTCTTGCGGCGAAAGGCCTGCGCCGGGTGATCCTCCATCGTGATCACTTCGGTCGCCGGAATAATGTCGATCGGAAGCGAAGGCTTGCCGAAGCTCGCCAAAGCTCCCCGGATCACCTGAGGCTGCCCCACAAGCAGAATGCGCACGCCATACTCTTCCGCGGCGCGAACACTCCCCTCCACCTCCGGACGGGGTGCGTTGTCTCCCCCCATGGCATCGACGGCGATTGTGATCATGGGATTATCTTCCGGCGACTCCGGCAAGCTCCGGGCGGCAGGACACACCAGCGGTCATGCCCGCTCCGAGCCTGGCATAAAACTCGAACCCTTACTTGACGTCGTGAACCGGCCGGCCTTTGTAGTAACCGCAATGAGGACAAGCCCGGTGGGGCTGCTTCATTTCGTGGCAATTCGGACACTTGGCCATAGCGGGTGCGAACAAGTGGTCGTGAGCACGACGCTTGTTCTTGCGCGCCTTGGAATGTCGACGTTTTGGATTAGGCATTACATCACTCCTGGTTCTCGCCTCATTCGTGGCTACACACCCCGCCAGTCCGAACGAGGTCGGATTCTATGGGCTTTCCGCCCGGAAATCTATTGTTTCTTGAGCCAGTCCTGCTTCAACCGCGCGAGGGGAGCCAGACGCGGGTCCGTGGCGTGCCTTTCGCAGCGGCACTCTTCGTGATTCAGACTTGCGCCGCACGTGGGGCACAAACCGCGGCAGTCGCTCTGGCAGATTACTTTCATCGGCAGTGACAGCAGCACCTGTTCCTTGAGCACATCGGCCAGGAACAGGCCTTCTCCTTGAAAAAATCCGATTTCGGTGTCGTCATCTTTCAGCCGCTCTTCTTCGGGCTTGGTGGCCTTCGGAAGCGGCTGATAGAAGAGGTCGAAATCCTTGTGTACTTCCTCGATTACCGGCTCCAGGCACCGCGCGCAGACCATCTCAATCTTGGTCTCCAGATCGCCGGTGATGCGAATCTGTCCTTCCAGAAGCTCCGCCTGGGCGGTTACTTCCAGGGGACCCGCCTGTTTCACTTCACTGATGCCGTAATCGATGCTGCCCGGGGCGTACGTCTTATGGATGCGCACTTTGCGGACGGCAAGATCCTTGACGTCGAGGAACATGTCTTCAGCGCCTCCGGCGCGTACGCTCATGCCTATCCATTATTTGGGCAGAAGGCGGGTAAGTCAAGAAACGGGGGCAAAAAGCGGTGGAAATTGCGCCGGTTCGGTCAACTGGGGCTAC
>DATHOY010000279.1:0-26278 GCA_035484435.1 Vulcanimicrobiaceae bacterium | reverse complement strand
GCCTCGAAATCCGGGTACAGCCGCTCCGTCCCCGCGAAGTCCATGTAAAAATCGTCCAGCGCCGCCGTTTCCACCGCCGGCGTGTACGTCTCCAGAATCCGCCGCACGCGCTCCGCAAAATCCGCGTAGTGCTCGTACTTCCCCGGCACCACAATCGCCTTCGGGCAGATGCGCAGCGCATCGCGAAAACTCATCGCCGTCTTCACCCCGCGAAATTTCGCCTCATAGCTCGCCGAAGCCACCACGCCCCGCCCCACCAGCACCGGCTTCACGCGCAGCTTCGGATTCAGCACCTGCTCCACCGAAGCGAAAAACGCGTCCACATCCACATGCACAATGTGCGGCAATTTTTCCGCCGCGCGCACTTTCCCCAGCCCCAGCCAGTTCGCCCCAAACCAAGATCGCCTAGCCGTTTGTAGTGGCCGGTCTTCAGACCGGTCCTCCGCTTCTTCCTCTTGTAGGGGCGGCTTTACGCCGCCTTCCTGCTCTTGTAGGGCCTGCCTTCCGAGGTGCGCATTTTGCATCCCGGATGTTGTTGCGGGGCGGGCCGCTTCCGATTCTTCCTGCGCTACAGATTCGGCGGCGAGAATTTCAGGAGAGACGCTTTCGACACACGCTTCCATGGCAGCTCCTGGCAGGGAACCGGCTCTTGCGCTACTTTAACGGGTGGCATCCGGCTCGGGAGAGCCCGAAGGCAATGGAGCCGAAGCCACCCGTTTCCCGTTTCCTCTACCGGGGGTGAATATAGGCGAACAAAAAGCGAAAGTCAATACCTTTTTTTTCACCTTCGTATTTTCCCTTTGAAATCCCGGCCGCCGCAAAATCTTTTCGGTGATCGCGCTCCGTACTCTCAAAAAGGAAGTTGTAAAATCAGCTTTTCTCCTCCTCCCCTCCTGCTTACTCACCTTCCGCTCACCCGTCTATCGCTTTGGGCGTGTTCGTCCGACAAATTTCCACTTCCGCGAAGCTCCCGTTTTCGCGACCAGGATGGTGTATCTATGCGCAGCACGTTTCGTTTTCTTCTCACAATCTCTCTCGGCCTGGCCTTCTGCATCACCAGCGCTCACGCGCAATTCAAAAATGGCAGCCAGGCCACCGAGCTGAATCTTCCCCGCATCAGCCAGCACGGCGAGACCACGCAAACCATCGGCATCAGCACCGTCACCATCAGTTACAGCCGTCCCCTCGCCGGCACCCGCGAAGTCTGGGGCAAAACCGTCCCCTACGGAAAAGTCTGGCGCGCCGGTGCAAACGAAAACTCCACCATCACCTTCTCCGATGACGTCACGATCGAAGGCAAGCCTCTCTCCGCCGGCACCTACGGTCTCCACATGATCCCCGACAAGGATCAGTGGACCATCATCTTCTCCAAAAACTCCACCTCCTGGGGCAGCTTCAGCTACGACGAAAAGGAAGACGCCCTCCGCGTCACCGTAAAGCCAGCCACAGATCAAGCCTTTGACACGCTCACCTACACCTTCGACGACGTGAAGCCCGATTCCGCCGTCGCCACCCTCCGCTGGGAAAAAATCGCCGTACCCTTCCGCGTTTCCGTCGACGTGAAAGCCGCCACCCTCAAAAGCATTCGCAACCAGCTCCGCAGCGTTGGCGGCTTCACTTGGGCCGGCTACGACGAAGCCGCGAACTGGTGCCTCGACAACAATTACAACCTCGAAGAAGCGCTGAAGTGGGAAGACACTTCCATCCAGAACGAAGATCGCTTTGAGAATCTCGAAACCAAGTCGCGCATCCTCGACGCCATGGGTAAGAAAGACGAAGCCGCCAAAACGCTCTCCGCCGCCTTCGCCAAGGCCACCGCCACGCAGCTCTACGTTTATGCCCGCGGCCTGCAGCGCTCCGGCGACACCAAACGCGCCTTCGAACTCTACCCGCAAGTCGCCAAGAAAGATCCCAACCACTGGCTAAGCCATCTGGCGCAAGCCCGCCTCGCCTCCCACTCCGGCGATTACGCCGGGGCCTCCAAGGAAATGAAGCTGGCCATCGCCGGTGCCCCCGACGCCAACAAACCCTTCCTCGAGCCCATGCTAGCCAAGCTAGAAACCAAAGCCGACATCAACAACTAATCCTCTTGCCCGTGTAGGGGCGGGTTTATCCCGCCTTCTTGGGGCATTCCGGCCTTTGTAGGGGCGGGGTTCACCCCGCCCTCTTGGGTTATCTTCGTAGGGGCGGCTTTACGCCGCCTTCTTGGGTTACCTCAGCCGTCGTAGGGGCACGATAATTCGTGCCCCTTCTGCTTTTCTCTTCTGTCATCCCCGGGTGCCGCATCCTTATGGTTTTTCAAGGGTGCGGGTTCTCTCCAACCTCCCCTCCTCTTTCTGTCATCCCGACCGGAATGGCCGATTTTTCCCCCGTTCGCGCCGCGCGAACGTCGGTCATGAAGCGGAGGGACCATGGCAAGATCTAAACCAACTCCACGAAACATTGTGAAGATCTCGTTTTCTGCTCTAATAATTCCCCCCCGTCTGTCGATTCCCCCCGCCCCCATTCGACTCACCTATAGGAGGAGGCCTTTCCCCATGAAAAATCTCTTTGAACCGGCAAGGGCGGAAGAAGTACGGCAGCGTCTCGCGCGCCTGCGGCCGGATAGCCAGCGCCAGTGGGGCTCCATGAATCCCGCGCAGGCTCTCGCCCATTGCACCGCGGCCATGGACTTGGCGATGGGCAAGACCACTCCCTCTCCGCGCATCTTCCTCGGACGCCTGCTCGGGCCGCTGGTGAAAAAGTCGCTGTTGGTAAAGGGCGAGCCGATGCGCCGCAACGCCACAACCGATAAGACCTGCCTCATAACCGATGAACGCGATTTCGCCCTCGAAAGCCGCCGCCTCCGCGAATCCATCGACCGCTTCGTCGCCGGCGGCCCCGCCATCTGCACCAGCCATCCCCACTTCTTCTTCGGCCCCCTCACCCCAGTCGAATGGGCCGCCCTGACGTATCAGCACCTCGACCATCATCTCCGCCAGTTCCAGGTCTAGCGCAATCCCAGAACTACTACTCATCGGAAAGCTCCTGATGGACCAGTGCGCCTGCGGCTGAAGTCGAGGCCGCGGCGGGCGGCCAGGCGGCGGCATTCCGCTTCGTCGGGAGGGGGAATGTTACGGTCGGGATTTTGGGAGCCTCGGCGAAGCGTTGGGTCGAACGGGTAGAGGTGGCTTGGATCAAAGGGGGGATTGGGAGTTGGGGGAAGGATCGAGACTGGCGGCTTTGCGGAGGGCGCTGGTGGAATAGATTCGGGGGGAGTTGAGTTTGCGATCGCTGGGGATGGAACGGGCGTGGCGACAGTGGTCGAGTTAGCGGTAGCGCTTTCCGGAATTTGTGCGACGGGAACAGGAGGATCGGAGCGGTCGGGACGGGGGAGATGCCATAGCAGTCCAGGTTCGTCGGGACGAAGACCGGTGGGGACGTTCCACGTGCTCGGACGGCGAGGACGGTTGAGGTCTTCGCGTTCGGACTTGAGTTGTTGGAAGTGATCGATTTCGCGGAGGGAGCGGAGAAGATTCTGGCAGAGGTAGGAGTAGACGCTGGCTTCCTTGGGAGTGATGCGGCCGCGGACGCGATTGAGGAGGACGGCTTTGAGGAAGCGGTGGACTTCGTCGGGAGAGGAGAGGGTGCCGGCGGCTTCGGTTAGCTCGGCGGTGGTTAGTTGCTCGGGCGTGGGTTTGTGAGTGCCGCAGAAGCGGGGATCGGTGGTACAGACGGGCTGGGAGCATTGGCGTCCGGAGGGGGAGCGATGCTCGCAGCGGGGGAAAGCGAGTTTTGATTCAGACTTGAAGAAATTGAGATTCATTTTGGGACTCCTTGCTTGGTTGGGGGGTACCCCCCTGATTTTTCGTAAGAGACGTAGTGAAAGGACTTAGGAGAGGTCGACAGTCTACAGTCGACAGCCGACAGCTTCGGAAAGGCGAAAGATAACGCTGAGGTGCAGAGGGCGCTGAGGTTCGCAGAGTGCGGAGAAGAGGGGAAACTGAAGGGAAGCTGACAGTCTACAGTCGACAGTCCACAGCTTCGGAAAAGAGAAGAGGGGAGTCTCACCACAGAGGCGCTGAGTACGCAGAGATTCGGAGAGGAATGGGGAACAGTCGGAAACGCGGTGGCTCGCACGGCGGACCCTTCGAGGCGCGGGGAATTCAAGAGGTCCGGGCCAGGGGAACGTCAACGGCAATGTCTGGGAAATGATAACTTGTCGTGTATATTCATGCTACGGTACTAATGGACAAAAATGGGACAGTTCTAGAACTGTGGCCGGATTGGAGAGAATGGGGAAATTGGAAAATCGAAAATGGGGAGGGGAAAGCGTAGAGGAGAAACCCAAAGACCCAGGTACCAAACACCGGAACCTGGGGCGCCCGGCGAAAGGCTTTGACAGTGCAAATCCACGCGCCTACACTGGCGTTATGGAAATCGAACTTACCCCCGAGCTGCAGGCAAAGCTAGAGCGTATCGCTTTGCAACAGGGCCGCGATCCCAAATCGCTGGTGCATGATGCGGTGGAACGTCTGATTGGCTACGACAAATGGTTCCTCCGCCAGGTGGAAATCGGCTTGGCGCAGGCCGATCGTGGCGAATTGCTGGATCACGAAAAAGTCGTAGCGCGCATGGAAGACCTGATCTCCCGCAAACAGCGCCAGCCCTGATGCGAGTCCGCTGGGTGCTGGGTTACCTGGCGGCGGGCAAGACTTCCGCGGACATTCTGGCGGAGTTTCCGGACCTCACCGGCGAACAAATTGCGGCGTGTCTCGACTATGCGCGCGAATTGGCTGAATTTGAGGCCGTCGTCTGATGGCTTTGCGGTTCTGGCCGACCACTGCATTTCAAACTCAATCGTTCAGACACGCCGAAAGTGAAGAGTTACCCACCCTTTAAAGTCGAAAGGGTAGGCGACCCAAGAAGGTTCCTGGAATGCGCCATCCGCCCGGTGTTGCTTAGATCCTTAAATCGCGTCGCCGATTAGGGTGATCTGCCCGGGCTTGATTTTCTCGATGGCCTGAACGCAGGCTGGAAAGTACTGACGAAGATAATCGAGACGGTTGGAGGAAGCTTGGAGAACAACAATGGCGATTTTTCGGTCCGCCAGATTTTGCTGGTACCGGAAGTTCGTGTCTACCGTAACCAGCACATCAAACGCAGTTTCCGCGACAGATAGAAGTTCGCCGTTCTTCTTGCCCGACCAGCCAGCTTCCTGCACAGTGCGGCACGTGTGACCCGCATCCGCGAGAACCTTTTTGAGAGCTTTCGGGGTGCACTCGTCCAGTAAAACTCTCATTTGAGCTGAGAGACGAGGCTGAGTCTGGCTTCTTCGATGGCGGCGACGGCGAGTTCCCGGGTGACGCTGGGGTATTGCTCGAGAAACTGATCTAGGGTGTCGCCACCCTCCAGATACTCGATCAGAATCTTAAAGGGGACGCGGGTTCCACGGAAGACAGGCTCTCCGCCGAGAATATCGCGATCTTTGATGATGATGCCTGGCAACTGTGTGCACCTCGTCCACTAGAGTGTACAGCCAAATACTTCGAACCGTAAGCGTGCGGCTGGAGGAGGAAGAGTAGGAGTTATCAGCAAACCGAAAGGGAAGAGCAAGAAAAGACCCACCGTTCATCCCGGAAATTCGCCGGGATGGGGCGGAGTGGCATGAACCAACTGCGCAAGGGTGGGGCACCCGAATAATGAATTTTCTGACCGCGCTTGACCGGGACGTGGAGATCGTATTCCGGCGGCGTCCGGGAACGCGGAAGGGCGGACGGATCGTGGTGTCGGCTGATTAGGAAAGAGGCGAAACCCTTAATCGGTAACCAGTGTTCGGCTAGCGGGAACGTGGACGGGAACCCCAAGCGAGGAGCGACCCACCCTTTAAAAATCGAAAGGGTAGCCACCCAAGAAGGTTCCTAGGATGCGCCACCCGCCACAGTGTGATGTCCTAAGATTTCAACGAAAACAGGTACCGCAGGATCGTACTCGCGTCAGCGGGAGGGAGGGACAAGATTTGCCTATATAGCTCGGCGTCAATTTCGCAGACCTGTTTTCTTTCAGGCGCATCATGTGCCGTGCCATCGATCAGTCTCACGTGTTCCAAACCATATTTGCTCACTAAGTTTGCAAAGAGGGGCTGCATTAGCTCGCTTGCTTTCTGTTCATCGGGCACATGTTGGGGGTTTTTCATGGCTGAGAGAATAATGCCTTCCAACGCTTGCAGATTTTTGTCGCCATACTTGGGCGGCAGATACTTTTTGACCATACCTACTTCGCCAAACTTGTGCGGGAACAAAAATGCATAGCAAGCATCAGGATTGACGCGATCAAGTTCATCTAGAACAGGAACAAGATTCCCAAAGAAGCCAACTACCGATTCATCGGAGGCTTTCGGTATGTACTTTGGCAGAGCCGTCATAAGTTCATCAGCGATTTTTAGACCTGCCTTCTCTGGGGTCCCTCCGCCTTGCGTGGCTTCAATGGCAATCGACTCGACCTTACGGTAGGTTTCCGGATCATAAACGGACAACGCTTTGTAAAAAGGCATCGCCCGAATCTCGCGCTTCGCTTCCCAGACGTGGACCAGTGGGTTTATAAAAGTGGTTGTGATAATCAAGCCGCACGAGACACCAATCACAAGGCCAATAACGTTAATTTGTTTGTTCTTATTCCACCGCTTGACCAATAGTTCAGCGATTAGTGCTCCGAGTCCCGCCCCAAGTCCGGCTCCTACGATCCCAATCCAATCCATGTGCGAAACCCCCGCAATAAAAAGAGTGACGGTTGAAAGTGTCGCCCTTCGTTTTGAATAGTTTACTTCCGCTTTTTAATGGCAATACGCTGCCGCAACGGTTTCCCGGTGTGCGAGTGATATACCAGCATGTCTAGGATCCCCGTCGTGGCCCACTCTTCGATTTCCGGGTTTTGAATAATAAGTCCAGTCCAAACGACACCGGGCTTTAATTCGAATGGAAGTGGTTGTGTGACACTCGGAGTTAGTGGCGGCTTTGTCGGGTTTCTTCTTGCGCCAGCGGCGACTGCCCTTGAAATACTCAAAAGCAACAGTTGTGATGGTTGTTGGTCGGTCTCCGTAGTTTGTCACGTTCGCAACGATAAGAGTCTTTCCCTCGTAAAACGGCGCGTTGACGGTCTCCATTCCAGTCTGGGCAGTGAACCGCAGTTTCGGCCCGGCAGAGCGGTACTTGTAGATATCCCAGGCAAAAACCCCCGTCGAGAGTATCGCTCCCCACCATGCAACGATTGAGGTTGGGTTCATGGGAGGATACTATCACGGCACGTTAACAGGGCAACCGCCCGCCTGCTGGCGGGTGGCCCAGGTTCCGCATTTTGGTGCCTGGGCCCGGGGTTTTCCGCTTTCTTCCTCTTCACTTCCGCTGACTGACGCTGATTACGGATATTGGATCATTCGGAAACGACGGAGAGGGCGCCGTGGTCCTTGCGGCTGGGGCGGACGGTGATCTCCACGTCCTGGCGGAGGGCTGTGAGGAACTCCATGAGGCGTCCGACCGAGAAGTTTCCCGCGCGGTTGCGCATCAGCAAAGAAACCTGGGGCTGCTGCACTCCGAGGATTTTGGCGATCTCCACCTGTGTCATGCCGCTATCCTTGAGGATGGAATAAATTTGCAGGGTGAGCTGGGCCTTGAGGAGTTCCTGCTCAGGATTGGGAAGGCCGAGGTCTGCGAAGACGTTTCCGCTGCCCTGGGTTACGCGGGCAATGCGGTTGGGTGTTTTTCTTGGTTTGGTCTTCATTGAGCGACGTTCCAATCCAGCGGATTGGCTTCAGCGCATCGGCCATGGGTATATAAATATACTTATAAACGTATAGATGCCAAGGGCCGCTTAAGCGGGTGGGTGGCACACCCGGAGAAGTGGCTGCGGGTGAGGTTGGGTGTCGCCCCTCCGGGGCTGGGGATGGATGTTTTTTGCCCCAGCCCTTACGGGCTGGGCTAATTTCTGACGCGCCTCCGGCGCTCCGGGATGGATGGGGGAGTGGATGGGAGAGCGAGTTGAAGAGTTGGAAATACAAGAGGGCAAGAGGGCGGGCCCTACATAGGATGGGAAAAACCTAAGCGGGCACGATTTATCGTGCCCCTACGACCTACATCCCGTCCCTTCTGGCGCCTGCGGTGCACGGCGTGACAGGCGTCACAGACCACTACGCCGGCGGCGCGTAGAACTGGTGATATGGAGACGAGAGTCGTCACCACTGGGTCGTAGAGGAGATTAGAAATGGCAAAGACTATGAAGGCTGCAGTTGTTGAAAAATTTGGCGCGCCGCTGGTTGTGAAGGAGCTGCCCATCCCGACGCCGGGGCCGGGCCAGGTGCTGGTGCAAGTGGTTGCGTCGGGAGTGTGCCACACGGATCTGCACGCCGCGGAAGGCGATTGGCCGATCAAGCCAACGCCGCCGTTCACACCGGGGCATGAAGGGGCCGGCTTCGTCGCCGCTCTTGGCTCGGGCGTTACGCACCTGAAAGAAGGCGACCGCGTCGGCATCGCCTGGCTGCACAGCGCCTGCAGACATTGCGATTACTGCCTGGCGGGCTGGGAAACGCTCTGCCTGGAGCAGAAGAATTCCGGCTATTCGGTGGATGGGAGCTTTGCGGAATACGCGCTGGGGCAAGCCGATTATCTTGGCCGCATTCCCAAGAACCTTCCGTTTGTGGACGCCGCGCCGATTCTTTGCGCGGGCGTGACGACGTACAAAGGTTTGAAAATGACCGAAGCGAAGCCCGGAGAATGGGTGGTGATTTCGGGTGTCGGTGGATTGGGCCACGTGGCCATCCAGTACGCGATTGCCATGGGGCTGCACGTTGCGGCGGTGGACCTGGGTCCCGAAAAGATGGCGCTGGCGCGCAAGCTGGGCGCGGAAATTACCATTGACGCGAAAACACAGGATCCCGCGAAGGAAATTCAGAAGCAGATTGGCGGCGCGCACGGCGTGCTGGTTACCGCGGTTTCGCCGGTTGCGTTCAAGCATGCGGTGGGCATGCTGCGGCGCGGCGGAACGTGCGTGCTCAACGGATTGCCGCCGGGAGAATTCCCGGTTTCGATTTTCGAGCTGGTGCTGAACGGGCACACGATTCGCGGCTCCATCGTGGGCACGCGGCTGGACCTGGAAGAATCGCTGCGGTTTGCCGACGAAGGCAAAGTGAAGGCAACGATCGAAACTCTGCCGCTTGAATCCATCAACGATACGTTCAGCCGGATGAAGAAGGGCCAGATCAACGGCCGCATCGTGCTCGGCATCGGCAAGGAAGCGCTTGCGCACATAGCGACCGCGCGAATGGCCAGCTGAAGCGGGAGCCCAACGGCGGAAGCGAACGTCAACACCCGCACCCTTCGAAGTCAGAAGGGTGCGGCACCCAGCGATACGAAGATGGGAGAAACCCAAGAGGGGCACGATTTATCGTGCCCCTACTTTGCGAATAGTGAGTGGAAACAGGCGTTCATCCCGCTGAAACAGCGGGATGGCGCAGAGGTACAACAGGGACGGAGATGAGGCCGCGCGGGGAGAGAGCGGTACGGCTACTTGGCGCCGGCGCCGGCTGGGCCGGGGGTCTGGTGGCGCCATCCCACGGACTTGGGGCCGGGCGTGACGCCAGCTTCCTGGCGGGCGGCCTGCTCGCGAGCCTTATCCTGGGATTTCTGCCGATGGAACATGGATTTCTTGGTCTTTTCAGACTTGACCTTTGCAGGCTTCTCTGCCGGCGCAGCGGCGGGAGCCTTGTCTTTGTGGTGACGGTGGAACGGCCAGCTGGGGCCCGCGGCAGCAGAAACCGAACTGAGCGTGCCGAGAGCGATTGTGAAGCAAGTAGCCAACAAGAGTTTCTTCATTGCTGAGGACCTCATCTGGTCCATTTCTAGCATTCGGGGTGGGGGGAGACTACTGTACCGAAGGACGGTTTTTCCTGGGTGGAACCGGGCGGGCGTGAGGTGGAGCGGCCCGCCTCGGAAGGCGGGCCCTACATGATTCGGAGGAAGCCAAGAGCACCGACTGAAGTCTGTGCCACCGGCGAATCAGCCTTTGAACATGGTGCGGAAGGCGTAGAAGAGGAAGCCGGAAAGAGTCATGGCGGCAGGCAAAGTGAGCACCCACGCGAGAAGCAGATTGCGCACGGTGGCAAATTGCAGGCCGGAAGAGTTGGCCATCATGGTTCCAGCTACACCCGAAGATAAGACGTGCGTGGTGCTGACGGGCAGCCCCAAGCCGTCGGCGGCGCCGATGGTGGCCATGGCGGTGATTTCGGCGGCGGCTCCCTGGGCGTAGGTGAGGTGATTTTTTCCGATTTTTTCACCGACAGTAACGACGATCCGCTTCCAGCCGATCATGGTGCCGAGCCCCAGCGCGAGGGCCACGGCCACCTTCACCCAAAGGGGGATGAAGCGGGTGGCTTTGTCGATGTGGCCTTTGTAGTTTTTGAGCACCGAGACGTCGGCGGCGGCCAGTTGGGGCTTGCCGGATTTCTGCATCAGGCGCAGCGCCTCGCTAACTAGATACATGTCGTTGCGGAAATTGCGCACGTGCTCGCGGGGCACGGCGGCGAGCTGCTTGAACTGGGACATTTCGGTGCCGATGTCGTTGATCAAAACGCGCAATGCCAGCATGGTGCCGGGCTTGAACTCTTTTGTACGAATGTAGTCCGTGACGTCGTCGCGCGGGTCGCCCACGACGGCGGAGGGCACCACGTATTTGCCGACGGTGTCCGCGGCCTGATGCGAGACGGCGATAAAATCCTCAGTTTGGCGGGGAGTGACGGCGTGGTTTAGTGCGTACGTGGTGGGCACGGTGCCGATGAGGATGAGCATGATGAGGCCCATGCCCTTCTGACCGTCGTTGGAACCGTGGAAAAAGCTGACGCCGGTGCAGGTGAAAATAAGCATGCTGCGAATCCAGAATGGCGGAGGTTCGGTGCCTTTTGGTGCTTCGTAGAGACGCTTGTCTTTGACCACGGCTTTCATTAGCAGGAAAAGACAAGCGGCGAGAATGAAACCAAAAATGGGCGAGAGCAGAAGCGATTTGCCGATGTTCAGGGCCTGGGCCCAATCGACGCCGCTGGTGCCGGATTTTACGCTCATCAGTTGATTGGCGATGCCAACGCCGATGATGGAGCCGATCAGCGTGTGAGAGCTGGAGGCGGGAAGGCCGAACCACCAGGTGCCGAGGTTCCAGAGAATCGCGGCGATCAACAGCGCGAAAACCATGGCGAAGCCGGCGTTGCTGCCCACCTGAAGAATTAGTTCCACGGGCAGGAGCGATACGATGCCGAAGGCGACGGCGCCGGTGGAAGTGACCACGCCCGCGAAATTCCAGAAGCCTGACCAGACGACGGCGATGTTCGGGTCGAGCGAGTGCGTGTAGATGACCGTGGCGACGGCGTTGGCCGTGTCGTGGAAACCGTTCACAAACTCGAAGCCGAGGGCGACGAGCAGGGCAAACCCCAGCAGGAGGTAGGGCCAGGCGGAACCCAGGCTGATGTTGCCCAGGTCCCGGGCGATGCTTGCGCCGATGAAAACCAGGCCCAAAATCATCACCGCGCCGAAAATCAAGATGCCGAGACGGCTGGGGCGGCGATTCATTTTTTCGTGAACGCCGAGTGGCGCAGTGGTGGTGGTCGTGGCCATGGCAATCCTTCCAGAAGCGAAATTGCCTCCGCGGGCGACGAGGAGGGGTGAGGCCTGGCAATGCAAATCGGGAAAAGAGGGAGTGGTTATACTTGCGGGAGATTAACCGGCGATGAATGGTGTGTTTCTAAATGAGTGCGGCTTCGTCAGTCCAAATGAACCGCTCGCCTCACGGTCGAGCGGAACGCACGGGCGAGTCCAAAAGGGAACGATTTCGAAGAGTTAGAAGACGCGGCCGAGTTGGAAGAACCACTTTTGGTGGCCGGTGTCGCCGACGCTGCCGCCGATGAGGATCGGGCCAAAGAAAGTTTCGGCGAGGATGCCGCCGGCGGCGTCGCCGGAAAGTTTGGGAGCGGAGAAAGGATCGCCGTATATTTTGCCGACTTCGGCGAAGCCTGTGACGTAGACCTGTTTACCGACGAAGGTAGGCAGGGTGAAAACTTTGTGGAGGTAACCGGTGCGACCGATGAAATATTGGTTGCCGATGAGTTCGTTGAGGCCGTAGGCGCTGAGGCGTCCTACGCCGCCGAGGAAATAGATGGGAGCGCCGGGGGAGGAACGGCCGAAGGTGGAGGCGCCTTCTGCGGTGAAGAAGAGCGAGCCGCGTGAGGAGACAGGCTGGAAGTATTGGACGAGAAGACCGAGGGACGGATAGGCCTGGGTGGAGATGGGAGTGGTGTCGAACCACTCGAAATTCGCTTTGAGGAAGACGCCGCGGGTGGGGATGACGGCTTCGTTGGTGTGATCGAGAGTGTAGCGCGCGTGGAAGGCGCCGACGCGGCCGCTGGTGGAGGGGAAGTCCGGGGTGCCGAGACGCAGGGTGTAGTCCTGATAGCCGACGCCGTAGCCGACGCGAATTTCGTTGAAGCGGCTGGTCGAGTAGCCGAAGTCGACTCCGGTGAGGACGTTGTCGAGACGGTAGATGGCGCGGGGATCCGAATAGCCATAAACCTTGAAATTGGTTTGGCTGGCATTGACGTACGGCGCGAAAAACCAGCGGCCGAGCGGCCGGAAGGGGCGATAGAGTTCGGTGGCGATCCCGTAGGTGGCGCCGAATTTCAGGTCGGTGCGCCACTCGGAGCGGTAGCCCCAGACGTCCATCGCGGTGAGGCGAGCGCCCATGGTGAAGTCGACGTCCTGCGGTTCACTGCCGTTGATTTCGACGAATGGCAGAAGGAAGGGAGGCGCGTAGGTTTTTTCGTGGACGCGGATAGAGAGGCCGCTCTGATTGCCGTCGTTGATGACGGAGTAAGTGATGCTGTCGTAGCGGCCGACGCCGGTGAGGCGAGTGAGGACGTGGTCGAGTGATTTTGTGTCGAGAGGCTTGCCGACAAAAGTTTTTAGCAGATTCTCAATGTTTTTCTGGCCTTCGGGATCCACACCTTCGACGCGGATGAACTCGGGCGCTCCGGGGTTGCCGCGCATGCGGGATTTTTTCTGCTGGAGATAATCGGTCCAGGCGGCGTCGTCGAGCGAATAGGCTTTCAGGATTTGGGCTTTTTCCTGGGCGGCGTCGTAGCCGCGCTGGAGGAGTTGTTCGGTCTTCTGATAGTCGCTGGAGGAGAATTCCGCGACGTCAGCGCTGACGATGAGGTCGGCGCCGGCCATACCGCGAATTTCCGATTCCGCAATCACCAGAGCCACGGAGCGCCCGAGCACCGAAAACGCGCCTTGAATATCTTTCGCGCTGGCTGGGGAAAGCTGCAGGTGGACAGCGATGACCACGTCGGCGCCCATATTGCGGACAACATCCGTGGGCAGATTGTCGACAAGGCCGCCGTCGACAAAGATTTTGTCGCCCTGGCGGACGGGAGCGAAAACGCCGGGAATGGAAATGGTGGCGCGCATGGCGTCGGAGAGAGAGCCGCTCTGGAAGACGAAGGCTTTGCCGGAAATGAGTTCCGTGGACACGCAGCGGAAGGGAATGGGGAGATCGTCGAAAGAGGAGATGCTGGAGTAGTCGATGGTTTCGCGATCGATGAGGAGATTGATCTGGTGGCCTGTGTTTAGTCCGGGGGGAAGGGTGGCGCCGTGCTTCAGGCCGACTTGAACCGAATTAGGAACGGCGCGGGCGTCTTCTTTGCGGCGGAAGGAGAGGTCTTCATAGGGAGTGCCGCCGCCGAGAAGGAGCGGCCAATTTGCGGTGTGGAGAATTTCCTCGAGTTGGCTGGCAGGTTTGCCGGTGGCGTAGAAGCCGCCGACGAGGCCGCCCATGCTGGTGCCGGCGAGATAGTCGATGGGGATGTGGTGCTCTTCAAACCATTTGAGGACGCCGACATGGGCTTCGCCGAGCGCGCCGCCGCCTTCGAGAGCGAGTCCGATTTTGGGGCGAGATGCGAGCGCGGGCTTGGCGTCTGGGGTCGTGGTGATGGATTGCGGCGGAGGCGTGGAAGCAGGCGGCTCTTGTGCGAGGCAGGGACAAGTCAGGCAGAGAGCGAAAAACGCGGATAGTGATAGGCGCACGGTGGATCCCCTTCTGGTTATCGGCTGGACGAAGGAATTCTTTTCGCCCTCAATGTTACCTGTGTTTGAGGACGTGGCAAGACAGGAATCGCCGAACGACAGCGAGCGCCACCACTTGAATTTCGATGTAAGGTGTCACAAATAAAACTAAAGGATTAGTGTCGGGGGACGGTCACGGAACGATCAAGAAATTGCTGAGGCAGATCTTCGGGTTTGGGATTGATTTTGTAATCGGAAGGAATCGCGAAGAGTGCAGGATCGGGATCTCCGAGTCGAATGTTTGCCAGTTCCTGTCTAGAGTCTCGGCCCGTACGAAAATCTTTCTCCATGATGAGCATCATAGCCGCCAGTTCGTCGGATGCCCATTGTTCGGATTCCCGCACGGGCTTGCCGTTCCACTCACCGTCCGCTTCCGTTCCGAGTGCCGTGAGGCGGACCCCATGTGCGGTTACTCCCTGAATATTCTTAAGCCCCAGGTCCTCCACGCGATAGGTCGGAGAGGGCTTCCCATTTGGGTTGGGCAGACGAGCAGAGAAGGGGAGCCGAGGTGCAATCGAGACCGAGGGTTCCCATCGGTTTTGAATCGTGGCGTATCTCATGGCCGGCCGGACCTGGGCCGCAGTGCCTGCGGAACAATCAAAAATCATGATGACCTGGTTTAGAGCGAAAGATGAGGTTGAGCTGGTTGTGCCGTCCGGCCAGGTCAGAGTAGCGACTTTGTTCCATGGAGGATCTAGTTTGCTGGGCCGTTTTTCATCGCGAATTCTCCCATCGCGGTCCCTGGCAACGAACCAATCCACGAGAGAGGATTCCGGTTTGATTTCGCCTGTTTCGGTCCGACTATGCCCGGTGGTTATGATTTGGGCGCTGAACGGTTTTTCGGGTTCGGCACTCAGGTAGCCCATGCCATTGCAACTCTTGGCCAACTGTGAGGCAGCAGGATCCGGAGTTAACGCGAGGAAGAGGAGGGCAGTCGCGGGGAGTAGAGGTGGAAAACAAGAAGGTCTCATTTGCGTTGACACCTTACATCCGTGAGCAATGCAGGGCATGGCCAGTATGGCCACATATTCCGTGATGCTACTGCTAATTGGCCGGGAAGGAAATAAAATTTTGTGTGCTCCTGACGGGAGTGAAGCTGTCAGGTAAAAAGTAATACGTGGCTAAACGTTGCACTCGTCTTCGGGATGGCGCTGGCGGTGGGCGAGACCTACACCGGCGAGGACGAGGAGGCCGCCGAGGATTTGTGCGAGGGAGAGAGGTTCGGCGAGGAGGACCGCGGCCATGGCAGCGGTGAGAGGGCCTTGCGTTAGTAGGCTGATGGAAGTGAGCGTGGCTGGCAGGTGGCCGAGGGCGTAGGTAAGGAAGAGATAGCCTCCGAGTTGGGAGATAAGGCCGAGGCCGAGAACGGCCCAGATAGTGCGTCCGTGGGGCACGCGCAAGGAGATGCCCATGGCGAGATTCATCAGCAGGAGAGCGACGGTGCTGGAGATCATGGCCAGGCGGAGAAATGCCAGCGTGCCGGTGGAGCTGCGAATTTTTTCCGTGACCATGAGGTAGACGGCGAAGCAGGCGGAGGCCGCAAGCGCTTCGAGATCGCCCACGCCGATGCGCGTGTGGTGAGTGAGGTCCGACCAGAGGATGACAACCGCGCCGGCGATGGCCATCAGGAGACCAAGCCAGAAAGCACGAGCGGGACGCTGGCGAAAGACCAGCCAGGTGAGCAGCCCGACGAAAATCGGAGTGTTGTTGCCG
The DNA here is from genome assembly GCA_035484435.1 of Vulcanimicrobiaceae bacterium. GTDB lineage: Bacteria > Acidobacteriota > Terriglobia > Acidiferrales > UBA7541 > Acidiferrum. The sequence continues at coordinate 10,433 of DATHOY010000279.1, read as the reverse complement.
AGCAGTGTGGCGTTGGCGGCGGAGGTTTGGAGAATCGCGGTGTTGTAGAGGGCGAGATCGAAGGCGAAGAAAATTCCGCCGAACGCGATGATGCCGAGAGTGCGCGCGTCTAGAGAGGGGCGGCGGCGATCGAAGAAAAATGTTGGCAGCAGCACAACGGCGGGAATCAGCATTCGGTAAAAGGCGGACGCGGGGCCGGGAATGTCGGTCCAGCGGACGAAGATGGCGGACCAGGCGATGCAGACGATGCCGCCAAGAAGCGCAAGATAGGCGGGGAGGCGCTTTGTGCCTGCGTGCGATGCTTTCGAGATGATTGCTTCCGTCGCCAAGGTAGACCCTTTTCGTTGGGAATCAGTATCCCACGCGCAGGCCTGGTGGACAGGTGCCGAGTTGGCGTCCTTGTGGGGCGGAGGAGTTGCGGCGAGCATTGCCGGGGAATAGGGTTGAAACCAGGCACGGAAAATTCGCATCCAATGCATAGGATACTGATTGTCATAGGACCCTGATTCGCCGAATCGGACATGGCTCATACAGCTCCCAATTTGCCGCCAATACTCGAGCCGCTGCCGCCGTTTGAGGAACCGCGGGTGAGCACGTTGCGCTGGGTGTTGCGCATCGTCCGCTGGTCCACCTATCTGGCCGCTCTCATCACGTTGATACTTCTGCTGCACAAAACACAGCCTCCGGCCGTGCTTTCGACGCCGCAGGCCGCGGCTACCGCCGAACAAAAAGTTTCCGAGGTTCAGCAGAGCGTGGCGCAGGGACAGCCCGCTACGTTGCGGTTGGATGAGACAGAGCTGAATTCGTATCTCGCGAACCACCTGGACCTTGCGCCAGCGGCGGCAACGCCTTCGCAGGGCGGTGGAAGCAATGCGCCGACGGACGCCGACGTGGAGCAGGTGCGGTCATCGGTTCGGGACGTCAAGGTGCAGATGGAAGGGGATCAGGTGCACGCCTACCTGGTGTTCGATCTGCATGGAAAAGAGATGAGCCTGGACCTGGTGGGGAAGCTGGGCGCGGCCGACGGCTATTTGAAATTTGAGCCGGTGAGCGGGCACATCGGATCGCTGCCGATTCCGCAGTCGGCATTGGAGAGCGCAGTGAAGCAGTTGATGGAATCACCGGTGAACCGCGAGAAGTTGAGATTGCCTTCGGATGTGTCCGACCTGCGGATTGAAAATGGCGAGCTGGTTACGACGTACCACTGAAGAGCGCTTCTTTCCCAAGTTGCACTACCCTCTGATTACTGCCGCCCAATAAATCCATAACGCTGTGCAGATTCCCAGGGACAATCTTGCGTCGATGAAGGCCGCTAGCGTAGCGAGCAGATAAAGCGGCGGGCCGAGGCGGTAGTTGCGGTGCGTGGTTTCGATGAATCGGGCGGAGGCGTTTTTTGAGAGCAGGTGGGGGCGGAAGGCGCCGTAAATGAATAATGTAAAGGAAAGCGCCACTAGAACGAATGTTCCCGCATAAAACGCAGCCGCCATTTTTGCGGCGGGCGTCCGCAAATAGGACGCGAGGACCGAGGTTGGATAGGGAACAAACGTGATTAAGAGAAGCAGGCAGCCGTTGCTGAAGTGCAGGCGCGAATCGGTGCGCTGGACGTTGCGGAGAATAGCGTGGTGATGCATCCACATGATGAGGATGGTGAAGAAGCTGGTGACGAGGGCGAAATAGCTGGGCCAGAGGTGCAGCAGCGCCTGGCCCAGCGCGGCGGGGGTTGCTCCCGTCAGCGGGATTGTGGGAACTTTCAGTTCGAAGACCAGGAGGGTGATGGCAACCGCGAAGACGCCGTCGCTGAAGGCTTCGAGGCGTCCGGTTTCTTTTTCGCCCTGGGATTCCGTTTGCGTCTGCATGGGGAAAGAGCTCAAAACTGGGTAACAGAGTAGCAGTGATGGGGAGGAAATCGAAGCGGTGGGGTGATGAATTGGCATTTTTTCGGAGTAACCGACCTGAAGGTCGGCCACTACAGGGAACCTTGCTGAATTTGTGTAAAGATGCGGCGGGCGCAGTATACTGGGCCACCGGAAGAGGACAGGGGAGCTTCGATGGATGACGAGAAGATTGGCGGAGAGAAGCGGGATCTCGAGTTGGGGATGACGCGGGAGATTACCCGGCGTGATTTTCTGAATGGCGTAGCGATTGGCACGGGGGCGACGCTGCTCGGCGGGGCGATTGGGGCGGAGCAGCTATTTGCGGCGGCAGCGTTCGATGAGTTTGCGCCGGAGAAGGCTCCTGATTATTACCCGCCTTCCCGCACGGGCATTCGCGGGAATCATGATGGGTCGTTTACGTTTGCGCACCGGATGCGGGATGGCGAATCGGTGAGTTCACTGGGCGATGCGGTTGCTACTGGCGAGAGCTACGACCTGGTGATTGTGGGCGGAGGCATCAGCGGGTTGGCCGCGGCTTACCGGTTCCGGCAAAAGGCGGGACGCGATGCGAAAATTCTGATTCTGGACAACCACGATGATTTTGGCGGTCACGCCAAGCGGAACGAGTTTCAAGCCGGCGGACGAATGGTTTTGTCGTACGGCGGGACGCAATCGATTGAGAGTCCCGGCCGTTACAGCGCGGAAGCGAAAGCGCTGCTGAAAGAGATTGGGATCGATACGCAGAAATTCTACAAGGCCTATGACACGAAGCTTTACGCCAAGCGCGGCACGGCGGCTTTTTTCGACAAAGAGACGTTTGGCGACGACCGGCTGGTGACGGGGATGAATACCACGCCGTGGCCGGAATTTCTAGCGAAGGCGCCGCTTTCGGACGCGGTGAAGAAGGACATCGCGCGCGTTTATACGAAACAGGTCGATTACCTGCAGGGGATGACGCGCGAGCAGAAAATCGCGACGCTCAGCAAAATCAGCTACGCGGATTATTTGACCAAGCACTGCAAGCTAGTTCCCGAAGCGTTGCCGTTTTTTCAGACGTTTACGCATGATCTTTTTTGCGTGGGAATCGAGTCGGTTCCTGCGTTCCTGTGTTACGAGGCGGGCGATGACTATGGTTCGTTCACCTATCCGGGGTTTGACGGGCTTGGTTTTCCTGAGCACGAGAAGGAAGAGCCGTACATTTTTCATTTTCCCGACGGGAATGCTTCGGTGGCGCGGCTGCTGGTGCGTTCGCTGATTCCGGAGGCGGTGCCGGGGTCGACGATGGAGGACGTGGTCACGGCTCGGGCAAATTACGCGAAGCTTGACCGAGCCGCGAATTCCGTGAGGATCCGGCTAAATAGCACGGTTGTGAACGTGAAGCATCTTGGGGCGAAAGACGCGTCGAAAGAAGTGGAAGTTGCTTATATGCGCGGCGGGAAGCTGAATACGGTGAAAGGGAATTACTGCGTGCTGGCCTGCTACAACGTGATGATTCCTTATATTTGCCCGGAGCTGCCAGACGCGCAGAAGGAATCGCTTTCGTACCTGGTGAAGGCGCCGCTGGTGTACACGCACGTGGCGCTGCGGAACTGGCAGCCGTTCGCGAATCTGGAAATTCACCAGATTGTGGCACCGGGGGGATATCACACATACACGGCACTGGATTTTCCGGTAAGCCTGGGGAAGTATCAGTTTCCCAGTAAACCAGAAGAACCGGCGGTGCTGTTCATGCTGCGAACGCCGTGCAAGCCCGGGTTGCCGGTGCGCGATCAGAATCGCGCGGGGCGGACGGAGTTGCTGCAGACGCCGTACACAAAATTCGAGCGGAACATTCGCGAGCAGTTGGGGCGGATGCTGGGTGGGGCTGGTTTTGATCCGGCGCGGGATATTGAGGGCATCATTGTGAACCGTTGGGCGCACGGGTATGCGTTCACGCCGTTCGGGCTGGATTTGCCGGAATGGAAGGCGGGGCAGGAGCCGTGGGTGCTGGGCCGGCAGACCTTTGGACGCATCGCAATTTCAAATTCCGATGCCGGGGCGAGCGCTTACACGGATACGGCGATCGATCAAGCGTTTCGCGCGGTGGGCGAAATCCTCGGGCGTTAATTCTTCAGAAAATCCTGCGAAGGCCGCCCGCCTAACGCGCGGTGGATGGCCTACTATCGTTACGACTGCCGGGCATATCCAATGGGCGATGAGAGGATTCCGTTGATGAAAAAAATAATCCCGTTTGCCGCGGTTCTCTTGATTGCAGGCGTTGCTCTGTCCGTGCGCGGGCAAGGCGGGGCTAACGACGAAGCGGGGCGGATCCAGGCGCTGGAGCTTGCCTGGAACCACGCGCTGGAAGGCAAGGATTCGAAGGCGCTGGACATGTTGCTGGCGAATACCATGGTGTCCGTCGATATTGATGGCAGCGTGATGAACAAGAGTGAGTTTCTGGCCAGCATCAAGGCGCCGGATTACCAGCCTTCGCAGGCGGTGACTGAGCAGAGCAGCGTGCAGATGTATGGCGACGCGTCGGTGGTGGTGGGCGTGTTTCGCGTGAAGGGAATGGAGAAAGGGAAGCCGTACGTGCATCGCGAGCGATTTGTGGACACGTGGATCAAGACAAATGGAACCTGGCAATGCGTTGCGACAACCAGCGCGTTGATCACCGCGAAGCAGCCTGGGGACTGAGGGTGTCCGTTGGGGAGTCCGGCATTCTGTCCGTATTCTTGTTACAGCAATCAAGTTTTGAGTTTTGTGAGGAGAGGGAAATGTCCGTTTTGCGTTTAGGCATGGGATTGTTACTGGCAATTACGCTGACAAGTGGGAAGTGTTTAGCGGATCCTCCGGCAAAATCTTCCGTGAAGGTTCAGCCCTTTGGGGAGATCGGTTCGGGCGAAAAAACGAATTTATATGTTTTGGCAAATAACCGCGGAATGACGGTGGCGATCACAAACTATGGCGCGACGGTGGTGAGCATCAAGGTGCCGGACCGGGCGGGGAAGTTCGCGGACGTTGTGCTGGGGTTTGACACATCGAAGGAATATGAGGATGGGACCGCGCACATCGGGGGGACGGTGGGGCGCTACGCGAATCGCATTGCGCACGGGAGCTTCACGCTGGCGGGGAAAACGTACACACTGCCGAAGAATAACGGCGAGAACACGCTGCACGGCGGATTGCTCAGTTTCGATAAGAAGATGTGGGCGGCGAAGGAAGTTGCGAGCAAGGAAGGCGTGGCGGTTGAGTTCACTTACGTGAGTCCGGACGGGGAAGAGGGATTTCCCGGGACGATGACGGTAACCGTGCTGTTTACTTTACTGCATGCGAAAAACGAACTGCGGATTGATTACAGCGCCAGCACGGACAAGCCCACTGTTGTGAATCTCACCAATCACAGCTATTTCAACCTAGCGGGGCAGGGAAACGGCGACATTCTAGCGCAGACGCTGCAGCTGAACGCGGGTAAATTTACGCCGGTGGATGCGGGTTTGATTCCGACGGGCGAACTGCGCCCTGTGAAGGGCACGCCGTTTGATTTCACGCGGCCGGTGGCGATCGGCGAGCGCATCAACGGAGAGGACGAGCAATTGAAGTTGGGCCGGGGATACGATCACAACTGGGTGCTGGACCGGAAGTCGAGATTTTCCGGGGTTGAACTGGCGGCCGTAGCGCGAGATCCAAAGAGCGGGCGCGTGCTGGAGGTATTGACGACGGAGCCGGGAATACAATTCTATACGGGGAATTTTCTGGACGGGACGGCGCATGGGAAGGGTGGCAAGGTTTACGAACAGCGTTACGCGTTTTGCCTGGAGACCCAGCATTTCCCGGATTCGCCAAACCACGCGGGATTTCCGTCGACTACCCTGTTTCCGAGCAAGCCGTTTCACTCGACTACGATTTTGCGGTTCTCTGTGAAATAGGCGGCGTTTTGCAGGAATTTGCAGCGGCGGGAAGTGTCAAAAGTGGTTCCGGGGCCTGGACTCGAACCAGGATTCTAGGCTCCAAAGGCCCATGTGCTACCAATTGCACCACCCCGGAATGGTGTGGACAACCCTACTAGTCTACTTGAGAGGCGGCGACAGGCAAAATTGAGTTTTGGGGGAATACTTGCGTTTTCTGCGGCGCCGGCGGAAAAAGCATGCGGGACGTGCCATGCGCCTGGGAACAATTTCTGATAAAGTTTAAAGGTTGCGCAGTCGAGTGGAGAGGTGGCCGAGCGGTTTAAGGCGCACGCTTGGAAAGCGTGTGTAGGTTAACCCCTACCGTGGGTTCGAATCCCACCCTCTCCGCCATGATTACCGCGGTCCCGGTTGCACCGGGATTTCGGCTGCTCGCTCGGACGCCCGCAAAGCGCCTCAAGTTCGAATCCCACCCTCTCCGCCATAACTTCACCACTAGTTTTCTTCTCTTTCTGGAACGTTCGACATTTCGATTGCTCGCCGCTTCGTCAACTACATGCATGGGGATGTCCGCTCGCGGAATTTGCTTGGTGCGGGCCGGCTGGATCGGGCTGTTTTTGCGGTGAAATGGCTTAGTAAATGTTTGCTTGAGAGTTGCGGGTTACACCGTGAAAGCGGGAGCTGTGCTCCCGCACTCAAAAGGGCTTCGTTAGCGCAGAGAGTCTAGCGACAGGCCGCGGATGGAAGCGTCGAGCAGTTGGATTGTGTGGACTACCGGGATGCGCTGGTTGGCTTTGGCAAGTGCGGATTGCAGTTGCAGCAGGCAGCCGGGGTTTCCGGTAGCCACGACGTCGGGTTGAAGCGGGGCAATGAGCCGCGCTTTTCGGTCGCCGAGTTCGCTGGCGGCTTCGGGCTGGACGAGATTGTAGATTCCCGCGGAGCCGCAGCAGATGGGCGCTTCGGGAATTTCGAGTAATTGGGTGCCGGGAATTTGCTGGAGCAACGCGCGGGGTTGCAAGCGAACGCCCTGGGCGTGCTGCAAGTGGCAGGAATCGTGGAAAGCGATGCGGGCCTGGAGAGGCTTGCGCTCGGCGCGCGTCGGAAGTTCGGCGAGAATTTCGCTGATGTCCTTGCATTTGGCGGCGAAACGTTTGGCGCGCTCGGCATAGTTGGGATCATCGCGTAGCAGGTGGCCATATTCTTTCACATTGGAACCGCATCCGGCGGCGTTAATCACAATCGTATCTACGTTCTCCTTTTCGAACGCATCGATCGTCGTGCGCGCGAGTTCCTGGGCCCGTTCTTCCTCGCCTGCATGAACGAAGAGCGCGCCGCAGCAAGTTTGCTCCGGTGGCGCCACAACTTCGCAGCCTTCGGCGGCCAGGACTCGGGCGGTGGCGGCGTTGACGTGAGAAAAAAATGTGCGCTGGACGCAGCCGAGGAGAAGGCCGACGCGCTTGCGCTGTTCGCCCTGGGCCGGGGTTACGGCTGCAACCGGCTCGATTGGCGAAGCGGTGGGGAGCAGGGCGTCCATGGCGGCGATGGATTTTGGCAATGCTTTGAAGACGCCTAATGTGCGCAGCGCGGCCTGCACTCCGCTTTTCTGGTAGGCGAGCAGTGGCCAGCGCAAGAATTTCATGCGGGCTGGTTTCGTGAAGGTTTCGAAGAGGAAGCGGCGATGCAGTTTCTCCGTCGTGGGGCGCTGGTAGTTGCGCTCGATCTGCGCGCGAGTGGCTTCGATCAATTTCCCGTAATCGACGCCGGAGGGGCAGGCAGGCATGCAAGCGACGCAGCCGAGGCAGGAATCGATGTGGCTGACCCAGCTTTCGTTCATCTCTGCTTTGCCTTCGAGAGCCAACTTCATCAGATAGATGCGGCCGCGGGGTGAATCCATTTCCTGTCCCCAGAGCGCATACGTGGGACAGGCGGGCAGGCAGAAGCCGCAGTGGACGCACTTCTCCATCAGTTCGAGCGCAGGGGGATGATGGGCGTCGAATGCGCCTGTGGGGTTCGATTGCTGAGTGTCGTTCGACATGCGACTAGATTCCCCCTACGAACCGGCCGGGATTTAATGTGGTTTTCGGATCGAGCTGGTGCTTTAGGGCGCGCATCAGCGGAACCGAATCGCCTGTATCACCCCATGCGTCGATCGAAGGTGGTTCGGCGGGGCGATGCAGGACGACGAGAGAGCCGCCGCGGGATTGCAGTTCGCCTCGAAGCTGTTCGATAACCGCTGACAGCTGCGGCGGAGCAGCGTCCAGGCGGAGCATGCCGATCCCTGTGGCTTGCAGCACGAGTCGCCACGTAACGTTCCGCGCGTCGCCAATCGTTTTCAGGGAATCGAGCGTCTTCGCGATGTTTGTTGGAAGCAAACTGGTTTTAGCCAGCAATGTCTTGTTCGTCGGTGTTTTCCAAAGATCCTGCCGCGCGTTCCAAACAGTTTCAGCGGAATGTTCAACGGAGGCTGCACCGAGGAGCTTGCGCAATTGCGATTCCTGGGCTGCCAGACCGGCGTCCGTGGCTTCGAAAAGAATGTCCGCGACGGGCAGTTCGCAGGAACCGCAGCGAATTTGCAATGAGGTGTGGGCCAGTTGGGAGTCCTGAATGCTCAGGATGTGTTGTTGCATGGCCGGAGAGTTTTCGCCGATGAAAGAAAATGATTTTGTTGCACGCGGCAGAGGATGGAGGCGAAACACAGCGCGGGTGATGACGCCGAGCGTTCCAAAAGCTCCGGTGACCAGCTTCGGCAAATCGTAACCGGCAACATTTTTGACGACTTTGCCGCCGCTGCTGGCGAGTGTGCCGTCGGGAAGAGCGATCGTCACGCCGATAATCAGGTCGCGGAGCGCACCAAAGCGCAAGCGTAACGCGCCGCTATCGTTGGTGGAAAGAACGCCACCGATAGTTGCACGCTCGGGCCACAAGCCGTCGAAGGCGAGGCGCTGTCCGTGCTGGGCAAGTTTTTTCTGCAAAGATTTCAGAGTGCAGCCCGCTTCAACCGTTACCGTGAGATCGGCCCACACATGCTCGACAATCCGATTGAGACGAACAGTGGAGAGGACGAGGTCCGCTTTTTTCGGTGGATTGCCCCAACCGAGTTTCGTAGCGCCTCCGCGGGGGACAACCGCGATTCCCGCTTCGTTTGCAATGGCAAGCGCGGCGGCCAATTGCTTTTCATCCTTCGGCTCGGCAACGAATTGAGGAAGGACTCCGCAGATCACGTCGGCGTCTGTGCCTGCGCGCAGGTTTTCCGGGCCTACGATCGCGCGGAGATTTTCTTCGAAAATGCTAGTTTCTAACATGGCCGTGGAAGTGGTCCGTCATGATGTCGTCAATAACGCTCGGCGATTCCGGCTGTTTCGAGGGGATGCGCGACGTATTCGCCCGGCTTTTCGCCGCAGAGGCGTGGAGTGGGAAAAACTTTCGTGGGATTCGAAAGGTGCAGCGGATCGAATGCACAGCGCACCCGCTGCATGGTGTCGAGGTCGGGTTCTGCGAACATTTTCGACATCATCCGTTTTTTTTCCTCGCCGACGCCGTGCTCGCCGGTGATGGAGCCGCCCGCCTCCAGGCAGAGTTCCAGGACGCGGTAGGAAAGTTTTTCGGCGGCCTGCTCCTGGCCTGGAATGCGGCGATCGTAGAGAACCAGCGGATGCAGATTGCCATCTCCGGCGTGAAAGACATTGGCGACGCGAATGCCCGTCTCTTCGCTGAGGCGGGCGATCTCGCTCATCACGCGCGGCAAGGCAGTGCGAGGGATAACGCCGTCCTGCACGATGTAGTTCGGCGAAATGCGCCCCATCGCGGCGAAGGCGGCTTTGCGGCCTTTCCAGACGAGCATACGCTCGGTGTCGGTTTGTGCGAGGCGAACCTCCCACGCGCCGTTCTTGCGGCAGATGGCGTCGACGTCGCGCATCAGGGCTTCGACTTCGGCGACCGGGCCATCGAGTTCGACGAGCAGCAGCCCACCACAGTTGGGATAGTGCGGGTGCACGGCAGCCTCGGCGGCTTGAATCGCGAGGTTATCCATCATTTCGATGGCGGCGGGCAGCATGCCTGCGGCGATGATGTCGCTGACGGCGGCGCCGGCTTCGTTGGTGCCGTCAAAGGCGGCGAGCAGCGTGCGGATACATTCCGGGCGCTTGACGATGCGCAGGGTCACTTTTGTGGCGATACCGAGTGTGCCTTCGGAGCCGACGAATACGCCCATCAGGTCGTAACCCGGCATGTCCAGGCATTTTCCGCCTAGATGCACCAGGGAGCCGTCAGGGAGAACAACTTCCAACGCGAGAACGTGCGTGGTCGTGAAGCCGTATTTCAAACAATGCGCACCACCGGAATTTTCCGCCACGTTGCCGCCGATGCTGCAGACGGATTGCGATGAAGGATCCGGCGCGTAGAAATATTGATTGGGTTGCACGCGTCCGGTGACGTCGAGATTTATGACTCCGGGTTCGACAACGACGCGCGCGTTGGAATAATCCACTTCGAGAATACGATTCATGCGCGCCAGGCTGATGACTACACCGTTTTCCACCGGCAACGCGCCCCCGCTCAGGCCAGTGCCGGACCCGCGCGCCACAAAGGGAATCCGTTCGCGATGGCACAAGCGCACAATCGCCTGTACTTGTTGGGTGTTCGAGGGGAGAAGCACCGCCAGCGGCATGACACG
>DATHOY010000278.1:0-15329 GCA_035484435.1 Vulcanimicrobiaceae bacterium | reverse complement strand
TCGCCGGCCTTGACCCGCTTCTCAAGCTCCTGGGCCTTGGTCTGGGCAAGCTCGTTGGACTTTTGCTGCTTCAACTCGGTGACGACCTTATCGCGCACTTCATCAAGCGTCCCCTGATGCGCGGGCAGGGACTGGCGCAAGGACAAGACGACATAGCCGCGGTCGGTCCGCAGAGGAAGGCTTAAGTCGCCCGGACGAAGGTGGAAGATCTCGTCCTTGATGTCCTGGCCGTTGCCCAACTCCAGAACCGGCTCGCCGGGTCCAACGGGATGAGTTTCGGCGATGGTCAGGTGATATTTCTGGGCAAGCTGGTCGAGGGTGGTCTTGTTGGACTGGCGGATATCGGCGGAAATCTGGTCCGCGATCGTGGATGCCTGCTGGTCGACTTTGTTCAACAGATAGTTGGGGCGAAGGCTGTCTTTCACTTCGTCGAACGTCCTGGTGTGAGCGGTTTCCTTGTCCAGGACCTTGATGATGTGAAATCCATACTGAGTTTTGATGAGGTCGGAAATGTCGCCTTTGTTGAGGCTGAACGAAGCCTTCTCGAACTCCGGCACCATTTGACCCGGCAACACCCAGCCAACATCTCCTCCCTTGGCTTTGGAGCCTGGGTCTTCGGAATACTTTTTGGCCAAATCCTCGAAGTTGGCGCCTTTTTTTCTGGCTTGCGCCAGGATATCTTCGGCTTTTTTCCTGATTTCAGCGACTTCCGCGTCAGTCTTGCCGGTGGTTAAAAGCAAAATATGCTCGACGTGAACCCGGTTCGGCACCTGGAACTGCTGGATATTCTGCTGGTAGACGACTTTGAGTTCATCGTCACTCACGACAGTGTTCTGCCGCAGCTGGGTAAGGTCCAGCAGTGCGTAACGGATCACACGCTTTTCGGGTATCTGGAACTTGGCCTTGTTCTGGTCGTAGTAGGCCTTGATTTCGCTGTCGGACGGCGTGATTTTGCCTTCGAGGTCTTCGGGCTTGATCAGTGCGTAGTCCAACTTCACTTTTTCGTTCTGAGATTTGAACTCCTGCTGAATCTCCACCGGGCTGGCGCTGATGCCGTCGGTAATCAGCTTGCGAAGCTTTTCCTCCACCAAGCCCTGCTTCACCAGGTCCTCGAAGACGGGGACGGTCAGCTGGAACCGTGTCTGGACTTCGCGGGTGTAGGTATCCATGCCGGCAAAGGTGTCCCCGTTGAAGGCGGCCGGCACGTACATCTTGATGCGGTCGGCGCGATCCTGGTCGCTGACGGTGACGCCGATACGCTTGGCCTCAAACTCAACTTCCTTTTGAAAGACGAGCTGGTTGAGGATGTTCCGCGCGTAGAGGCCTTCCAGCGGCTTGGGTATCTGGTTTTGACGGCGGATCTGGTCCAGCTGCTGGAGCACCTCGCCCATGGTGACGCTCTGGTCGCCGATTTTGGCGAGCACGTCGGTAGAGCCCTCGGTGGTGTTAGTGCCCTGGGGCACCAGGTACAGCAGCATGCTGAGGGCGATAAACGCGATCACGACGCCGAAAAGAACTCGTTTGCCAGTTTTCTGGTCCTCAAATACTCCAGCCATTCCAGATGTCTCCTGAGGTGATGAACAAACTTAGGATTATAGAGGATTGCGGGCGAAACCCCCAAATGAAGTTAAGGGGTGCCGGGGGGCAGCTTCCGAGTCGATGATCCGTTCAGGCCTGGGCGGCGGAAACCGAAAGTCTTGCGGCTTCCCAGGCGGCGATGCCGCCGGCGAGTTCGCCGACCGAAGTGAACCCGCGGCGTTTCAGAAGGCTGGCGGCGATGGAGGAGCGGTAGCCTCCGGCGCAATAGACCAGCAAGGGGCGATCGTTCGGAAGGCTCTTCAGATTTTCCGCGAGGTGATTGAGCGGTATGCTGACACTGTGCTCGATGTGTTTCTGGGCACGCTCGCGCGGCGCGCGAACATCGATGGCGAGTGGCGGCTGGTTCGACGCGAGGAGTTCGGCGGCAAACTGCGCGCTTAGGCGTTCCGTGAACGCGACCAGATCGGGGCGCGATTCGAGGCTGCGCAAGCCATTTTGCAGAAATCCGGCAATGTGGTCGAATCCGATTCGCCCGAGGCGAAGAGCCGATTCGGTTTCGCGGCCTGGGTCGGCGATGATCAAGATGGGATGGGTGTGATCGAGCACCGTTCCGGCCCACGTGGCGTACTGGCCTCCCAGGCCGATGTTGATGCTGCCCGCCAGATGCGCTGCGGCAAATTCGTCCGGGTCGCGTGTGTCCAGAATCTGGGCGCCCTCCGCCTGCATGGCCAAGACTTGATCAAGCGTGAGCGGTTTCAATTCGCGCGCCAACGCTTCCTCGAGCGTGGGGCGTTCCTTGCTGTTCAGGACGGCGTCGTAGACAAAATACGGGGGGGCTTCGGGCTGGTCGGTGGTGACCAACTCTACAAACGCCTGCTTGCTCATCGGTTGCAGCGCGTAGTTGAGGCGGCGTTGCTCGCCGATGGTGGAAACCGTTTCCTTGCTGATGGCTCGGCCACAAAGAGAACCGGCGCCGTGCGCGGGATAGACCAGGCTGGCATCGGGCAAGCCCAGGAGTTTCGTTTGCAGCGAGTCGAAGAGCATTCCGCCAAGATCCGCGGCGGACCAGCCTAGCGCCACGCGCAAATCCGGGCGGCCTACATCTCCGATGAAAAGGGTGTCGCCGGTAAGAACAGATTGCGGTTCGCTATCGCTGCGGGCGAGATCGTAGACCAGGATGGAGATCGATTCGGGAGTGTGTCCGGGAGTTTCGAGCACCTTGAGCCGGACGCTGCCAAACTCGACCACACCTCCGTCGCGCAGCGGAGTGAACCGGTATTCGGCTTTGGCCCTGGCGCCAAGATAGATGGCGGCACCGGCGCGGTCGCGGAGTTCGAGATGTCCCGCGACGAAGTCGGCATGCAGGTGGGTGAGGAAAACGTGCTTGATCTGCAGTTTGTGTTCGGCGGCGAAGGCCAGATACTGCGCGATGTCGCGCTGCGGATCGACGACGGCCGCGGTGCCCGTGGTTTCATCACCAATTAAGTACGAAGCATGGGCAAGGCAATTCAGATAGAACTGCTTGAAGACCAAAGCGCCACCACCTTCGCTTTCCTTCGAGAGCATCCGTTTGATTCGGATTAGCCAAACTGAGTGCCAGTCTGCGAATCGTATGACCCCGCTGCCTGCGCGTCAATGCTATTACCGCGATTGCAGTTTTGCGCTTTTTGCTGGGCGGTAACTGAAGAGCTTCTGGCAATCATTGCGCAGAAATCCGCCGATGACGGGGACGCGATGATTCCCTTTTTCGAGAACGAAGCGGCACGAAATGAGACAAGCGCGCCACTTATAGACTTCGTTGCCGTGCTTGCGGCCGTAGGCATCGATGTCTTCCTGGGAGACTCCGAAGACGACGGCGCCGATTTTGGACCAGACACAGGCGCCGGCGCACATGGCGCAGGGCTCGTGGGTGGAATAAAGGACGAATTCAGGAAGGTAGCGGCCGTAACCGCTGCAAACGTATTTGAGCATTTCGAGTTCGACGTGCTTGATGCTGGAGCCGGAGGTTTTCACGCGGTTGCCGGCGCTGGCGATGATTGTTTCGGACTTTCCTGTAACGCGCGTGATGACCGCACCGATGGGATAGTCACCGCGGTCGCCGGCGCGCTTGGCCTCGGCGATGGCAAGCTCCATGAACTTCTTTTTCGCTTTGTACGAGGCGGGAATCATGTGACCAGATTATATGCGTTTATCGCGGCCATTTCTTGAATTCGGCCCAGTATGTCCTTGAACTATTGGACGGAGAATGCGGAACAATTGCCTGTAACAGGGCCGTAGAGTACACTCCACAGCCAATGTCGGATACGGGCACGGTTCTTGGTCGGACCATTTCTCACTACAGCGTATTGGAAAAGCTGGGCGGCGGTGGCATGGGTGTGGTCTATAAGGCCAAAGACTCGCGCCTGGGCCGGAACGTGGCGTTGAAGTTTCTTCCGGACGACATTTCCCACGATTCGCAGGCCATCGAGAGGTTCCGGCGCGAGGCGCGCGCGGCTTCTTCTCTGAATCATTCCAACATCTGCACGATTTATGACATCGGCGAATTCGAGAACCGGCCCTTTATTGCGATGGAACTGCTCGAGGGGCAGACGCTGAAGCATCGCATCTCCGCCAAGCCGATGGCGATATCGGAAATCCTGGACGTGGGCATACAGATTGCCGACGGACTGGAAGCCGCGCATGCGAAGGGCATCGTCCATCGCGACATCAAACCCGCGAACATTTTCCTGGTGGAAAAAGGTCCGGCGAAGATTCTGGATTTTGGCCTGGCGAAGCTGGCGACGCAGCGGCAACAGATGTTGGAATCGGTCGGGGGTGGCTCGCTGCAGACGCAGACCCACATGGCCGACGTGGGAGACATGCTGACCAGTCCGGGGAGTTCCATCGGCACGGTGGCGTATATGTCGCCGGAGCAAGCGCGGGGAGAGGAGCTTGATCCGCGCTCGGATCTGTTTTCCCTGGGCGTGGTGCTGTATGAAATGGCCACGGGCATGGTGCCGTTTTCTGGCACGACCGTGGCGCTGATTTTCGACGGCATTCTGCATTCCGATGCGGCGCCGGCTACCAAGCTGAATTCGCGCTTGCCCTTTGCGATTGAAAACATTTTCGGCAAAGCGCTGGAGAAGGACGCGGATTTGCGGTACCAGACCGCGGCGGAGCTGCGCGCGGACATGAAGCGGCTGCGGCGGGATATCGATTCGAGCCGCCGGCCCGCCGCGGGAAAGGCCGATACATCTTCCGCTTCCGTTGCCGCAGCCGCGCCAGTGAAAAAATCCGTGGCTGTCCTTTATTTCGAAAATCAGGGCGGGGGCAAGGAGGACGAATATTTCCGGGACGGCATGACCGAGGACATCATCACGGAGCTTTCGAAAATTACGCAGCTGCAGATTTTCCCCCGCTCGGAGATGCTGGCGTTTCGCGATAAACAGACCGCGGCGCCGCAGGTGGGCCAGCAACTGGGCGCGACATTTATTCTGGAGGGCACGATTCGTCGTTCCGGGAGCCGACTGCGCATCACCGCACAGCTTGTAGAGAGTTCCACGCGGCATTCTGTGTGGGCCGAGAGATACGACCGGCAACTGGAAGACGTATTCGCGATCCAGGACGAAATTGCGCGCAGCATCGCGCAGGCGCTGCGCATCACGCTGACGCCGCAGGAAGAGAAAACCATCGGGCAGAAGCCGACGGAAAATACCCAGGCTTATGACTTTTATCTGCGGGGCCGAAGTTATGCGCGCCGGGAAAACACGGACTATGCCTTGCAAATGTTCGAGCAGGCGATTCACCTGGACGCGAATTTTGCGCTGGCGTATGCGGGGATCGCGCACCTGTGCGGGCTGATTTACGAAGTACGCGAGCAGAACCCGGCGTGGATCGAGCGGGGCCTGTCCGCTTGCGATCGCGCGATGGCGCTGGCGCCGGATTTGCCGGAGGTGATGGTGGCGCGGAGCCGGCTCTTCTACGCGCAGAAGAAATATGACGAGAGCGCGCTGATGGCTCAGCGGGCGATCGAGAGGAAGCGCGACTGCGACGGATCGTGGAATATTCTGGGGCGGGCGCTGCTTTCGAACGGCAAGTACGCGGAAGGGGCGAAGCTCGCCGAAAAAGCGCTGGAAGCCAATGGCGACGACTACAACACTTATATCCCCTACGGCCTGTGCCTGGAGCGATTGGGGCGCAAGCAGGACGCCGCGGAGATGCGGCGGCGGATGAATGACGTGCTTCGCCAGCAATTGGAAGTGGTTCCCGAGGATGTGCGCGCGCGCATCCTGCTGGCCACCAATCTGGCGTCCTTCGGCGAATCGGATGAAAGCATCCGGCACTTGCAAACGGCCGTGGCGCTGCGGCCAAACGACGGCAACACTTTATACAATGCGGCATGCACTTATGGCGTGTTGTTGCGAAAAGCGGAAGCGTTGGAAACGTTGAAAAAAGCAATCGCCGCCGGCTATGGCAATCTGAACTGGGCATCGCGGGATTCCGATCTTGATTGCCTGCATGATGACCCGGAGTTCCGGAAGATCGTTGGCCTCACAGAAGGAACCGCATAGCTGCAAAAGTCGTTCCCTCTAGACCTGAAAATTCCCACTGAAAAACAACCGGGGCACGTTGAGGGTATATTCAGAGGAGTCTCGGTTGAGGCGCTTTCTGGCGGATAGGCAGCGCGTCGCTGAAGGCTACAGGAGCGTCGTTTGCGCTGGACCATCCCGACGAAGAACTTTTTTTTCACGGTACTGGTTGGCATCGCCATGCTTTGCGCGTCCCCAGTGACCTCGCAGCAAGCGGCTGGACCCGTAATCGCGCCGACGTTCTACCGGGACGTGCTGCCCATTCTTCAGGAGCACTGCCAGGTGTGCCACCGGGCCGGAGGCATTGCTCCGATAGCGTTTGAAACTTACGAGAACACAAGAGGCTATGCGGCGGCAATCCGTGAAGCTACACGAAATCGTTCTATGCCACCTTGGTTTGCGGAAAAAGGAATCGGAAGATTTTCGAATGATCCGTCGCTGACGGATGAGCAGATCGCTCTGCTGGTTGCGTGGGCTGAGGCCAAGGCTCCCGCTGGCAATCCGGCCGACGCGCCGGCGCCAAAGAAATGGGTGGATCGCTGGACGATTCCTGCGCCGGATATGGAAATCAAGATGGCGGAGCCGGTAAGGATCCCGGCGACTGGCGACGTGGACTACACCTACGAAATCCTGCCCACGCATTTCAATGAAGGGCGTTGGGTGCAAGGTGCTGAAATCCTGCCGGGCCTGCCGGAGCATGTGCACCATGCGGTTGTGTATGTACGGCCGCCGGAATCGCCGTGGCTGCGGCACGCGCCGGTGGGAAAACCGTTCACGGCGGAGACGCTGAGTTCACCCGAAGACAAAAAGGATGCGATGTGGACCGACAGCGACGTCCTGTTGGTGTACGCGCCGGGCAGCACGCCGGACAACTGGCCGCGCGGAATGGCGAAATTTATTCCGGCGGGCTCCGATCTGGTTTTTCAGATTCACTACACCACCAACGGAAATCCGGGAAAGGATCTAACGCGAGTCGGATTGATTTTCGCGAAAGAGCCGCCGGAAAAACGCGTATTGACGCTGCAACTGACCAACGACCACTTTGTGATTCCACCCGGCACGCCGGATTATCGCGTGGAGGCACGCGGCACGCTGCCGAACGATGCGCTCCTGCTCAGTTTTTTTCCGCACATGCACCTGCGTGGGTCGAAATTCGAATACAACATCGTGCATAAAGATAAGACGGTTGAACCGCTGCTGCACGTTCACTACCACTTTCATTGGCAGATGAGCTATCGGCTCGCAGAGCCCCTGCCACTGAAGGCAGGCAGGGAACTCCAGGCCGTGGCCTGGTTCGACAATTCCAAAGGCAATCCGCACAATCCGGACCCGAGTGCCGCCGTCCGCTGGGGAGAGCAGACCTACGACGAGATGATGGTGGGATTCTTCGATGTCGCAGTGGATTCGAGCCTCGACAAGGCGCGGTTTTTCCACCGCGGTGGCTCGCCAGCCCCCAAAAAGTAACCCTGAAAGCACAGTGTTCGGAAAAGCGGCGCAACCGCTATTTGTAGATTGACTACGCGGGCACTCGGGACTTCCGCCCCATGCGAAACGGTGTGTTACATTGCGAAATTGGAGCATTCAAGACACTTACATCCGTGACGACACAAACTCCCATCGAACCACGCCGCCCGATATCGGCGCCCGCGCCGGGGCCGAAAATCCACCGCGTGGAAGTGTATTGGCACGCGGTCACCTACAAAACGGTGATTATCTACAGCTCTTTGATCCTGGTGATCATCGTAGCCGGAATGTTTGCCGTCAAACCGGAATGGACCAGTATCATCACCAGTAAAGTTTCTAACGCCCTGGGCAACCCAGAGACCGCGAACGCCACAGCCTCGCTGACGCAGGCCAAGTTCGTGAACCTGGACGGCCGCGTCCAAGTGAAGAAAGTGAACTCGGTAACGTGGGTGGAGGCAAACTACCACACGACACTCGACAAGGGCGACCTGATCCAGACCGCCAGCGACGGCGCCGCACGTATCACGTTTGCGGACGGGACGGAATACACCATCAAGTCGGAAACGCTGGTGACGGTGGAAGAAAACATCGTCACGCGCGACCGATCGAATACCGCCGTCAGAATTAACACGGGTTCGGTGGACCTGGCCACCTCAAGATTTTCGTCACCCGATTCCAGCGCGGCGGTCAGCGTCGAGGACGCGACTGCTTACCTGAAGCAAAACAGTAAAGCGTCCGTGAAGAATGACCCGAAAGAAAATGACCATGAAATCGTAGTCGCCAGCGGTTCGGCGCAAGTGCAGCGCGGGCAGGAAAAGATCGAACTGACGCAATTTGAAAAGGTGAGCTTCCCCTCCGGCGGGCCAAGCTTCAAATCAAATATTCTTGCGCCTCCGGGGCTGATTGCCCCGCTAAACCAGTCGCCCGTGATTTCGGAAACTCCCAGGACGGCGTCCATCCATTTCGAATGGAAAGCCGTGGACGGTGCGATCGGCTATACCTTGCGTGTCAGCCCGACCAACATGTTCACCCGGCTGGTAAAGGAAGTGAAAGTTTCGGGCACCAGCACGGAAGTTACGGGACTCGAGGCCGGGGATTATTTCTGGAATGTCAGCGCCTCTGACGCGAAGAAAGAAACCAGCGAGTACAGCGAGACCTTCAAGTTCAGCCTCTTCACCCAAGGCAAGACGCAGGAGATGATGCTGGAGATCGAAGTGCCAAGAATCCAGGGCCACTCCGCGGAACTGATCGGCAAGACCGAGCCGGGCGCCGCCCTGATCATCAACGGGCAGCCCGTGGCAAATATTTCGCCGGACGGAACCTTCCGGCATTTCACCGAACCGCTTGAGCCGGGACAGCACACCATCGTGGTGATTGGTTCTAATCGGCGCGGCGGCACGGCGAAGCAGCAGATTTCGATCGTAATACCAAAGTAGGCGGGGGAAACCGGATCGCGGTTTTGCGTGGGCCGCGAAATACGGCGACAATGGATTGCAGCACCGTGGGGGTCCGTACGCGGAGATCCTACCGGGCAGGATCCTCTCCGCAGGGGGAAAGTGGTAATGAACAAGAATGGTTACAACCTGAGGTCGGTGTTCAGTCTTTTTTCGTCCGACCTGGCGATCGATCTGGGGACGGCAAACACGCTGGTGTTCGCGCACGGCAAAGGCATCGTGGTCAACGAGCCGTCGATCGTGGCCATCAACAAGTCCAGCGGCGAAGTCGTGGCCGTGGGCCGCGAAGCGAAAGACATGCTGGGCCGCACGCCGGGAAACGTGGTCGCCATCAAGCCGATGAAAGACGGCGTGATCGCCGATTTCAAAGTCACCGAAAAAATGCTGACGTATTTCATCCAGAAGGCGCACAACCGCCGCGTGCTGGTGCACCCGCGAATCGTCATCGGCGTGCCCAGCGAGATTACGCCGGTGGAAAAGCGCGCCGTGCAGGACTCCGCGTATCGCGCGCGAGCCAGCGAAGTTTACCTGGTCGAACAGGCAATGGCCGCCGCCATCGGAGCAGGCCTGCCGATTGAAGAACCGTCGGGAAACATGGTCGTCGACATCGGCGGAGGCACCACGGATATCGCCGTGATTTCGATGAGTGGCATCGTGTACTCGAGGTCGGTGCGAGTGGCCGGCAACGAAATGGACGAGGCGGTGATGCAGTATTTGAAGCGCAAGTACAACCTGCTGGTCGGGGAGCGCACCGCGGAACAGATCAAGATGGAGATCGGCTCGGCGTACCCGCTGGAAAAGCCACTGACGATGGAAGTAAAGGGCCGCAACCTGATCGAAGGCGTGCCACGTACTGTGACAATTGATGACAGCGAAATCCGCGAAGCGCTGAGCGAATGCGTGGCCACCATTTTGAACGCCGTGCGCGTTGCGCTGGAGCGCACTCCGCCCGAACTTTCGGCCGACATCAGCGACCGCGGCATCGTCCTTACCGGCGGCGGCGCGCTGCTGAAGAATCTCGACAAGCGCATCCGCGAAGAGACCGGCTTACCGGTTTCGATCGCCGATGATCCGCTGGCGTCGGTGGTGCTGGGCACGGGCAAGATGCTGAGCGATTTCAAACTGCTGCGCCAGGTTTGCATCGATTGAGAGAGTTTTTAGTATTTAGTTGCAGGTTTTCAGTTTCCGAGCGGAGCTTGGTCATTCGATTTCCGCATTTCTCCCAGCCGCGGAAGCCGGTGTTGAATTAGGGTTTGAGTTTTACTTAAAACTAAGAACTGTTTACTGAGAACTATTCGCCATGGTCGGAGTTCCTTCCAGACATAGATCCCTAGCGCTGCTGGCCGGCGTGCTGCTGGCGCAAGTGCTGATGCTGGCGGTGCAGGTAAAGCGGGATTCCCGCGGCCGGCTGATTCGCGTGTGGAGCATGACCGCAGTGACGCCGTTCGAAAAAGGCGGGGCGTGGGGATTCGGAAAAGTTCGCGGCGTTTGGGACCATTACTTCGCGCTGCAGGGCACGACTCGCCTGAACGAGGAACTTCGCAACGAAAATGACGAGCTGAAGCTGGAGATTTCGCAGTTGCAAAGCAAAGCCGCCGAAGGCGACCGGCTGGCGGCGCTGTTGAATTTCCGGCAGTCCCACCTGAAAGTGCCGATGGTGATGGCGCGGGTGATCGGCGCAAGCGCCAGCTCCGCCAGCCACACCGTGGAAATCGACCGCGGGGAGCGCGACGGCATTCGGCGCAACATGGCCGTAATCACGCCCGATGGAGCGGTTGGCAAGATTATCGAAAGCTATCGCGACACGGCCCAGGTTCTGCTGCTGAACGACAGAGACGGCGGCGCGGGAGCCATGCTGGTCGGTTCGCGCATCCAGAGCCCAGTGAAAGGCACCGGCGAGCCGATGCTTTCGATGAGCTATGTGGCGGCCGAGGAAACGGTGAACGCGGGCGAAAAAATCGTCACCAGCGGCATGGATAAAATTTTTCCGCGCGATGTTCCCATCGGCACGGTGCTGGATGTGAAACAGGGCAATCCGTTCAAGCAGATTCGCGTGAAGCCGGCCGCGCGGCTCGATCGGCTGGAAGAAGTGATTGTGCTACTGACGCAGGAATCCGTGAATTTCAAGACCGACGCCGATGAGCAAGGCGCGCAACCCGCGGCGGGAAATTCGACGCCGGCCACATCGGGAAATCCCGCGGCGGAAAAGCCATGAACGATACTTTTGAACTCCGAGGCGGCGAATCGCACATTGAGGTGCACAAGTTTTTTCCCGGCGCGGTGGTGGGTATCGCGGTGCTTTCGCTGGTGCTGCAGCGCACTCTTCCCGTTTATCTTCCCAGGCTGGAGATTCTGGATCTGCCGCTGCTTGCAACAATTTATTTTGGGCTCAGCCGCAGGAATCCGTCCACGGGATTGCTGCTCGGCACGGTTATGGGACTCCTGCAGGACAGCCTGAGCGGCCCGACGGTTCCGCTGGGTGAATACGGCATCGCGAAGACCGTCATTGGGTACCTGGCTTCTTCGATTGGCTCGCGACTCGATACCGAGCATCCGCTGGCGCGATTTGCGCTGGTCGCACTCTTCTACGTCGTGCACCAGTCGATCCTGACGATCGTGCGCCGGCTGTTGCTGAACGAGCCGGAAGCCTGGTTCAACATGCATCTCGCCGTTGCCGCGCTCGTCAACGCCGTCCTCGGCGTCATCATCTTCGTGGGCCTCGATCGACTCCGCCGTTCTTCTTAAATCATCCTTCAAAATTCGAACTAGTGTGCAAGCAAGAACTGCTTGAAGTCTTCGTATTTGCTGCTGATGGGGAGCGAGAGTTTCGGGCGTTGGAGGTATTCTGCGAGACGCGATGGCAGGGGCGGGGCAACCCCGATTCCCTTCTGGACAATTTCTGCAAATTTGGCGGGATGCGCCGTGGCCAATACCAGGCCCTGCGACGGCTCCGGATGTTCCTTGCGGTAGGCTTCCCAGGCGAGCAGGCCTACGGCGGTGTGAGGGTCCGAGATATAGCGATAGCGTTCCCAGACGGTGCTCATCTGCTGCAGGGTTTCTTCGTCGGTGGCGCGGTGACCCCAGATTTCCTTGCGCACGTTTTCCAGGCGATTGCGGCATAGATCGAGCAGCCGTGGAAAATTGTTGGGATTGCCCACGTCCATGGCGTTAGAATAGGTGGCGACGGCCGTCCGCGGGTGATACTCACCGCTTCGCAGATATTCGGGCACGGCATCGTTAGCGTTGGTGGCCGCGATGAATCTTGCTACGGGCAGGCCGATACGCTTGGCGAAGATTCCGGCTGTCAGATTTCCGAAATTTCCGCTGGGGACGGAAACGATCAGCGGCACAGAGGCCACCGGGAGCTGCCGGTAGGCGGCGACGTGATAGAACATTTGCGGCAGCAGGCGACCTACGTTGATGGAATTCGCGGAAGTCAGAAAGGCACGCTGGTTCAGCGCTTCGTCCGCGAAGGCCCGCTTCACAAGCCGCTGACAATCGTCGAATGTGCCGGAGACTTCGAGCGCCGTAATATTTTCGCCGAGCGTGGTGAACTGCTTTTCCTGGGCTTCGCTGATGCGTTTCGAGGGATAGAGAATCACCACGCGAATTCCCGGCACGCGCAGAAACCCGTGCGCCACCGCGCTTCCCGTGTCGCCAGAAGTCGCCACCAGCACCGTGAGAGGACGCGATTCGCCGCGGACGAAATAGCCCATCAAGCGCGCCAGGAAGCGGGCGCCAAAATCCTTGAACGCCAGCGTGGGGCCGTGAAACAGCTCCAGAACGTGCAAGGCCGGCGAAAGCGAAACCAGCTTCACGGGGAAATTGATGGCTTCGGCGACGATCTGCCACAGCATTTCTTCCGGCACGTCGGGTGTGGCGAATGGCCGCACGACACGGAAGCAAACTTCTGTGAAGGGCAACCGGCGGAACTCTTCCAGTTCTTCGGGAGTGTGGCGGGCGATCTCGACGGGCATGTAGAGCCCACCGTCGGGCGCGAGTCCCCGCAGCACGGCGCCACGCAGCGAGGTCAGCGGCGCTTTTCCGCCAGTGCTTCGATATCTCATGCGCGGTGATCCACCTTCGAAGTCTTACCGGTGCGTTCCAGTTCCAGGCGGATCTTTTCCAGGAATCCAGCACCCGCGAGCTTTTTATCGGTGTCTTCGCGCAAGCTCGGTTCACGCAAATCCGCGACCGGGATCGAACAATGAGCAAGGGCCTCGTAACTCTGACGACGCGCGCCGATCAAGACCGGGTAGCAGCGGGCGACGGTGGCCTTGGGGTCTTCCCCGGCGCGCGCCTGAAACGCCCCGCGCCAGAGCACCGGCTTCGGATCTTCCAGATAACGTTGAATCAAGAGTTGCTGCTCGTCGCGCGATGCCGCGAGGTAAACCACCAGCATCTGTTTGCGCAAACGGTGCAACAGATGATTTCCGACATAGATGACGCTTCCAGTGGTATCGAGAACCAGGTCGCGCTCGGGATTTTTCTCCAAGCCGGTTAAAACCTCATCCAGCACCGCAATCTCCTCGGAAAGATACGCCGATTCGCGGTCCGCGTAGGTCGGCAGATGCGGCCAGCCCATCCAGGCGGCGACGCCATTGATGCCGGCGTAGCCGCCGGATTGGAGCGCGGGCTTCAACCGGCTTTCAATCTGGGTGTCGCAACAAATTGCAGGATAGCCGGCCGCGGCGATGCGCGTGGTCCAATAGGATTTGCCCGCGCCGGACATTCCGATCAGCGCGAGCCGCAACGGCTTATTTGGTTGAGGCCACATAGAGAATCAGAAAGTGTAAAGGACTCCGCGCTAGCAAAGAAAATGAAAAGCATCGCGTCCCTTAGATGAGTTTAATTTATAGGAAAAGCGAGGGCTTGCGAAGGCGGGCGCGCTAGGGCGTTTCCATGCAAGATTGAACTAACTCCTGTGGAGATGTGCACGCACGGTTTGCCTCGCCAGCGCAGTCTGTACTGAGAGTACCTGACCCTGTGGAAACCCGGGGATTCTCGCGCCGCTGATTGAATGCGCTTGACATGCGTTTGGCCCGCTCTAGAATCACTCCACTCACTTCCAGGGGGACCTCTCAAGGTCTGTGAAGTGAATCCCGGAAATACTATTCATCCAAACAAAATTGAAAGTGGAGGACTATCTTGAAAATCCGCAAGCTCTCTCAAAGCTTTAGGAACCGCCTTACTTGGGCCGTTTGGGGCGCTGCTGTATTCTCACTGCTTCTAACCGCAACGCCATTCGCCAATCCGGTCCGCGCCGACGGTCACGATCATTCCGACTTTGACCACGTTTTCATCATCATGATGGAAAACACCGGATATGACACTTTGATCGGAAATCCGAACGCGCCGTTCATCAATTTCGCCGCGGCCACCACGGGCCTGGCTACGAATTACTTTGGGATCAGCCATCCCAGCCAGCCGAATTACATCGCCGCCACTTCGGGGTCGACGAACGGAGTTGCCGATGACAACGACACGACGATTGACGTGCCCAACATCGTTGACCAATTGGAGTCGCATGGAAAATCCTGGAAAGGTTACATGCAGTCGTACTCGCTGTGCGCGACTCCACTCGACCACGCCTGCGGAAACCAGCTGTACGAACGCAAGCACAATCCCTTCATCAGTTATAAGGACGTGCAGAGCAACCCGGCGCGCGTGGCCAACATTGTGGACTTCAGCCAGTTTGCGACCGACCTGGCGAACAACACCGTTCCCAACTACGTGTGGATCAGCCCCGACCAATGCCATGACATGCACGGGCGCGGCGCCACGCCGGCCGATCCTTGCGATTTTTCGCAGATTCAGCCGCTGATCTCAACCGGCGATACGTTTTTGCTCAACACCGTAAACGCCATCATGACTTCGAAGGCCTGGACCGGCAATTCCGTGATTTTCATCACCTGGGACGAGAGCGACTTCACGGGAACCGGGCCGAGCGGGTTCGGTGACACCAGCGGTTGCTGCAATGCGAATCCCGGCGGCGGGCACGTTGTGACGCTGGTCATCTCGAGGACGCAGCGTTTTGCGCGGAGTTCCGGCGTTCCCGCCAATCACTACTCCATGATGGCAACGATCGAGGACAACTGGCACCTGGGTTGCCTTGCGAACACCTGCGACCGGAGAAGCGTGCGCCCGATGGGCGACCTTGTCGGCCCGGTCGGCGGCTTCTAATCACCCCTTTCCTACCATGTGCCGGGAGTTCTTATTTCTCCCGGCACATCGGAAGGAGTTTTTCCAAGCTCAAAGGTGAACAGGCCACTCTCTTCACTTTGCGTTTCTATTCCACAGCAGG
>DATHOY010000277.1:0-12571 GCA_035484435.1 Vulcanimicrobiaceae bacterium | reverse complement strand
TCGAAGCTTCGCTCAGGTGATGTGGTCGTCGTCGCTGCCTGCGAATTCATTCCCGGGGATGGCGAAGTGGTCGAAGGCGTGGCCTCGGTGGATGAATCGGCGATCACCGGCGAATCCGCGCCCGTGATTCGCGAATCCGGAGGCGATCGCTCGGCCGTAACCGGCGGCACGCGGGTGCTTTCCGATGAAATTAAGGTGCGCATCACGTCGAACCCGGGTGAGACCTTTCTCGACCGGATGATCAGCCTCGTCGAAGGCGCTTCTCGGCAGAAGACTCCCAACGAAATCGCGCTGAACATCCTGCTCGCCGGCCTGACGATCATTTTTCTTCTGGCCGTCGTTACCCTGCAGCCCTTCGCCATCTATTCTGGCGCGCCGCAAAGCGTTTTTGCGCTCATCTCGCTTCTTGTATGCCTCATTCCGACGACGATCGGCGGGCTGCTCTCCGCCATCGGGATCGCCGGCATGGATCGTTTGATCCAACGCAACGTGATTGCAATGTCCGGCCGCGCGGTTGAGGCCGCCGGAGATGTGGACGTGCTGCTTCTCGACAAGACCGGCACCATCACACTGGGAAACCGCGAGGCGACCGCGTTTCACGCCGCCCCCGGCGTAACCGACGTCGATCTGGCCAGCGCAGCGCAACTCGCGTCGTTCGCGGACGAAACTCCCGAGGGCCGTTCCATTGTCGTGCTCGCCAAGGAAAAATACGGGCTGCGCGGCCGTGAACTCGCTCCCCACAATCCGGTCTTCATTCCCTTCTCCGCGCAAACCCGGATGTCCGGGGTGGACATGGACGGCCGCGAAATCCGCAAGGGCGCGCCGGAGGCCATCAAGCGCTACATCAGCGAAAAGGGGCAACAGGTTCCGCAGGAAGTGCAGGAAAACGTCGAGCGCGTCGCGAAATCCGGCGGCACACCGCTGCTGGTCGCGGCAAATTTCCGTGTTTACGGAACCATCGAACTGACCGACATCGTCAAGGGCGGCATCCGCGAGCGCTTTGATCACCTTCGCGCCATGGGTATCCGCACCATGATGATCACCGGAGATAATCCGTTGACAGCGGCCGCAATCGCTCGCCAGGCGGGCGTGGACGATTTTCTGGCCGAAGCCAAGCCAGAAGATAAAATGGCGCTGATCCGCCACGAACAGGCCAAGGGGAAACTGGTCGCCATGACCGGCGACGGCACCAATGACGCGCCCGCGCTGGCGCAAGCCGATGTCGGCGTAGCGATGAACACCGGCACGCAAGCCGCGAAGGAAGCCGGAAACATGGTGGACCTTGATTCCAACCCCACCAAGCTCATCGAAATCGTCGAGATCGGGAAACAGTTGCTGATCACCCGCGGCGCGCTGACAACTTTTTCGGTGGCCAACGACGTCGCCAAATATTTCGCGATTATTCCGGCGATGTTTGCCGGGACATTTCCGCTGCTGGGGATGCTGAATGTGATGAAGTTGCGGACACCGGAATCCGCTATTCTCTCCGCGGTCATCTTCAATGCGCTGATCATCATAGGGTTGATTCCGCTGGCGCTTCGCGGCGTCCGCTATCGCCCGCTCGGCGCGGCCGCCTTGCTGCGCCGGAACATGTTCATATATGGGCTTGGAGGCGTGATTGCGCCGTTTCTCGGCATCAAGTTGATCGATATTATTGTTTCGTGGTTGCGGTTGGCGTAGAGGCTCAGATGAAAAAAGAAATCATTCTCGCGATACGGTTCACTCTGGTTACCACTCTTGTTTTTGGATTGCTCTATCCTTTGGGCATGACTGGACTGAGCAAAATATTCTTTTCAAAACAAGCTGAGGGAAGCCTAATCGAGAAAAACGGCCGTGTCGTCGGCTCGAAGCTAATCGGCCAGTCTTTCTCTACCGACAAATATTTTCACTCGCGCCCGTCCTCTGCCGGCACCGGCTACGATGCCAGCGCCTCGAGCCCCTCGAATCTTGCACCCACCAATCAGGCTTTGGTAGACCGCGTCAAATCCGATGTGGCCAAGCTTCAACAGGAAAACCCCGGCGCCGCGATTCCCGCCGATCTCGTCACCTCTTCCGGTTCCGGCCTCGACCCGGAAATTTCGCCCGCCGCCGCGGAATTCCAAATCCCGCGCGTGGCCAAAGCGCGCGGCATGAGTGCGGACTCGGTTAGAGCAGTGCTGGCCCGACACACACAGGCCCGAACCTGGGGCATCTTCGGCGAGGCCCGTGTGAATGTCCTGGAATTGAACCTGGATTTGGATTCACAGAAGTAGTGATGGCTTAGGATTGGGTGACTGGGGTGCGACCGGAAAAGCGGTGGCTGAGCCACCGCACTCCAAGCTTTGAGCGGACGGCCTCGGAAGGCCGTCCCTACACAAGACAAAATCCGACCGGCCAGCCAGCTCCTCTACTTCGATCCTTTTCCTGAACTCTTCGCCATCATTTTCGGTGGCTGAAACCGATAACCGACCCACGGCTCCGTCAAAATGAATTTTGGCTGCGCAGGATCCTTTTCAATTTTTTTCCGCAGCTGGTTGATCACCACGCGCAGGTTCTCCGTCTCTTCTCCGTATTCCGGGCCCCAGACGGCCTGCAGCAGCCGCCGGTGCGATACGGGTTTACCTTGTTGCGCGATCAGATGCTTCAGGACCTCAAACTCTTTCGGGGCCAGGTGCACTTCTTCGCCGCAAGTGGTCACGCGCCGCGATTCGAAATCGACGGAAAGCTCCTTCGACTGAAACGCCGGAACCGCTTCGGCGCTGGAATGCCGCCGCAGTGAAGCTCGCACCCGCGCCAGGAGTTCCTCGATGCCAAATGGCTTGGTGACGTAATCATCCGCGCCCGCGTCCAGCGCCACCACTTTGTCTCGCTCCGCGTTGCGGACGGTCAGCATAATGATCGGCGCAGCGGTGAAACGCCTGATTTCGCGGCAGGTTTCGATGCCCGACATTCCCGGCAGATTCACGTCCAGCAGGATCAGGTCGGGCTTCACCTTTCGCGCCAATTCCAGCCCCTCTTCCCCGCTGGCCGCTTCCACGAGTTCGTACCCGCGAAACGTCAACGTGGAGCGAAGAACGCGCCGGATTTGCGGCTCGTCGTCCACCACCAGAATGCTCGCCGAATTCATCGATTTTCACTCCGCATCGCCACCGGCAGGGTAAACGTGAATACCGACCCGGAATTGAGCTGGCTGGTCACCGAAATCGAACCGCCGTGCGCCGTCACGATGGCTCTTGCAATCGGCAATCCCATGCCCGTGCCCCGCACCTGATACCGCTGGTCCTTGCCGCGATAAAACTTGTCGAAGATCAGTCCCTGCTCAAACGGATCAATTCCCGGGCCACGGTCCGCCACACTCACGGCCACCATCTCGCCCGCTACTTCCGCGGTGATGGTAATTGGATGTTCCTTCTTCGAGTATAGATTCGCGTTGTCCACCAGTTGGACCAGGATATCTTTGGCAAGGTCCAGGTCCGCCCGAACCAGAGGAAGCTCATCGCCGGCATTGATGATAATCCGCCGGTCACCAAGGCATTTTCGTAAATGCTCCAGCGCCGCTTCGACCAAGGTTGCTATCGCCACAGGCTGCAGGTGCAGCTCAAACTCGCCCGATTCGAGCTTCGCCATTTCCGCGGCTTCTTCCACCAGGTGATTCAGGCGGTCGCACTCTTCGTTCACGATGGTCAGCAGTTCTTTCAGTTGTTGCGGGTCGCGAGCCGTCGAAGCGAGCAAATCGGTCGCGGCGGCCTTGATAGCCGTCAGCGGCGTGCGAAAATCGTGCGCGATCGAATCCAGCAGCGCGGATTTCAGCCGTTCGCCCTGGCGCTCGGCCTCGGTTTCGCTCAACTGTTCCACGGCCCGGGCGCGCTCCATCGCAATCGCCACCAGCGAACCGATGGCATCAAGCATTTGCCGCGAAAGAACGGCCCCGGAGATGCCCAGGCTCCCGATCGGTTTCACGCCCAACCGCACTGGCACGAAATGCAAAAGCCGGGCCGGGTCGGTGTTCGTTTCGTCCAGGACGTAGGCGGCTTTCATTTTTTCTTCGTCAATTTGCGCTGCGCCGTAGCCCGAGCGGTAGAATTTGTCCTTTTGCGGCACAAACAGATCCGCCGCGCCTGCCTCGAAGCATTCGACGATGTGGTTCGGAATCGCGTTCATCAACTGGATGACGTTGCCTTCGCCCAGCAATTTCTCGCTGAAAGAGTACAACCGCTCCACTTCGCGCCGCCGGCTGTGAGCGGCATCCGCTTCTTTCCGGATGCGCGCCGAAAGCTGGCTGCCCATGATGGAAGTGATCAGAAACGCCGCCAGGGCCACCCAATTCTGAGGGTCTGCAATCGTGAACGTCCTCACGGGCGGCAGGAAAAAATAGTTGAATAGCAACATCGCGCTGAAGGACATGAAAATCGACACCACCATGCCCCACACCGCGGAAACTGCTAAAATTGCCAGAAGAAAAGACAGCGCGACCGTCGTCTGATTGACGTGCAGGAATCGAGTATATCCAAAGGTGATGGAGGCCAGCAGGATCGCGGCGACGGCGAATCCCATGCCGCGGCCCGAGAAGAATCGCGTCATGCTCTTATTGTAACCCGGGACGATTTCGAAGACTGGAGAACACCTTAACTTGCCCAAGAAGCCCGAAGACTGGCTTGAACTCGCCTCTCCCTCGCCAAGCGCGCGGGGGATTTTCAAACTCTTCCTGGGCTACGCTCCCGGCGTCGGCAAAACCTACAGTATGTTGAGCGAGGCCATCCGGCGCAAAAGCCGCGGTGAAGACGTGGTCATTGGCATCATCGAAACCCACGGCCGCAAGGGCATCCAGGAACTCGCCGCGCAACTGGAAGCCGTTCCCCGAAAGAAAATCGATTACAAGGGCACGCCGTTCGAGGAGATGGACATCGACGCCATCCTTGCCCGCCGGCCCGGCGTCGTTCTCGTCGACGAACTCGCGCACACCAATATTCCCGGCAGCCGCCACCGGAAGCGCTACGAAGACGTCCAGGATCTTCTCGCCGCGAAGATCGACGTCGTCTCCACGCTGAACATCCAGCACATCGAAAGCATCGCGCCCACGGTTCGGGCCATCACCGGAGTCACGGTTCGCGAAACCGTGCCCGACTGGGTGCCGCTCAGCGCCAGTGAAACCGTCATGGTGGACCTCACGCCCGAAGCGCTGGTCAATCGCATGCGCCGTGGCGACGTTTATGGAAAAGAGAAGGTAGAGCAATCGCTGAAGAATTTCTTTCGCCGCGGCAATCTTATCGCCCTGCGCGAACTGGCCCTGCGCCAGGTGGCCGAGCAGGTGGATCGCAGCCTGGAAACCTACATGGACGCGAAGCAGATTCGCGAAAACTGGGGCGTGCGCGAACGAATTGCGGTGTGCGTTTCGGGAAGCCCTTCCGGGCAGTACCTGATCGCGCGCGCGGCGCGAATGGCGCGGCGGCTCGACGCGGAACTCTACGTCGTCCACGTCTTGCGGGAATTCGCCACCCGCGAGGAAGATCCGAAAATACTGGAAGCCAACCTGCGTTTTGCCGAAAATCTGGGCGCGCTTGTGGTTCGGCTGAAAGGCCGCAGCGTCGCCGACGCCATCGCGGACTTTGTCCGCTCCAAGCACATCACCCAGGTGATTTTCGGGCGTGCGCTGGTGCGCGACTGGAAAAAATTCCTGTATCTGAGTGTCGTTCACCGCTTTCTTCGCGAATCCCCCGCAGTTGACATCCACATCGTTACCCAGGAACCCGACGTCGACTGATTGTTTTCCGTCTCGGCGCCTCAAAATTCATCCACAATCCATGCACATATTTCCACAGACAATCCTCTTACCAGCCCCGCTGCCACCCTCTAGAATCTGGCCGTATTAGATCTAGGGAGGGGTTTGATGATTTTCGCCACCGTGTCTCGCGGCAGGAATTCCGGTACTCGCCTGCTCCCGCATCGCTTCAAGGACGAGCGCTATCACGTTCGCCTGGGCAAGCAGGGCCCCTACATACCGATCACTGACTCCCGCGACATCCCTTCCTACCTCGCCAATGGCTACTCGCTCGAAATGAGCAACAAAGCGGAAAGGCACAATCCTACGCTGATCCGGCCCGAATCTATCCAGGGCTGGAACAAAAGCTTCTAGTCACCCTGGGAACGCCATTCCACCGAATGGCGTTCCATCTCGGTGCCCCGCGTGCCCTGTCTCTGGCACAGCGAATCACACAGACGTGAATCTATAGCAGTGGAATGGATTATACGAACTCCCGTTTTCCGGGCTAGGAATTTGCGTGCATCTTGCGAAGCGCGAGCAGCCCCAGCGGGAGCAATCCCGCCAGAATCATGGTGAACGTGGCGGGTTCCGGGACGCCAGTGGTGCCACCGCCGCCGCCATTTCCACCTGTTCCACCAGTGCCACCCGTTCCGCCAGTGCCGCCGTTCAAACCGCTGCTACTGGCCGCGCAGGTGTCGGAGATAGTGTTGTCGCCGGCAAAGGTAACGTCACCAGTTGACGCCAGGAGCCTGCCGCAACTATCCGTTACGCCAGTGGTCGTGATGCTTGTGCCCGCCAGAACATTTCCCAGCATCACACCCGAGAGGGCCGCGGAGCTGCCGATATCCCAATACACGCCGGCGTTGGTGGCGTCGAGGCCGGGCGCGAACATGACTACTCCCGAGGAGGTCAGCGAACTTCCTATGAATACCCAACTTGGATTGGTGACGCCAAGAGTGTTTGTGAGTGTGAGAGTTCCCGTCAAATCGGCCGCGCCAATATTGTAGACACCCGGATTGAGGCTAACAGCATTCAGGTTGCTCTGCGCGGTACCGACGGACGCCAAGCCTCCCAGAACCGTCAACGCATTGGTGAGTCCTGCCTGAGCCGCCAGCGCGGTCGCGTCACCGGCGTGCTGCGTCCCAGTTAGGGTGAAGGTCGAAGGGCTAGCTATGGTGATCGAAGCAGCCGGGGAGACACCCACATTTCCGGTAATGGTGTCGTTGCCGGTCGCGAAGCTTACCACCGGCGTGCCACCCAGGACCGCGAAAGTGCTTAGGTCAGGTCCGAGGATGTCGTCGGCGTGAGCACGGGGCGCGCACAAAGTAAGGATTGAAAGGAGAACGGTGAAGGAAATCAGAAGTATTTTCATTTGGCCACCTTGCTGGGAAGGTTTGCCGTAATCGCTCCATCGGTGAGGCTGTGCTTGCAGAGCGGACTAAGGCAGGCAAAGCTTACAAACTGCGGACGGTGGCGTCTGTTCAGTTTTGGACAAGAAAATTTGGATTCCCTCGTTACGCTTCGGAGCGGACGAGTTGGGTGAGTTAGCTCGCGCGGTAGGCGACGGCTTTCTGTTTGGCTTTTCCCAGCCCTTCGATAAACAGTTCCACGACATCTCCCGGCTTCAGGTATTGCGGCGGCTTCATTCCCAGCGCCACGCCTTCGGGAGTTCCTGTTGAAACCACGTCGCCAGGCAACAGCGTCATGAACTCACTCAGGTAGCTGATTATCTTCGGCAATCCGAAAATCAGGTCGGAAGTGTTGGAGTTCTGCCGAACCACGCCATTCACGCTCAGCCCCAGCGCCAGATTGTGCGGGTCTCGAATCTCATCGGGTGTGGCCAGAAACGGTCCCAGCGGGGCAAACGTGTCGCAACTCTTCCCTTTCACCCACTGGCCTCCGCGCTCGATTTGAAATGCCCGCTCGCTGTAATCGTTCATCAGGCAGTATCCGGCCACGTGCCCCAGCGCCTCGGCTTCCGAAACGTAAGAGGCCCGCTTCCCGATCACCAGCGCCAGCTCCACTTCCCAATCCGTCTTCTGTGAATTCTTCGGAATCACCAGGTCGTCAAACGCGCCGCAGAGGGCAGATGGCGCTTTCATGAAAATCACCGGCTCCTTCGGCACTTCTTTCCCGGTTTCCGCCGCGTGCCGCGCATAATTCAATCCAATGCAAACAATCTTCGAAGGCCGCGCGATGCAAGCTCCCCATCGTGCATTTTCCGGCACGATCGGGCACTTCTCCTCATTCGCCCGG
Organism: Vulcanimicrobiaceae bacterium; assembly: GCA_035484435.1. Classification (GTDB taxonomy): domain Bacteria; phylum Acidobacteriota; class Terriglobia; order Acidiferrales; family UBA7541; genus Acidiferrum. Next base: position 4,575 of record DATHOY010000277.1, on the reverse strand, counting down.
AACCACTTCCCCAGTTCCCTCACGCCGTCGGCGGCAAAAAAAGCATCATCAAAATCCCGCACGTGCGCGCTAACGTCTTTCCGCGCCTCCGCCGCCGTCACCACACCAGCTTTCTCCCGCCCCATCTCCCCAAACCGGCAAAGTTTCATTTCGATTAGCTCTCACTCTCGGTCAAAGTTGGAATAACCGCAATTTTCGACGCCCATGATACAAAATCACACATAGAAACACGAATCGGATGGGCCAGATGTAAGTACAATTTTGGAGAGGAAAAATGGTGCGCCCTGGGTGATTCGAATACCCGACCTTCTGGTTCGTAGGAAGCAGCGGTTAGGGGTTCGAAAATTCTAAGCCTTGCCGGGTTAGCAGCTTACGGGGAATACCCTTCTGAAATTCGCCCTTAAATGGGCTATTGGGCTACATGACTTGCGAAATAAGTGTTTTTGACACGCTTTGAACGCATTAGGTAGAGAAAATAGAGGATACTTGCAAGACAAAATCCCGCTGCCTTGTAATCGGGTCGCGCATCGACCGCGCTGCCAGCCACGATGAGCAGATAGAGAACGGCATCAATAGCAAGATAAACTTTGGCGACCGTGACGCCCTTACGATTCTTGGTCAGAAGTAGATAAGCCGCAACTCCAGCAAGAACGGCCGTCAATCCACTAATCACTGCCACGAACCGATTGGGGTTCGCAATTCCTGCCGACCTAACGACAGTTCCGACGCACAGTTTGCATATAAGAAGAGCCAACCATCCACCTATCCCGACTAGCTGGTCAGATGCCATGACCCCTCCGCCTGCCATCATGCAGGGCTAACAGTTATGAACGCCCACGAAGCGGGGCCGCTTTTTTCAAATTTGAAGCCCGCTTCTCCTTTTTCACTGCCCCGGCTTGGCGTTCCGCTTTGAAGAGAAACTTCGTCGATCTCGAATAATCCATCTGCTCCCATTCGTAGTTCGCCCTCTTCGCAATGTACAACTACCTTCGCGTCGGCTGGTAACTTCGATAGCTGGTTTTTCAATTCTGCCACAGTCATTGTCGGCTCCCCATTCAGTTGTCGGCTCCACAGGCAGAATGCCATCGGGCAGGCCGGGCGGCATAGCTGGCCGAAAGGTCAGCCTATACCAGAAAGGAAACTACACAACACATAATCGTTTCCCGCTTGAGCCTATGACTCTAACCTAGTCTGAAGGAGCCAGAAATGTGCCTAAGCTATGGGGACGTCATCGCTACGCTGAGCCTTATCGTGGAGGCAGCGATTCTCGTCTACGTGATTAAGGAGTTCAAGCACCTAACAAGCGAAGTGAAGGAAATTCGAGAAGCCGCCAGCGGGCCGATTTATAGCAGCACCGATGACTTCACCGTCGGGACTCCTGTAGCCGTGTTGCAACCGCAGCCCGGAGTGCCCCGCGAAAAGTGGCAATATAGCACGGAAGTCTACGTCATTCGTGAAGTCGATAAGGTTAGGAACTGGGCTCTCGCAACATCTAGGCTTCCTCCGGTGCAAGGGCCGACCCCAACAGTTTCGGGCCAAATGAGTGGCCCAAATTCACCATTTAAGAAGCTGTCGATTCCAAGCTAACACGGAACCGGCTGGCTTTTAGCGCTTCTGTTCTCGCCACCATCTCATCACGTTTTGGCGCGACAATCCAGCCCGCACAATGTTCGCCGCGTGTGCAACATCGCCGCGCCCGACGATCTCCTTCAAGGACATTACGTCTTCCAGCTTATCCTCAGGCTGGCTGAAGAATTGCGCCTCGCCGTGGACTTCGTACTGTTCGCCCACCCGATGAACGGTCGGGCCAAAAGTATAGACCTTCAGCCTCACAAGAACCTGCCCCTTTCTAGGTAACATATTAATTCTGCCACGGATGTTGCTCTCCCAGTAAGCTGAACTATTTCGTCAGAAAAACGGAGGCTTCATTAGGATATGCCGCGTATGCGCGACATACGAAGTCATCCAGCGTCGCGACAATGTTTGAAAGAAACGTCAGTACATCTTCGCTTGGCCACCCGTCTAGAACATAGCGTGGAGAGCGTTTGTGGACCACAATCTTGTCGCCAGCCCCGCTATTCTTTGCTCGAAGAAAGACAGCAACCGTTTCGCCCGTTTCTGGATGCTTAAATTCCGTTTCCTTCTTGTCGGACAAAGCAATCTCAGCCACAACTCGGTCACATATCCCAGCCATGCGCGGTACAATCGCGCAATTCTTGTCGGAGACGTTTCGGAGCTTGCGGAAAAATGCAAAGCGAGCATTTCCGCTAACCAACTTCTCGTATTCGGGTTTTTGCCATTCGTCAAATCCTGTAGGCCTGCCGGGTTCGTATCGAAGGTAATTTACGACCTTACGTGCTGAGCTAAGGAAATCGTTGAGTTCCCAGACAAAGCTTTGCATCGTGTCGGGCACGGCAAGTTTCTCCAACTCTGGAAGCTTCCGCTTAACCAGCTGAAGCTGTACCCACGCCTCGACTTGATTCGTTTGCCCGATTTGGTCCTTTATGTTCATAAGCAAGAGTGGTAGCCGAACGCAGGGCGGTCGTCAAGATGGTTACTTCTTTACAACTAATGCTAGCGTGCCGCGCGGTTTATGAGGCGGGCGTCTTTGCAGGATCGCCGCGACGCGTTATACGTGGGGATACAGGCCCGGCGTATAGGCATGGTCAAAATTGAGGAAACTGGGGCAGACGGGATATTTTCTATTTTGGTGGGAAATCGCGAACCAATGAGAAAGAAGTGGTGCGCCCTGGGTGATTCGAACACCCGACCTTCTGGTTCGTAGCCAGACGCTCTATCCAGCTGAGCTAAGGGCGCAACGAGGCTAGCAACTGATACAAAAATTGTAGCATACGAACCCGCCTCCGCTGAAGCTACGGCGGGATACATCAGGGATCGGTGGCGGGCTGCGATTGACGAACAAAGCTGCGGCTGTGCTCTTCGGCGCCACGCCAGAGGAGAAGGACCAGCGCCACGATCGTGACAACCTCAAAACCAGCCAGCGCCCACTGGTAGCCGAATCGTTCCCGCAAGGCATACTCGATCGTGTTGGTGGGCGCGGCAAACAAAATTCCTAGTTGATACGCCATGCCGGGCATCAGCCCGCGCGCTGCATCCGCCGCCAGTTCGTTCAGGTGGACGGGAATTACGCCCCAAGCACCCTGCACGCCCATTTGCATAAAGACGGTGGCCACAATCAGCACCGGCACGCTGCCGCCAAACGCCCAGAACGGCATCACCAGCAGGCACAATGCCAGCGCCGCCATCATTCCCTTGCGCCGGCCGAGAGATTGCGACAACGACCCAAAAATAATCGCCCCAATCACCGCGCCGACGTTGTAGATCATGGCGATATTCGCCACGCTCGAAGGCGCCACCTTGTGAATTTCTTTCAGAAAGTCCGGATACAAATCCTGCGTGCCGTGGGAAAGGAACATCATGAACACCATCAGCACCACCAGGTACAAAAAGCGTTTGTAGTTCTGCCCCACCACTCGCAGCACGTCGCCCATGCTTCCAGCGCGATGATGCTGCCACGCCTCAGATTCCGGCACTTTGGTGCGAATGTAGAGAGCCAGCAGCGCCGGCAGAGCGCCCAGCCAGAACATCGGCCGCCAGCCCCACGCCGGCAGCACGAAACGCGCCGCCATCGCCGCCAGCAAATAACCGATCGAATAGCCGCTCTGCAAAATGCCGCTCAGGATGCCGCGCCAACGCGTCGGCGCAGCCTCCATTGCCAGCGAAGCTCCCACTCCCCATTCGCCGCCCATGCCAATACCGAACAACGCGCGAAGAATCAGAAAGACGGTGTAGTTGGGAGCGAACCCGCAAGCCAACTCGATAATCGAAAAATAAATCACGTTGGCCATCAACGGGATGCGGCGTCCATAACGATCGGCAAGCAGCCCGAAAATAAAGGCTCCGACGGGACGCAGGGCCAGCGTAGCGGTGGTTGTAAATACAATGGCCTTTTTGGTGACGCCGAACTGGTGGGAAAGCGTGTCGTAGAGAAACACGATCACAAAAAAATCAAACGCATCCAGCGTCCAGCCGAGAAATCCGGCCAGCAGGGCGTGGTGCCTGCCTTTTTGCGGCGATGCGTTGGTCATTTCAGGAGATTTGCCATTCCCCGGGCTTGGGCATCAGGCGATACAATGCCACACCACTTGCCACGCACACCAGCGCGAAAAATAGTCCCAGACCGAATTGTCCAAAGCAGAGCTGCCCGATGCTGAAGAGTGCGGTGTAAACGAAAATACAGCCAATCAACCAGCTGGAAAGATTTTTTCCCAGATCGCGAGTCGGTTCGACGTTGCCGCTGGCACGCGCCACGGGGCCCCAGCCGCGGACATCCGGCCGCACCTTGCGATAAAAATCCACCAGTGTTTGTTGCGGCTCGGCCGGCGTCAGCAGCGTAACGACCAGCCACACCAATGTGGTTACACCCGTGGTGCACAAAGTGGTCTTCGCGAATACGACGGGATCCGAACCTTCGAACGGCGCCGCCCGCCCCACCAGGCTCATCCACAGCGAATGGCTGTGCAAAGCCAACGTGGTTACGAGCGCCGCGGCCAT
>DATHOY010000276.1:0-6312 GCA_035484435.1 Vulcanimicrobiaceae bacterium | reverse complement strand
TGCGTCACGCGATCCCCATCTTGCGTAGTCTTGCCCGCAGTCTCCGTTTCCGCGGAGAGTTCTTTCGCCGCATGTTCCCCAGGAATTACATCGCCGGAGAACAGGTGCATGTATCGCGACTCTTTCGTCCCCGGCTGGCGCGGCAAAATCTTCACCAGTGGCGGATCGCGCCGCAGCAAGAGATTCAGGGCGGCATGCACCGCTTCCAAATCTTCGAAAGCGTACATCCGCTCCGCCCGCGTGCGAAGTTCGCCCGGCGTCTGCGGCCCGCGCAGCAACAAAACACACAACACCGCAATCTCATGCCGGTGAAAATTATAAAGTTCATTCAACCGGTGCTCGAATTTCGCAACCCGCGAATCCCCGCCCGCCGAGCGCACCATCGCCTGGTCCGAAAGCGAACGCAGTGCCTGCCGCACCGCTTCTTCCCCCAGTGTCATCACCGGATCACGATTCGATTTCTGATTGCACGCGTTCACCAGCGCATTCAGCGACAGCGGGTAATACTCGGGCGTGGTGGTCTCTTTTTCGACCAGCGCGCCAAGGACGCGAGCTTCAATCTGGGAAAGTTGCGGGGCCATCCCAAAATCATAGCAGGAGCTTCGAGCAACTCGAAGCCGCTGCAACGCGGTTAATGGGTCACTAGGACCGTCGGTCAGACTATGGACTGGCCGGCTTCGTGGATGCATTTTCCGGCGGCGGTGGTGCAGACGGTTCCATTCCCACCACCTCGTATTCGCGCATTTTCTTGTCGCCGTCCGAAACTCCGACGAGCATGCGATCCTTCTTCAGTCTCAGAACGACTTCGTGCCCAATCGGCAGAATCACCGGATGCTTCAGGTCCATTGGCCGGATGCGATAGTCCATGTTATCGGTCCTCAATAAATATTGCGGACACAGCTTTTCGGTTGCATGCACGTCCGTAATGCCGACGGAGGCCCAGAAAGAGCCCAAGCCAGACAGTCCCTTTTGTTTCGCACCGCAAGGGACCGCATCCATCTTCTCGAGCATGCCTCGATCCGGCTGGTCTTTCTTTTTACCTTCAGCGCCGGGGGCCACCAAGACAACCACCGCTACGGCCAGACTGATCAGACTGAGTGGAGTCCTTAATCTCATCGCGCCTCCTTCGTTGAACTCATGTCTTTCGGAGGTTCGCGACCGAGCTATTCTTTGCCCGGTCGCGAACAAACCGATTGCAAACCGCCTGTCAGATAAAAAGTCCACCTTCCAGTCGGCTCGCAATTGAATACACGTGCGGCTAGGGTTTAGGTTGAGCCGTCGTCGGGGCCGTCGTTGTTTTCGCAGGTGTCATCTGCATGTTGAATTGCTGGGTGGATTTAACGAAGCCGTGAGGATCGGCCATCAATCCCTCCCGTACTTCGGGATGAGCGTTCAAATACGCCTGAAGCTCGGGATGGTTGCGGACATATTCGTCTTTTTTGACAACCGACGCATCCTTGTCGAGATCCCGCGAGATGTCCATGTGATGCCCCAAAAACTCGCCGAACTGGCGGTGGGCCGCATCCGGATCGCCGCGACCCGCTTCGGTGCGGTCATAGCGGTTTTCCTGGCGCATGAAGGCGTTCGGGTTTTCCTTCACCTCTTCGCGGACGCCCTTGTGGTCCTGAAGGTAGGCTTGCAAATCCGGATGGTCCTTCAGGAATTGCTGGTTATCCAGCAGCGCGGGATCCTTGCGGACCTGCTCGGCAACCTCGCGATGTTTGTCGAGAAACTGGTCGAAGCTTGCCAGCTGCCCGTGTGACGGGTCCAGTTCGCGCGAATCTTCCCGCCGGTCATAGCGATTTTCTTGCCGCATGAACGCGTTCGGGTTTTCCTTCACCTCTTCGCGGACACCCTTGTGGTCCTGAAGGTACGCTTGCAATTCCGGATGGTCCTTCAGGAATTGCTGGTTATCCAGCAACGATGGGTTCCTGCGAACCTGCTCGGCGATCTCGCGATGCTTGTCGAGAAACTCGTCGAAGTTGGCAAGCTCCCTTCGCGTGATATCGCGGTCCTGCGCGGACCGGCTGTCGTTCTGGGGATTTGAGCTGGGCGCGGTTTGTGCCCCCGCAAACGCACCGGTCAGGAAAAACATCCCAAGACCATAAATGACCGGCCACTTTTTAAATTGCGTTCGATTCGTCGTCATCTGTCCATCCTCCTCTCGAGGAAATTCTCGCCTGCCCTGTAGTGCAACCGGTGTGCCGAACCGGCCAATAAAATAGGCAACTTCCCAAGGTTCAAGAAGTTGCCGCTACGTCACAAAATGTGGAATCGGGAAAAGGGGTGGAATTACTACAATTCAGGGAAAGTTTTGCTATGCAGGAAACACCCTAGAAAAATTTGCATGCGCGAAGCAAGGAAAGCTTTAGTGGAATTTGGTGCGGTCGAGTGGATTCGAACCACCACGGTATTGCTACCGCCAGCCCCTCAAGCTGGTGCGTCTGCCAGTTCCGCCACGACCGCACTGAGGTAAGGACTTCATTGTAGCCGCGCCATCTACAACCGGCAAGGCGCGGAACATCACTGGGCGCACTAACCGCCCGAATCTAAGTTAAGGCTTGGTCGGCGCTGCCGGTGCCGGCTGCGATTGCGCGGGCGCCGAAGACTGCCTAACCACAGGCGCCGGCGTTACTGGCGCCGGCGTGGGAACCGGTGCCGTCTTTGCCGGCGCGGGCTTCGAATATTTTTCCAGAATCGAACTGCCGCCCGAAGTTCCCAATCCGCGATCCACTTTCACCACCATCGCCAGCGCGCAAACCATGAACATTACCGCGCACCACGTGGTCGCCTGCGAAAGAATCGTCGCTGCCCCGCGCGGCCCAAACGCCGTTTGGCTGCCCGCCCCGCCGAACGCACCGGCAAGATCCGCCGCCTTGCCGCTTTGCAGCAGCACAACGATGATCAGCACAAGGCAATTCAGCACGAAAAAGGGCGTCTGCACATAGCCGCCCCACGAAAAGTGAAATCCGATATAAATGATCGCGAAGCCAATCAGCAGCGCAACCGTCCATTTCATCCAGCCTGGCATTTCCTGCACCTCAAACTTGTAAGATCTCGTCCAACCAGCAATCTCGCTACAGCGTTCCTAGCGTTGCCAGTCTTTCACGATGCTCGCAAACGACTTCGCATCGAGGCTTGCTCCGCCAACCAGTACGCCGTCGATTTCTACTTCCGCCATCAACCCCTGGATATTGTCAGGCTTGACGCTGCCGCCGTAGAGGATCCTCAGGGCAGCCGCGTGATCGGCGCTGAACATTTGCGCCGCACACTGGCGTACGTATCGATGCACGGCCGCGGCAATTTCCGGTGTGGCCGTATGGCCCGTTCCAATTGCCCACACCGGTTCGTAAGCTACCAGAATACGAGAGAATTCCGCGGCGGTCAACGCGCCCGCGCTCTCTTGAAACTGGCACTTGCAGATATTTTCTGTGCGCCCGGCCTGGCGGTCGGCCAGTTGTTCCCCGATGCAAACGATGGGCGTCAGGCCCGCGGCGAGGGCGGCTTTGGTCTTTTTGAAGACCATCTCGCTGGTTTCGCCGAATATATGCCGGCGCTCGGAGTGCCCGGCCAGTACATAACGGCACCCGGCTTCCGCCACCATGCCCGCGGAAGTTTCCCCGGTGAACGCGCCTTCCTTCTCCCAGTAAATATTTTGCGAAGCAATCGCAATGTGTGTGCCCTTGGTGGTCTCAACCGCTGCTGGAATGTCGATCGCCGGAGGAGCGATCACAATATCGCAGTCCGTCACTCCCGCGGCCTGCGGAGTAAACGCCGCGAAGAACGCCCGCGTTTCCGTCGGCGTCTTGAACATTTTCCAGTTGCCCGCAATCACGCGCCGCCGCTTGGAGTAGCTCATTTGTTGGAAAGGGCCTCCACACCCGGAAGTTTCCGCCCGCCAAGAAATTCCAGCGATGCGCCGCCGCCCGTCGACATGTGCGAAATTTTGCTTGCTAGTCCCGACTGGTGAATCGCGGCCACTGAATCTCCGCCGCCAACAATAGATGTCGCTCCCGCCGTCGTTGCCGCCGCCACGGCTTGCGCAATGGCCAGGGTGCCCTTCGCAAACGCCGGCATCTCAAAGACGCCCATAGGGCCGTTCCACACGATCGTTTTGGATTTCGCAATTTCCGCGGTATACGCGGCGATGGTTTTTGGGCCGATGTCCAGTCCCATCTGGTCTGCGGGGATTGCGGAGACTTCAACCACTTTCGTCGGTCCGTCGGCTTTGAACTCCGGCGTAATCACATTATCCAGCGGCAGCAGTAGCCTGAAGTTTTTCTGCTTCACGTCCGAAAGAATCCTGCGCGCCAGGTCCAGCTTGTCTTCTTCCACCAGTGATTTACCGATCGAAAGTCCCTGCGCTTTCAAGAAGGTGTAGGCCATGCCGCCGCCAATCAACATCGCATCGGCAATCTTCATCAGATTTTCCACGACCTCGATCTTGTCGCTGACTTTTGCGCCGCCGATGATGGCCACAAACGGCCGCGTGGGATTGCTGATTGCCTTGCCGATGTAAGCCAGTTCCTTTTCCATCAGCAGTCCGGCGGCGGCCTGCTTTACGAATTTCGTGATGCCCACCACACTCGCATGCGCCCGGTGCGCGGAACCAAACGCGTCGCACACGAACACACCGTCGCACAGCGCTGCCAGTTGCTTCGAAAACCCCTCGTCATTCTTCTCTTCCTCGGGATGGAAACGCACGTTTTCCAGTACCAGAACATCGCCATCTTTCAGCGCTTTGCTCTTCGCTTCCGCGTCTGGCCCGACGCAATCCGCCGCAAACGCAACCGTCTTCCCCAGCAACTCTTCCAGCTTCTTCGCCGCCGGCTTCAAGGAATACTTCGCTTCCGGTCCGCCCTTCGGCCTGCCCAGATGCGAAGCAAGCACCAGCCGCCCGCCTTTTTCCATCGCCAATCTCAGCGTGGGCAATGTCTCCCGAATCCGCGTATCATCCGCCACCACGCCATCTTTCAACGGCACGTTGAAATCCACGCGGATAAACACCCGCTTCCCGCGCAGGTCGAGATCTTGAATAGTAAGTTTCGTCATGAATTCTTCCGTGTCGTCAGCAAGCACTAACTCTTAATGGATAACAGCGACCAGAGATCAGATAACAGGAGGCCCTATGCGTCAGGCCAGTTTGGATTCGGGCCGAATGGTTCCTGCTATCTGTTATCTGATCGCTGCTATCCCTTATCCAAACTCGCAACCGTTCAACTGAAGCGTGTTTGAGCAACAGTCACCCATCAAAACTTCGACGCCAGCAACTTGATCAAATCGCGGCACCGGCAGGAATACCCCCACTCGTTGTCGTACCACGCCAGCACCTTCACGCAGCGATCTCCGACCACCTTCGTATATTCCGCGTCCACAATCGAGGAATGCGAGTTGCCCTTGAAGTCGCACGAAACAAGCTCTTCCTCTGTGTAACCAAGAATGCCCTTCAGCGGCCCATTCGCCGCGGCCTTCAGCGCCGCATTCACCGCATCCTTCGTCGCCGGCTTTTCCACAAAAACGGTCAAGTCCACCACGCTGACGTTCGGCGTCGGCACGCGCATCGCGTAGCCATCCAGTTTTCCCTTCAATTCCGGGATCACCAGGTGCAGCGCCTTCGCCGCTCCTGTCGAACTCGGAATCATGTTGATCGCCGCCGCCCGCGCCCGCCGTAGATCCTTGTGCGGCAGATCGAGCAACTTCTGATCGTTCGTGTAAGAGTGAATCGTTGTCATGGTGCCGCTCTGAATGCCAAACGTCTCGTGCAGCACCTTGGCCACCGGCGCCAGGCAATTGGTCGTGCACGAAGCGTTAGATATGACGTGATGCTTCGCCGGATCATAAGTCTTGTCGTTCACGCCCAGCACAAACGTTGCGTCCGGATCTTCCGCCGGCGCCGAAATAATCACTTTCTTCACCGGCGCCCGCAAATGCTTCTTCGCCTCCGGCCCTTTCGTAAACAAGCCGGTCGACTCCACCACGATATCCGCGCCAACGCTCGCCCAGTTGATCTCCGCCGGGTCCTTCACCTTGAAAACCTTGATCGCCTTGCCCTCAATGCTGATCGTGTCGTCGGTGTGCGTAATGTTGTGCGGCAGATTGCCGAGCACCGAATCGTATTTCAAAAGATGCGCCAGGGTCTTGGCATCCGTAATGTCGTTGACGGCGACGAATTGAATCTCCTTGTCGTCGATGGCGGTGCGCACAATATTGCGGCCGATGCGGCCAAAGCCGTTTATTCCTACCTTGATTGGCATGCTTCCTCCGGTGCGGGTTTCTGGATTGCGGCGAGACATCAGGTAAGCAAGACGCCGC
>DATHOY010000275.1:0-9713 GCA_035484435.1 Vulcanimicrobiaceae bacterium | reverse complement strand
TCGCGCGGCTGATACCTACTTACGCAGGCTAAGGCGTTCAACAATCTGGTGATACCGATCCGGGTCTCGCCGGTTGAGATAGTCCAGCAAACGGCGCCGCTTGTTGACCATCATGATCAACCCCCGGCGTGATGCGTGGTCTTTTACGTGCGACTTGAGGTGCGTCGTCAAATAGTTGATTCGCTCGCTCAGGAGTGCGATTTGCACCTCTGGCGACCCCGTATCTTTCACATGTGCCCGGAATTGTTCAATCAACATAACTTTGGCGTCGCTCAAGTGCCCCCCACCGTCGTCCCTTGAAATTTCCTCTTTTCTTCGACTCTCTTAAACTAACACAGGTGTGTTCAAAGTGTAAAGCGCGTGAAATGTTCGGTAGTGGATCAGTTTGCGATTAGGTCACGCTTTGATGGAAATATGGGTCCCGGTACGAACATGTCCGGTAACCCGACAAACCAGGACTTGACCAGTTCAGAATGTCCAGCATCATGACCAATGGTGAAATTTGCTTACCTCGCGACCTCATAGCGCACCTCGACGACGCCGTCCGGGTACTTCTTGGTTGAAAGCAAGCGAAGTACGATATCCCGACGGCGCGGCGCCATCAGCGGTATTCCCTCACCGATGAAGTTGGGAATGACGTGAATATCGAACTCGTCGATCTCGCCAGCGTCGAGAAACGAGGCAATCAGTTTGCCCCCTCCCATCATCCAAATGTCTTTTCCCGGCGTCGCTCGAAGACGCTGCGCGAATGCTTTCACCGGCTCCGACACGAATTCGACCCCGGGTGCGGCCCGTTTCGGCGGCTTCTTTGAGAAGACGTAATTGCTGACCTTTCTGTCGAACATCCCCTCTTTCTGGCCTTTCTTCTTGTGATAGGAGAGAACCCAGTCGTAGGTTTTTCGGCCCCACAGGATGGTGTCAATCGTCCGGTAGAACGAGGTCATGCCATAATCCAATTTGCGGGGCCGACGATTCAGCCATTCGACATCACCGTTTGGCCTGGCAATGTAGCCATCGGCGCTTGTTGCAATGTACACGATGATTTTTCGATATGCTTTCACGAGGCGCCCATTTCGTAACTATCGGGTGCGGTTTTCCTGGGCAATACTCGCACAGTTCAGGCAAAGCGGTCTACGTCCAAACGCCGAACCGGACAAGTGAGCTCTCGGGCAAAAGCAGTTGCCCGGTAAGCGCTTACCGGAAACATGCGCTGCCCAGGCGGTACCGGGCCATGACTTCATTCCGTAGAGCCAAGTCTGTATTTACTTTACAATGAAAAGTACTTGACAACAACGAGTCCAGTGCTATTCTTCCCCTGTTCCTGCCTTGCATTCAACAAGGGAGCCTTCCGATGGACACTCCGTTTTCAACTGAAAACCCGGCGAACTTCCGCGGCCTGATTGCTGACTCTCTGCGGTTCTGGGAACTGCGCCGCCTGATTTATAACCTTGTGCTTTTTACAGTGGTGGCCACGTGGGTCGCCATCACCTGGCCCCACTTCCGTCCCATGATTGAGGTTCATTCCCTTCTGCTCCTCGCGATTCTCGCCCTGCTCGCCAACGCTTGTTATTGCGCCGTGTACCTGGTCGACATTCCGATGCAATGCTCGGCCTTCAACGGCTTGTGGAAACGCCGGCGCTGGGTCCTGTGGCTGGCGGGAACGCTGCTGGCGATTCTCTTCGCCAATTATTGGATTGTCGACGAGATCTATCCCTACGTCCGCTAACGCCTCCAGACTTCCAACGTCTACTCCCTGAGCCGTCGCGTGGTAGAGTAAGGCCGGGAGGAAATAACATGAAAAAAGTGTACGCAGTGGGCAGTGTGTTCTCGCTATTGCTTTGTTGTGCGTTGATGGTGGCGGCCCAGCAGGATAAATCGAAGCGCCCAAGCCCGCCGGCACAGGCCACCTGGGATCTGGGCGGCGGAAAATCAGTAACAATTGATTACGGCAGCCCGCGCGCAAAGGGCCGCAAGATTTATGGCGAACTGGTTCCCTTCGGCCAGGTGTGGCGCACCGGAGCCAACGAGGCCACCGCGCTCGTGACTCCCGTGGACTTGACCATCGGCGGCACCACCGTTCCCGCCGGCAGCTACACGATTTTCACCGTGCCCAACAAAGACAAGTGGTCGCTGGTCATCAGCAAGAAAACCGGCGAATGGGGCACCGACTACCCCGGCCCGTCGAATGACCTGGCGCGCGTGGACATGAAAGTTTCCGCGCTTCCCTCTCCGGCGGAAAATTTCACCATCTCCTTTGAAAAAGCGGGCAGCGGCGCAAACCTCAACATCGATTGGGACACCACCCGCGCCACGGTGATGGTTTCGAAGAAGTAGCTCTGCTAGAACCGGCGGCGATGCGGGTTCGCCTGCGTCGCCGCTATTTTTTTGCCGGCAGGGTGCCCGCGCCCATGACATACAGAACGGATTCAGAGATGCCATCCACCTTCAGCGCCTTCTCAATGCGCGTGTCGGCAAAAGCCATGGTACAGAACGGCGCGAGCCCGAGCCATGTCGCAGTCAGGCAGAACGTCTGGCAAAGATGGCCGGCCTCTGCCAGCACCGCCCGATAGGCGCGGGGATAGTCGTACTTCCACTGCGTGCGATGGAATACAGCAGTGAGAAAAACCACGATCGCGGCCCCGCGGAACCACCACTGCCCCGCCAGCATTTTCTGCATCTCCGCCGGACTGGCCTCGCGGCCGATTTTCTGCAACTGATGACCCACGGCGTCGTAATGATAGATGCCGCGCGGTATCCCGCTGACTTTCTGAACGAGCACGTACGCTTCCGCCGGATGCAGCGCGCCTCCAGAAGGAGAAGTCTTCTGCGCGAATCGCCCGCCCCCGGGAATCCGCAGCCACCTCTGCACCCCGAAGGAGAGGTGCAGCAGCCGCGCCACCCTCTCTTTGGTGATGGGCTGGTTTCCGAATTTTCTCCAGGTGCGTCGCTCCTGCAGGACACGGGGAAATTCGCTCGCGCACTCCTCTCGTGGAAAGACAATCGTCCGCGCGCCAGGATAGTTTTTGACGGGAACCGGCGCTTGGCCACTCCCCAACAATTCTTCCGACGCGCGAATTTTCTCCACGCTGATCTCTTCGCTATAGATATCCTTCGTCTGCATGTGAAAAAAACCCGCGGCGGGATTCCACGCTTTCCATTTCTGCAAGGCCTTCTCGCGGGGATCTTCCGGCGGGTTCGGACGGGGAGATTGTTGGAGGAAACTTTCCTGTACCAATCGGCGAATCGCGTGGCGCAAAGACTCGCGCGTGTACTGTGGCCAGCGGCGAAACACCGTTTCCTCAGGCTTCCAACCGGAGAAAAAATCCAGCAGCGCCGCGGTCTCCAGGGAGGCGGCGATTTTCTTGCGGGTCAGATAGTTTTCGAAATAGAGCTGCTTGCCCTGCCAATAGGAAACCAGGAAAGGAGCGCGGCGAAAAAATGTGCCTCGGACGCGCGCTTGCCGCCGTGGCTCGGTCACAACTTTCTTCAGGGAGCTCCCGGACATATTACTCGCGCGGCGTCATTTCCTTCGCTCCGCAAACTCAATCGTCGTTTCCAGTGTAGATGTGGGACATCCTATCCTTGCCGCACGCGGCGAGGATCACCTTAATCGCCTTAACCTGGGCGGCGATCACCTTCTTGTCGCGCTTGGTAACATGCTCCTTGATTTTTTCCAGATGCTTCTTGGTGACTTCGAGCTTCTTGTTGATGGTCTTGAAGCCCACTTTATACTTTTTGGCCATTTCGCCCTCCCTGCAGAAAAAACCGCATTCGCCTCGACGGGTACACGACTCGGCACGTGCGTACCGCCGCGAGGCGCAGTCTATTCGAGGCCTCGAATGCCGTCAAGAAGTTCAACCGCACAACCAACAACTGAATGATGCGCACCGGATGGAGATCTATTTCGCGGCGGCGCTATTCGGCGCAACCACCCAGTTGGCGATCAACTGCTGAAACGCCGGCTCTTTCCGCAAAAATGCGAATTGCGGATGAACCCCCAGGTTCACCATCCGGCCGTTTCTCTCCTCATACGCCTTTTGCAGCCACATCAGGGTCTCCTGCTTGTTCCCCAGGCCAGAGTAGGCCATCGCCCAATCGTAAGCGGAGATGTACGTCCCATTCTTTAATTGCGCAAAGTCCGAAAGAATCTCCTCCGCTTCCTTTTTTCGCCCCGCCCGGCCATATGCTGCGGCAAGCTCCGCTCTCCGCGAGACGTCGCCGGGCGCCAGCGAAACAAAGTTCCGGCCGGCGTCGATCGCGTCCGTAAATTGACCTTTTTCCAAATAGGCCTGCCCCAGGTATCCGTAGGCAACGCCAAAACTGGGATCCAGCCGCAATGTTTCTTTCGCCGATTCCACAGCCTTGTCGTAATCACCCGCCAGGTAATAGCACCACGCAATGTTGGCATTAATGATCAACGAACGCGGATCGATTTCGCGCGCCAGCTTGATCTCCGTGATCGAGTCCTGCTTCCGCCCCTGCGCCGCGAGATACAAGCCGTACCAGTGCAGCCCCTGCGCATAACCGGGATTCAGGGCGATCGATTTCAGGAATTCATTTTCAATACCACTACGCTCCAACCCATAGAAGCGGATAGCCCCAAGGGCAGCGTGGGCCTCGGCAAGACGGTCATCCAGCGCCAGCGATTTCTCCGCCGCCTTCAACGCCAGGGGCATCACCTCCGAAGCCGGGCTGAGCTGGTAATTTCCGAGATTCATGTAGCTCACCGCAATGCCCGCAAAGGCAGCCGCGAAAGTCGGGTCCTTGTCCGCCGCAAATTGGAAAAACTCCAGCGCCGCACGAAATCCTTCGGGTGTGCGCTTGGAAGCCTCGTAGCGTCCTTTCAGGTAGGCTTCATACGCTTCCGGGACGACCGACCGGCTGCGCGACAGTTCGGTGACTTCGGGCTGGCTCAACTCAACCTGGATCCCGCGAGCCACCGCGGTGGCCACATCGCTTTGCAACGCCAGCACGTCCGTGAATTTTCGCTCGAAATTGTCCGCCCATAGCGCCCCTTCGACGTTGGTCTGCATCAGCTTTGCGGAAATGCGCACCCGATCCCCCGAGCGAACCACCGAACCTTCCACCAGCGCGTCCACGTTCAATTCCTGGGCGATTTCCTGCATTGGTTTCTGCGTGTGCCGGTACTGCATCACCGAAGTCCGGGAAATGACGCGCAGTTTCTTGATTTGCGAAAGCTCCGTAATCAGCGCGTCCGTCATCCCTTCGGCAAAATAATCCTGCGCGGGATCGCCGGAAAGATTTTCCAGCGGCAACACCGCGATCGACTGGATCGCGCCGACCGTCACCGATTTTCTCTTCGAAACGGATTTGCCGTACACCCAGTAACCAATTCCCGTCCCCATCAGCAGCAGCAGCGCGGTAATCGCGACATTCCGGATTGTGTGGCTCGAGGAAGCACTTCCCTCGCGCTGCGCCATCACCGTGAAATAATCATGTGTCCGCGAACTGGTGGTCGCCGCTTCCAGCGCCGCACGCACTTCGCCCGCGCTCTGGTATCGTTGCCCCGGATCTTTGTCCAGGCAGCGGTCGATCACGCTCTGCAAAATCGGCGGCAGCGGCGGAGTGATCAGCGGCGCCCGCTCGCGCAGGATGGCCGCGCTCAATTCGAACGCGGTGCCTCCCTTGAACGGCCGCCGGCCCGCGGCCATCTCATAAATCAAAACGCCCAGCGACCAGATGTCGCTCCGCGCGTCGCCGTCTTCCCCCTTCAGCACTTCCGGCGCGACGTAAGGGAGCGTTCCGGTGAACGTGTGCTGCGATTCCCAGGACTTGTCGAAGCGCGTCGTCTCGCTCCCGCCTTGCCCGGCATCAAGCCGTCGGGATATTCCGAAGTCCAGCACCTTCAGCCGCCCCTGCGGCGTCACCATCACATTTGCCGACTTCAAATCGCGATGAGCGATTCCCCGGCTGTGCGCGTGGCTTAATGCGTCGGCAAGTTGCATGCCGTAGCGCTCCACCTGATCGAGCCCCATGCCGTTCGAGGGAATTTCCATGGTCAGCGCCCGGCCTTCCACGTACTCCATCGCGATGTACGGCTTGCCGTCGATTTCGCCCACTTCATAAACGGTGCAGATGTTCGGGTGGTTCAATGCAGAGATGGCGCGCGCTTCCTGCAGCACATTTTCATGGCTGGCGGAGGCGCCGGCAGGAAGGACTCCCAGGAATTTCAGCGCGACGTCGCGCTGGAGCTTTTCGTCACGGGCGCGATACACCACGCCCATGCCACCTTCGCCGAGCTTTTGTTCAATTAGGTAGTGGCCGAATCGTTGCCCTAGCATGGCGATGCTGTCTAAAAGAGTTCAACATAGCCTTCGCCTCGGGGCAAGGAAAAGTCGCGTTCTCTGTAGGGGATACAAAGCGCGGTCAGGCCACGCGGTTCAGTTTATTGGTGCCGCGATCCACCAGAAACACGGCGCCGACGACCAGCGCGGCAGCAACGCCGACTTTCAGCGTGATTGTTTCTCCGCCATACAGCCATCCGAGCAGGACGGCTACCACCGGGTTCACATAGGTGTGCGTGGCCACCAAAGTGGGCGAAAAGTGCTCCAGCAGCCAGTTATAAGCCGTAAAAGCGATGATCGAGCCAAACACAATCAGGTAGGCGAAGGCCAGCCAGGATTTCGTGGTGATATTCGCAATCGACAAATCTTTCGCTTCACCCGCCAGCGTGCCGGTTGTCAGCAGCATCGCGGAACCGGCCAGCAGCGAAAGCGCGGAAAGCAGCAACGGGCTGCCCGAAAGTTTCGACCGGCGCGAATAAATGATTCCCGCTGACCAGGCGATCGCCCCGACCAGCACGGCGATCGGTCCCAGTGATCCGCGCGAACCGGCTTCCAGGCCAGTGCCGCCCACAAGAATCCCCACGCCGACAAGGCCAAGCAAAATTCCGGCCAGCAGCATCCCATTCATGCGCCACACGCGCGCCGCCGCGGAGGACATCAGGAAAACAATGATGGGTTCAATCGCGATCAACAGCGAGCAGAGTCCGCTCGGCACAAACTGTTCGGCCCAATGCAGCGAGCCGTGGCCCAGCAGGAAAAAGAAAAACCCGATAACTACGCTGGCCCGCAGCTGTGCCCATGTGGGCCGCTGGCCCTTCGCCAGTGCCCAGGCAAGCAGAACGCTGCCGGCGACCAGATGCCGGAATCCCGCGGTGTACAGCGGCGGAATGGTTTCGACCGCATAGCGGATCGCAAGGTAGGTGGAACCCCATATGACATAAATCGCGAGAAATGCCAGGATGACGCGGATCCGCATGGAGCTATGCGCCGCCTTGGCTTCGAGCAGTGCCGTTTGTGCCGTAATCGTTTGGGTTGTGTCGCTCATACCTGCTTCCTGTAACGAGCTAAAGATGCTATACTCATTTCACAGACTATCTGCTGTCGTGTAATGAGTCAAGGAGTTTTATTTCATTACTATGGTCCCCGCTTCCCACCAGTTCCGCATCCACAAATTCGGCCAGGCGGCTCCCTGGGTGGATCTGGCTAACAGTGAGATGTGGGACGGCTACGGCCACCTCACCGATTTCCTCGACGACCCGCAATGGATCAGCGACTTCCTGGAGTTCTGGCGATTCCGTGTTTCCACGCCGGGCCCCGCGGTCC
Source organism: Vulcanimicrobiaceae bacterium (assembly GCA_035484435.1). Classification (GTDB taxonomy): domain Bacteria; phylum Acidobacteriota; class Terriglobia; order Acidiferrales; family UBA7541; genus Acidiferrum. Next base: position 2,085 of record DATHOY010000275.1, on the reverse strand, counting down.
TGCGCGATCTCCGCGAACTGCGGAAACTGCTGCGCGGTTTCGCGGAGAAGACGACAAACGGCGCAACGATTCAACCGCGCGACCTGGAAGCCCTGAACTCATGGTTGAAAGTACCTGTGTTTCGCCGGCTTGTGGAGAACCAAAATGGGTTGCGGCTCACCCATGAACCCGTACAAATTGGCTGGCCCGCGGTGCTCGCCTTGATTGCCGATTCGCTTGCCGAGGCGCTGGCCACCCATCAGCACGATCGACTAAAAATCTGCGCCAACTCCGATTGCGCCTGGATCTTCGTGGACCGCACCAAGGGCAGAGTCAAGCGATGGTGCAGCGACGCCACCTGCGGAAATCGCGATCGCGTGCGCCGTTCCCGCGCCGCTCACAAAGCCTAGAAGCCCTCTCATAAACAGAATTTGTAGGGGCGGGGCTCGCCCCGTCCGCTGTTGCAACACCACCAAAACTCAATTTGGGCAACGATGTCAACCGAGCCAATCCAGCCGATTTCCAGCGAGAGCGCTCTTAGAGCGGCTTCCGAAAGAACAAGCAGTAGCCGTCCTCCGGCCAGTCATCAAACGATTTATCCAGCTTGAATCCCGCAGCCATCAGCTCCTCCACCAGGATTTTCTTCGGGATTCCATGCCCGCCGCGATTGCTCGGCACGCCCTTCACCGGGTCCGATTCCGTCAATGACTTGCGCGGAGCAAAGTCAATCACTGCCAGCAAGCCGCCGGGACGCAAAGAACGCATCAGGCTAGCATCCATTTCGTTGGGGGCGGTGAAGTGGTGGTACACGCGGCGAAGAATGATGGCGTCGCAACAGTTGCCGGGGAGTTTCGTTTCTTTTTCGGCAGCCGCCAGAATTTCAACGTTTTTTATTTTTTTGCCGCTCGCGGCTTTTCGCAGCGCGGCAACTTTATCTTCGTCCAGTTCCGTCAGGTAAACCTTCCCGGTTTCTCCAACGGCAGCCGCAGCGGCAAACCCGATTTCCCCTTCGCCCGCCCCAACGTCAGCAATCACCTGGCCGGTTTTCCAATTCATTACCCGCGCCAGGCGTTGAATTTCACTTTCGGAAATTGCGGAGCAAAGGGAAACAAAAACAGCGAGAAGCAGCAGGCCGGAAAAGAGGAATCTCCGTTTTAGCATATAAACCCCCGCTGTTAGACGGATGGCCAGCGAAATGGTGTCAAACGCGGGCGATTATGCTCGTCGGTTGCGAACCAGCGACAGAAATTCATCGCGGGTCTGCTTGTTGTGGCGAAAGGAACCCAGCATCGCGCTGGTGACCGCCTGCCCGTGCTGCTTCTCCACGCCGCGCATCTGCATGCACAGGTGGCGCGCTTCAATAATCACGCCCACGCCTTCCGGGCTGATCTTTTCCGAAATGGCTTCGGCGATCTGGCTGGTCATGCGCTCCTGGATCTGCAACCGCCGCGCGTACATGTTGACCAGCCGAGCGATCTTGCTGAGCCCCAGCACCCGCTTGCTGGGCAGGTAGGCGACGTGGGCCTTGCCGAAAAAGGGCAGCAGGTGGTGTTCGCACAAGCTGAAAAATTCGATGTCCTTCACCACCACCATCTCGTCGTACGACACGCTGAACGTCGCGCCATTCAGGACGTTGTCCAGATTCTGGTGGTACCCGCTGGTCAAAAATTTGATGGCCTTTTCGAACCGCTCCGGCGTCTTGCGCAGTCCTTCGCGCTCCGGATCTTCGCCCAGCAGCGCAATCACCTTGCGCATGTGGTCGGCGATGCACTCTTTCGGCGTCTCGACTTTCGGTTCATTCAGGAATATTTCCGTTGGTTTCGTCACTGGCCCATCTCCTCTTGGCAAACCGCCAAGCAATCCTAAAGTCCTTCCCCGGCGTATTCGAACGTGTTGTTGCCCGTCTCTTCGACCCGCACGCGCTCAAGTTTCGCCTTCGGGAAGCCTTTCAGGCGCGCGAAAATCTCTCTGCAAACATTCTCCGTGGTCGGCACATTGTCGCGGAACGCGGCGACATCCTCGTTCAGCGATTTGTGGTCGAACGGTTCAATCACTTCCCTCTCCACAAAACTGTCCAGATCCGCAAGGTTCGCGATCATGCCCGTA
>DATHOY010000274.1:0-15270 GCA_035484435.1 Vulcanimicrobiaceae bacterium | reverse complement strand
CGTGTCCCTCCCCCTACTACCTCTTTCGCTACCAGTACTCCGGTAGCCTTGCTCCTCCTTTTTCCCCTGCCTCATAATCCTATGTGATTCGTTTTCCGTAGGGTTCGGGGCCACAGGTAGAAAAAGCCGGGTGTGTTTCGTTCCGTTTCAGGTCAATTCAATCTTTGTCGAGTGACTCACCCACTCCTTCTTCCCGCTGGTCTCGGAATTTCTGCGCCTTGCGGAACGATCTGACTACGCCCGAATGTCACAAAACGCGATCGCCCTCGGCCTGCTGCTCGGAACGCTCCTCGTTGGAGTGTTCTTCGCCTACATCTACTCCCTCAAGCGCCAGAACTATCTCATCTATTGGTCTGCCGGATGGGCCCTTTACTCTCTCCACTATCTGAGCCCCGCGCTTTCTCCCTGGCTCGGCGCCAACATCGTCCTCAGCTCCCTGAACCACGCACTCTTCGGTTTCGCCGCCATCTGTTTCTTCCTCGGCGCGCAGCTCTATACCCACAACAAACTCTGGCTCAAGCCCGCCATCGGCTCCGCCATTTTCCTCGCTCTCTGGTCCACGGCCAACGCTTTCCAGATCTTTCCGGTTTCCTCTTTCATCCCCGCGGCCTTCATCTACGTCGCCGTCGGCTACCTTTTCTGGAACGAAAGCCGCCACCACGAAACTCTCGCCGATCGCCTCCTCGGCGTCGCCTTCTCTTTGTGGGGTATCGTCTTCCTCGCCTTCTTTCTGTTGCAGTCCGCGCAAAAATTCATCGGTGATTCCATCCTCATCGTTTCTGCTCTTCCGGTCGCCTTCGTCTGCATGCTCCTCGTCATGGCCGTCTACGAGGAAGAAAAGCGTCGCGTCGAGCGCAACATGCTGGCCCTCTCGAATCTCAATCTCGCCACCTCCAGTTTCGTCGGCGGCGAAATTCAGCGCATGCTCGCCCAGGCTCTTGACCGCGTCCTCGGCGTCGTCCGCCTGCCTTCCGGCGCCCTCTTCCTCCATCATGGCGACACCGCCGGCCCCACTTCCGTTGTGTCCGCCGGCATTCCCGACGTGTTCTGCAACATCGCCCAGGAAGAAGGCCTCGACGACTATCTCGTCGGCCTCGTCTCCCGCCTCGGCGGCCTCCTCGGTTTTCGCGACTTGCGCGACGACAATCTCACCTCCCTCGAAAATGACGAACCCCTCCGCCGCTTCCGCGAACTCTCTTTGAAGCACGGCCTCCGCAGTGTCGTCGTCATCAGCCTTCAAGCAAAGGAGCAGGCTTTCGGCCTTCTCCTTCTCGGCACCCCCGACAACCGCCGTTTCACTCCCGCCGAACTCCGCCTCCTCCTCGCCCTCGGCCACCAGATCGGCATGGCCGTTGAAAACAGTTATCTCGTCCAACAGACTTCCCGCCGCTCCGAGGAGCTTCACGTCCTCAACGAAATCGGCCGCGCCTTAAGCTCCACCCTCAACAAGGACGAGCTCCTATTGAAAATCTGGGAAGAGCTCCGCCGCCTCTTCGACGTTGATAACCTCTATATCGCTTCGCCCGACCCTGTCCGCGACACCATCAATTTCGAACTTGAAATGTTTGGCAGCGAGCGCGGCCCCATGCACTCGCGTCCCGCCGGAAATCATCTTACCGAGTACATCATTCGCACCCGTCAACCGGTCCTTATCCGCGAAAATTTTGTTACTGAAACACGCAAGCTGAACGTTGATCCCATCCGCACTTCCGGTTCCTTCTGCGGCGTGCCGCTGGTCGCCTACGACCAGGCTATCGGAGCCCTCTGTATCTTCTCCGACCACGAACGCGCCTACGATGAAGGCCACCTCGAGCTCCTCCGTGTCCTCGCCAGTGAAGCCAGCATCGCCATTGAAAACGCGCGCCTCTTCCAGAACGAGCGCACCAAGGCCCGTCACCTCAGCCTGCTCAATCTGATTTCCCGCGATGCTATCGCCACGCTGAATCCCGACGAGGTCCTCACCAAAATCACCGAGCAGCTCGAGAATGGCCTCGGCTACGATCACATTGGCATCGCTCTTCTCGATTACACCACCCGCGAACTCGTCATCCAGTCCGAAAGTGGCGCGCGCCGCGGCGCGCTCGGCCATCGCCTCTCTCTCGACACCGGCCTCATCGGCCAGGTGGCGCGCACCGGAAAATCTGCCACCTATCGCTCATTCCCCAACAATCAAGCTGGCGCGAAGCCGGTTCTTCCCGACTCCGCCACCGCCATGGGCCTTCCCATTTTCTACGCTGATCATCTTCACGGCGTCCTCTACGTCGAAACCCTTCAACAAGTGGAATTTTCCGAGGAAGAAACGCTGCTCCTTCGCACTCTCGCCGACCTTATCTCCGGCGCTCTCCACAACGCCCTGACTTTCCAGAAGGCGCAGGAGCAGGCCATCACCGACGGCCTCACCGGCGTCAAGACTCACCGCTTTTTCATGGAAGCGCTTTCTTCCGAATGGAAACGCTCTTCCCGTGCCAGCCGTGCGTTCGCTCTGGTCCTGATGGACCTCGACCGCTTCAAATTTGTCAACGATTTCTACGGCCACCTCGAAGGCGACCTCGTTCTCCAGCGCGTCGGCCAGATTCTCGAAACCAACTGCCGGCGCTCCGACGTTGTCGCGCGCTACGGCGGCGACGAATTCGTCATCCTCATGCCCGAAACCACCATGGAGCAGGCTCGCCAGCTCTCTTCAAAACTTCGCGGCTGGATAGCCGCCGATCCGCTTCTTCGCGAAAAAAATATCAGCGCCAGCTTCGGCATCGCCTGCTATCCGCTCCACGGCGCTTCCCCGCAGGAACTCATCCAGGTCGCCGACGCGTCGATGTACCTTTCGAAGCACCAGGGCGGCAACACCGTCTCCACCGCCGATCACGTCGATCCCAACGAAGCCCGCCGCTGGAAGCGCGACGTCCTTGAAGCCTATCTCGGCGTCACTCTCAAGCGCCTCTTCACCACCGGCCCCGAAGCCTTCGAAGAAATTTATCTACGCCTTCGCCAGTTCACCGATTCCCTGCCCCACACCGAAATCGCCCAGGAACCGCCGGCCGACGGCCCGCGCGCGCTACCGCAATCCATTCTCGACACGGTCACCTCGCTCGCCTACGCCATCGACGCCAAGGATCAATACACCCAGGGCCACTCGCAAAAAGTTTCCGCTTACGCCGCCCTTCTCGCCGAAGCCCTCGGCATGAACGATCTCGAGGTCGAGGAAATCCGCCTCGGCGCCGTCCTCCACGACGTCGGCAAAGTCGGCATCCCGGAAGTTATTCTCAACAAGAGCGGCCCGCTCAATCTCGAAGAGTGGGACACCATGAAGACCCACGTCACCTTCGGTGGAAAACTTCTGGAGCCGCTCGTTCCGCTCGCTCGCATCCGCGAAATGGTTTTGCACCACCACGAATTTTTCGACGGCTCCGGCTATCCCGAAGCCCTCTCCGGCGAACGCATTCCGCTCGGCGCGCGCATCATCACCATCGCCGATTCCTACGACACCATTACCAGCGACCGCAGCTACAAAAAAGGCCGCACCGCCGAACAAGCCCTATCCGAACTCGAGCGCTGCGCCGGCACCCAGTTCGATCCCCAATTGGTCGCAGCCTTCGTCCGTGCCATGCGCCAACTCCCCAACCCCATCATCGAAATCGCCTCCCTCCTCTCCCGCACCTCCTGACACCGCCGGTAGCATAGGCTTCTGCCTGTATTCCTAAAGCGCCGGAGGCGCAGCACAAGTTAGCCCAGCCCGTAAGGGCTGGGACCACCATCCCCCAAAATCCAAGCGCCGGAGGCGCGACAGATTCTTCTCCACCGCCCACCCAAAATCTGTCAAGACCGGTCCGCTACGCTGGAGGCCAGCGCAAAAAGAATCCGATTTGTAATTTTTAGAATTTCCGTCCGGCTAATTCTTATGCCAATCCAACGTAACCTTACGCCCCATCTGAAACGCGCCATCCGCCTTCATAAGCCCATCCTGAATCGTTCCCGTCAGATAAATATTGTTCAACACCGTTCCATCCGCGGCCTTGCTATGCATTTCGATTCCCACCTCGCCCGATGGCGTAATATGCCCGGTCAGATTCATCACCACTCCGCTGTCTTTCCCCATCGGCCATTTGCCGGCCAATTTGCTCCCCGCCGCCGTTCCTTCGCCATGAAAACACCGCGCCGCATCTTTTCGCGTTTCTGCAAAACAAATCTGCCCGGAGTAAATCCCGTCCAGTGTCCCGCTCTTGCTTGCCGGTGGAACCGGCGCGGCCATCGCTGGCGCTTTCCGCGGCGCCACCGCGGCGGTGCGCACAGGTTCGTCTGACGGTTTCGGTTTCTTTGTTGGTGCCGTCTTGTCTGCCTCTGCCGGGTTCGGGTCAGACTTCTCCGCACTCGGAACTACAGCGGCTGGCGCGGTCACCTGTGGCTGCGGCGCGGGAACCGTCGCGCCGGCATTTGGTTTTTCGCCGCTCTGCTGCCGCGCCGTGTAGGCCCAAAATCCCCCTCCAGTCAGCACCACCGCCAGCGCCGCTACAGCCACAATCGCTTTCGTGTTCCCGCGTGGCACCAGCACAGGCTGCCTGGAAGGAAACGGCCCACTTCCCTCCGCATCCGTGATGGAAAATGTCCGCACCGGCTGCGCGATATTCTTGAAACTCATCTCCCCCATCGACTGAAACGACATCGAAAGCTTGTTCCGAATCTGGTCGTGCACCGTCCCAGATATGCAAACTCCGCCCGGTTCCGCCGCGGTCTGCAGGCGCGCGGCAACATTCACGCCGTCGCCCATCAAATCTTGCCCCTGAATCAGGATGTCGCCCAGATTAATCCCGATCCGAAACCGCACTTGCCTGTTCGGGGACAGCTGATCGTTCCGCGTCCGCAACGCCGCCTGAATATCCGTCGCGCAACGCACCGCCTCCACCGCGCTCGGAAACTCCGCCAGTATCGCATCCCCCGCGGTATTAAAAATCCGCCCATTGTGCATCGCCACAACGGACTCAAAAACTTTCTTGTGCCCGCGAAACACACGCAGCGTCTGCTCTTCATCCTCTCCCATCAACCGGCTGAATTCCGCCACATCCGCCGAAAGTATCGTCGACAGCTTCCGTTCCAAAAATTGCGCGCTGGGTGTATCGTATTTATCCGGCATCTGGGCCACTCCCTGGGACCGATTTTCCGGCCATCATAGCACCTGCCCCCGCCCCCCGAAACGCCCACTCTTCTCCCATCTCCACCCTCGGAAATATGGCGCTGGTCTTTCAACCCAGCTTCAGTAGTACTCGGACTCTCTTCCCTCTCACGTCGAATTTGTCTCCTGAATAATTGCTCCTTCTAGCAACCATTTTCCCTGCAAGAAATCTCTGCTCGCCCGTTCTCTCCCTAAGTGAGGTACAACCTATGCCAAATTTTGCGTCGCCCCGCCTCGTCGTTTCGCTCGGCACGCTCCGCCGCGCGATTGCGTTCGTCACTTTGCTCGGTCTGCTTCTTTTTTGTCCAGCAGGGCCTCTGTTCGCGCAAGACGCAAACCACTCCCCTGGCTGGGTCGTCATCTCCGTCCCCGAATACCGCGCCCTCCGCGTGAAAGCCTATCCCACCGAGCGCGATCCCGAGCCGCCGCCGGTCGACGCCACCCTCACCCGTGTCGACTATGACCTCCTCGTAGACACCGACCTCGCCTCCGGCCGCGCCACCCTCACTGTCGACGTCCTCAAAAACGGTTGGGTTCGCGTCCCCATTCCCGCCGGTCTCTTCGTCCGCGAAGCCAGGCTTGACGGCAAATCGCTCTCCCTCGCTCCGCCCTCACCCGGCAAGGACGCCTCGCAACTCTCCGCGCTGCTCTCCCATCCCGGCCGCTCGGTAATCACGCTCGAAATCGCTTTGCCCATTTCCTCTTCCGCCAGCGAAGAGCGTCTTTCCATCCCCTCCACCTTTTCCGGCGTCACCAAGGTCGCCCTCGAAATTCCCCGCGCCGGTGTCGACCTCTCTCTCTACGGTGGTTTGTTCTCCGAAACCGCCGACCTCCCGAACGGCGGCAACAAGTGGACCGCCTACGGAAAAGGTGCCGAGCCCATGACCTTCGCCTGGCGCCGCAAAACCGAAGACCACCACGCCGCGCTTCCCCTCCGTATGCGCGGCACGCTCACCCAATTCATCGGTCTCGGCGAAGACTCCACCTCTCTCACCGCCAACGTCAACCTCGAGATCACGCAAGGCGCCGCGAAAGAGGCTCGAATTCAGCTTCCCGAAAAAGTCACCATCAATCAGGTCCAGGGCGCCCTCGTCGCCGACTGGGAAATGAAGTCCGGCGAACTCCTCATCACCTTCCTCGAACCCGTCGAACAATCCGCCAGCTTTGTCATCACCGGCGAAGCCGCTCTTCCGCGCGAAGGCCAGATGGATATTCCCCTTCTCCGCCTCACCGGCACCGAACGAGACTCCGGCGGCGTAGCCGTAGACGTCCTCGGCGCCGGCGAAATCAAGGAAGACTCCGTGAAGACCCAGGGCCTCGAGCGCGCCGACGCCACCGACCTCGGCGAACCCGTCACCAATCGCCAGTCTCCCGCGCTGATCGCCTTTCGCACCCGCGCCGGCGACGCCAAATCCCAGCGCTCGCTCCGCATCACCGTCGCGCGTTACGCCCAGCAAGCTGTGCTCATGGCCAACATCGAGGAAGCCCGCTATCGCGTCCTCCTCACCAAGGACGGAAAATCCCTCGTCGAATCGCGCTACGCCATCCGCAACAACCAGCGCAATTTCGTCAAAGTCTCGCTTCCGCAAGGCGCCACACTCTGGAGCGCCTCTCTTGCGGGAAAGCCCGTCCGCCCGGGATCCGCGCCCGACGGCAACATCCTTCTCCCTCTCGCAAAATCCCGCGCCGGCGAAGACGCTTCAGAATTCGCACTCGAAATCGTCTACATGCTTCCCGGCGCCACTTGGACCGACAAAGGCCGCCTGAAACTCTCGCTTCCCGCGCTGGATCTGCCCGTCTCACGCACCGCCCTCCAGGTTTTCTTTCCCCCGCTTTTCCGCCTCTCTTCCGAGCCCGGCTCGTTTCACCCCGAAGCCTATGTGAACCCAATCTCCTCCGTCCTCGTCGCATCCGTCGCCGAACCGCCCGTGGACACACCACTCGCGCCGCCTGCAGCCTCTCCCGGCGTTACCGGCGGCATGACAATGCTTGAATCAATGGGCAGGAGCGAGTTACGAGTCGACAAAACAAAAGACGACAAGCAACTCTCCGCCCAAGCGCAATCCCTCGTCGATAAATTCCACTCCACCGAGCGCGGCGCCCGCGCCACCGGCATTCTTCCCGTCCGCGTGGACTTCCCCGCGTACGGCCCCTCTCTCTTTCTCGTTTCCGAACTCACCAGTGAAAATCAATCTCCTTCCGCTGAATTCAACTATCAGCAGGACAAAAAGGCAGGTGGCAAGTGAAAACTCGTCTATTGTTCATCGTTCTCGCTTTTTCGTTCGCGATTCCCGCATTCGCCCAAAGGAGCCTCGAATCGCCCCTACCCCCCACCGGCAACGTCACCCTTTCTCTCGACGAGTACAATCGCCTCCTCGCCCTCGCCAATCGTCCCGGCAAAAAATCCGATCTTCCCCCGCTTCCCTACATCCTCAAGCGCGCCGATCTGAAATTCCGCGTCTCGAACGATGATGTCCTCGGCTCCGTCCTGCTCGAAGGCGAAACCCTCGGCGCCAATTCCGCCAAAGTTCCGCTCACCACCGGCATGACCGTTCTCGACGCACGCCAGGGATCCCGCCCTGTCCCTCTTCTCCTCGACAACGGCACCCACGTCGCCGTCCTTCCCGGCGAATCCGAATTCTCCGTCAATCTCGACGCCGGCCTTCCCCTCGCCATCGAAACCGGCCGCGCCTCTTTCGTTCTTCCCGTTCCCTCCGCCGGCAGCGTCCGCCTCGTCCTCACCGTTCCCGGCGAACGCGCCAACGTCCAGCTCAACCACGGCATCATCACTCACCGCGCCTCCGTCAAAGGCAACACCGAAATCGAGGCCACCCTCGTTCCCGGTCAGGTCGCGAATATCTGGTGGGCCACTCGCGAAGTGGTCGCTCCCGTAACACCACGCGAAGTTCGTTTCCTCTCTGACGTAAAAACTCTCGTCTCCGTCAGTGAATCCGATCTGCAAATCGCCGCCCTCGCCAATCTCACCGTCATCCAGGGCGACGCCGACCATTTCTCCGTAGCCATTCCCGAAGGTTTCGAAGTCACTTCCGTCAACGGCGCCTCGCTCGAATCCAGCGAAATCCTGAACGGCGCTCTTCTTCTTCACGTCGCTGGCCGCGGTCATTCCATGCACGAATTTCTAATCTCCATGGAGCGCCCGCTCTCCGACGCCAAAGCCGCCGCTCCCCTCATCGCCTTCAAAAACGCCCAGCGCGAAACCGGTGAAGTCCTCGTCGAAGGCCAGGGCACGCTCGAGCTTGCCGCTCACGAATCCGGCGGCCTCAAGCGCCTCGACATCAAGGAAATCAATCCTTATCTCCGCGCGCTCTCCCGCTACTCGCTCGAAGCCGCTTTCCGCTATCACCGCCAACCCGATGAATCGCCAGCTCTCGCGCTCGACTGGACTCGTTTCCCGGACGCCAGCGTTCTCGCCGCCGTCGCCGAACGCGCCGTCGTCACAACGCTCGTCACGTCCGAAGGCAAATCCCTCACCGAAATAAAACTCACGGTGAAAAATCAAGCCCAACCTTTTCTGAAAGTGGATCTTCCCGCGGGCGTGAACATACTCACCGCCGAAGTCGCCGGCGAAAAAGTGAAACCCGTGCAGGGCGCTGACGGCAGCCGCGTCCCGCTTCTCCGCACCGGCTTCCGTCCCGCCGGCGCCTATACCGTCTCCTTCGTGTTCCTCCACGCCGGATCGCCCTTCGCCAAAAAAGGCGACGCCGGCCTCTCCCTTCCGAGAATGGATATCCCCATCAGCATTCTGGAGTGGGAGGTTTTCCTGCCCGAGCAATATAAGGTGAAGGATTTTGGCGGCGACGCGCTCGCGGCTACTTACTGGCCATCGTCGCTCGATCTCTACGGCAGAGCCGAAAGTTTCAGTGCTGGCGCCGGAGTCGGCGGCACCGCGGGCGCGGGCTTTGTAAATCCCATAAACGGCCGCAACTTCTCCGGGCTCGCATTGCTGTCTCCCGGCGTGACTCTTGCTCCCAACCAGATCGGTGGAGTCGTGATCGATCCCTCCGGCGCCGTCATCCCGGCCGCTATCGTCGAGGTAAAGAATCTTTCGACCAACGCCTCCTGGAGCGCCTCCACAAGTCCCGACGGCCGCTGGCTCCTGCCGAATCTGCCTTCCGGAACCTATCAACTCAGCGCCCACAAACCGGGCTTCCAAACCATGCGGTCCACCATCACCTACGACGCATTCAATCCCCACGCCTATCAAATCGGCCTCGAGCTTGGCACCGTCACCCAAACCGTTGAAGTGAGCGCGGAAGCGATCACGGTCGACACATCAACTGCCATGATCGGCGGCCACAAGGAAAAGAAAAACAAAAATGCTCCGCCGGCTCCTGCACCTCCGCCATCCTCCAACGTCTACAACCTCCAACAGCGCGTCGCCGGCGTGCTCCCCGTAGCCATCGACATTCCCCGTGCCGGGAACTCCTACCGTTTCCTTCGTCCCCTCGTCCTCAACGAAGAGACAAGGCTCTCCTTTACCTACAAGTCCAAGTGACCTCGCCCAGGAACGCCAACCTCCCGGTTGGCGTTCCTCATTTAGAAGGAGGTCTCGTGAGGCCTTTTTGCTTCTCGGCAGGGGCCAGCATTCACCTGTCCTCCTGATTCCAGGCGGGCCACACTACTCAGCTGATTAAGAATCACAAAGGATTCCCCTTAACACACACATAATAATTAAGTTAGCTTGGACCTATGTAGCTGTCACCCCTTGAATCCTGCATATCCTCACGCCGCGCAAGCTCAATCGGGATGTAATGGTACCGGTACTGGTAAGCCTGGTACAGTGTCCCTCCGTACCATGGCGCTCAACATTCCAAAATTGCATCCTCTCACGGACAGCAGGTCAGGAGACTTAGCCTCTGTATGTGTACAAATTACCCAGCCTCGGCCCGACGGTCCACCCAATCCGGTTTTTCTTTGCTCGAAATCACGATTGTGGTCACGATCGTACTGGCTGCGACTGCAGCTGCCTTCGCCAATCTGATGCCTTCGATTTACAACTCAAGGTCGAACGCAGGCATGGAATTGGTCCTCGGTGAAATGCGCCGAGCCCATGAACGGGCCGTGGATGAACGCCGTATCTATCGCGTAACCTTCAACGCACCGAACACGATCCAAGTCGATGTCGGAACAGTCGCCCTTATCGGCGCAACAATTACCGACAGTGCCCCGGCCTTTCAGCCGGCACAGCCGCCTCTCACCCTTCCGGGTAATATGCAGTTTCTCGTTATTCCAGGCATCCCGACCGGCGCGCTTACCACCCCGGACGGCTTCGGCTCAGGCAACAATGCCATCGATTTTGATCTCGGCAACGGCGGCGGCGGCACGCAAATCTACTTCGAGCCCGACGGCCGGGCCCTGGATGCGGGAAACCGGTTGAACAACGGCGTTGTCTACATCGCGCAGCCGACCAATCTTTTCTCCAGCAGGGCGGTATCTCTTTATGGCTCCACCGGCCGTACGAAGGGTTGGACGCTAACCAAACTCGCCGGCGGAGCCACAGGATGGACCCAGTGAGCTCACCTTTTCACTCGGCCAGGATGCGAATCCATTCGCGCCATGCCGGTTTTGGTTTGATCGAGGCGATGATCTCCTCAGTCATTCTCATCGTCGGCCTCGCCGCGCTAGCCGGCCTCTTCGCGCAGTCGCTCTCCTTCCTTCAATACACGCGCGAAGACTTGGTCGCTAAACAGAAAGCCCGTGAAGCCCTGGAGGCCGTCTACACAGCGCGCAATGACGGTACGATCGGCTGGGCTGGCATCCAGAACACCAACCGGGGCGGCATTTTCCTCGGCGGTTTTCAGCCTCTCTTTCTCGCCGGCCCGAACGGCATCGTAGGCAGCACCGGGCAAACCGCCATCCTGGACCGCCAGATCCTCCCGGGACCTGATGGCATCATTGGCACTGCGGATGACCAGATCATTCCTCTGAATAATCTTCAGCGCCAGATTCTCATTGAACCCTTGACCGACGCTACCGGGAACACCAGTCCTGATATCCGCAAAATTACCGTCACTGTGCAAGTGAACTCCACGGTACGCGGCATCCGCAACTACACCGTCATCGGTTACATCTCCCGGTTTCAATAAGAGGCCATCTATGCACCGCTCTTCAAATCGCTCCCAGATGGGTTTCACGATGATCGAGCTGCTGATCGCCCTGGCGGTCACTGTCGTCATCGTCACTGCTGCTGTACTGATGTTCACCAGCTCAGTGCAATCCTCTTCGCGTTCCCTGAAATATTCCGAAATTCAAACCGAGGCCCGTGCCGCTCTCAGCCAGATCACCAGAGACCTTTCGCAGGCAGGCACCGGCGTTCCCTTGAACGGCATTCCCATTCCTTCCCTCGTCACCGGCGGCATCGATCCCAACTTTGCCTGTGATCCTAACCTCTGCTATACCGCACCCGATGCCCCCTTCACCCAGGGTCTTCTCTACAAAGTAACTCCCGGCAACGCCATTGGTCCCACGATTTCCGAGCCGAGCGACGCCATCAAGGTCGTCTATGTGGATCCCACGTTGAATTGGTCGGCGTTTCAAGCCGCCGTGATTAATCCCAACGGTGGCAGCCTCACCATGCCTGTCGCCACCCTTCCCGCACCCACCGATCCCGCTGTCGGCGTCACTCCGGGTGATGTCATGCTTCTGCAGAATGCCTACGGTGCCGCCGTCGGAGTAGTCACTGCCGTGGGGGGGTCTGTGATTACCTTCGGCTCCGATCCCCTGAATTTCAACCAGCTGGCAGCGCCCTCGGGAAACATCAAAGCCCTCGCGACTCCCGGCACCAATCCGGCCACTTATCCTCCTACCCAGGTTTCCCGCCTCGTCATGGTCACCTATTTCATTCAACCCTTCGCGGGCCCCAGCGGACCCGACGCGCGAATCATGCGCCAGGTCGGCGCCCATGCTCCGATTCCCATTGCCGAACACATTGAAGATATGAAGTTCACTTACGACATCGTGGACCCCATCACGAACGCCTTAACTTCCAACTCCTTGAACGCGGTCACTGGCCTGCCACCGGTGTCCCAACCCAACCAGATTCGCAAAGTGAATATCAGTGTGACCGCCAGGGCTGTCCGCCCGGAGCCGAATGGTAACTTTTTTCGAATCAATTTGACGACTTCGATCGGTCCTAGAAATCTCAGTTTCCGCGACAGATACAACTAGGAATCTCGAACGGATAAGGGGCCATTATGAAACGCGCTCTACTCGCAAAAATCGCGCCTAAGTCGCAGAAAGGCGTCGCTCTTGTCGCTGTCCTCTTAATGCTCGCCTTGATGTCCGCGATGGCCGTTGCTCTCGTTTACAAAGTCAACCACGAGCAACACCTGCAGGCCGCCGACTCCGGCAATACCGCTGCCTACTATGGCGCGGAAGCCGGCATGGAAAAGATGATGGCCGATCTTTCCCTTCTCTATACTCAAGTCGCCGCTCCCACCACTTGCGACATCGCCAATCTGCAGAATGCTCCGCCTCCGCAATCCGCCGTCGGCAGCACCTATCCCGAGTACGTCTTCACCGTGCCGGGCGTCGGAGGAGGCTGCGTCGCCCCACCAACCACAGTTCAGACCATCAGCAGCGGCCCCAACGCGGGGTTGGAAGCCGGAATTGTTCGCTTGAGTTTGCAGGTCACCGCCGACAGCCAGGCGGGGGATGAAGCTCGCTTGATCCGCAACGTCGAAGTGGCGCAAATCCCCGTCTTTCAGTTTGGTGTTTTTTCCGACAGCGACCTCAGCTATTTTCCTGGTCCTAATTTCGATTTTGCCGGACGCGTGCAAACCAACGGCAATCTTTTCCTCGCCGAAGGCGCCGGTGCCACGCTCACCTTCCACAGTCCCATCCGCGCCGCTGGAGACATTGTGCGCGACCAGTTGGCTAACGGCGCAAGCACCACCGCCCAAGGCCGCACCGGAAACATTATGGTCCCGACTGCCCCGAGTGGCTGCGACGGCGCGCAACCCGCCTGCCGGAACCTCACTGTCAACCCGAATGACGGCAGTTCTATCGGTGGTCCGACCGCAACCTATTCACCCACTGGGACTGGAGGCGTAAATCCCATTTGGAATTCCCTTTCCACCTCCACCTACGCCGGCATGATTCTCAGCGGCACTACCGGTGCAAAGCAGCTCACCTTGTCCTTCGTTCAGCCCGGCGTCGGCCCCATTGAAATTGTTCGGCGTCCTCTCCCCGGCGAAGCTACAACTTCTCTCGTTGGCGAATCTCGCCTTTACAATCAGGCCCAGATCCACGTACTGCTCACGGACGATCCCGCCGAATTGCCCGGCGGCGCCGGCGACGCGCAAAATATCCGTTTGGCGAATCTCCAGACCAGCGGTGCCGCCCCCGATTACACCAACGGCGTTCCCGTGGTAGGAGTAGTCGGCAATACCTATTTTGCTGAAGGCGTGCTAACCACGGATACTAAAGGCGGAGTCACCACAGCTCGTGTGGGTCCCGGCGGCGAAAACAATTGGAACATCGTTCCCGCAACTCCTCCCGCCGGCCAAACCACCCTCGTTCCCGCTACCGCCCCCGTCTTGGCTCCAACCACTACTAAGGTCGCGGGCACCACCACGGTTGTCCAGCCCTGGAATCTTCTCGATGGTTATCTGCGCGTCGAGCTTCGCCGGGCTGACGGCACCTTCGTCCCGGTTACCCAGGAATGGCTGCAATTGGGTTTCGCACGCGGAGTCACTCCTCCCACTGTCGGCGTGCCCAATACCGTTCACCCCAACGCTATCCTGCTCCTTCAGATGCAGGCCGACCGCAACGGCGATGGCGTTGCCTCCCCCGCGGAACTCTTGCTGGATCCAGGAACCAACAGCGTCGTCACCGGCGCGCTCACTCGCAACAATTGGTACCCCATCAACATGTACGAAACTCGCGAAGGCGAATTCCGCGAGAATCAGCGCGCCACCTTTAACTGCAGCATTGGCGGCGTTCTCAACCTCGTCGAAATCGACGTCAACAATTTGCGGCTCTGGCTCTCCGGTGCCATCGGCGCCTCAGGTGCAAACACCGAATTTACATCCCAGAACGGCTACATCCTTTACTTCTCGGATCGCCGCGGCATGATCGCAAGTCCTACGGCGGGCACCAAGAACGGCGAATACGGTTATGAAGATGTCATCAATCCCGGCAGCGCCGCCGGAATCCCCGATCAAACTCTGAACATCGGCGAAGACGTGAACGGAAACGGCATCCTGGATACTTACTCAGCCAACTACATGGGTTTGGGATTTGGCGTGGCTCAGCCTGGCAGCCTCCCGAATAAAACCGTTACCTGCTTCGCTGTTGCACGGCCGAACTGGGTTTCCGGTCCGCGCCATGGTGTCCGACTCATCGACGGCACCCTTGGCAATCTGCCCACTCGCCCCGATAACGGTCTCGGCGGCTTTACTCTGGCTGCCGAAGAACCTGCTTATATCCTCGGGAATTACAACGCCAACGGTGCAGGTTTCGGTGATCCTCACGCCGAATCAGCCGTCCTTGGCGATACCGTCACTCTTCTCTCCAACAGCTGGAGCGACCTCAACAGTTTCACCAGTCCCGCCACCGTCGCCGGCCGCGTCGCCACCACCACCTACTACCGCGTCGCTATCGCCACTGGCAAAAACATCAACTTCCCTCAACCCGGATTCGCCGGTGTCCCTCAGGACTTCGGCACCGATGGCGGCGTTCACAACTTCCTTCGCTACCTCGAAAATTGGGGAAAGCCAGGCGTCTCGCTGAACTATCGAGGTTCAATGGTCAGCCTGTTCTATTCGCAATACGCCACCGGTGTTTTCAAATGCTGCGGCACGGTTTATTCGCCGCCAACCCGCAACTACGCCTTTGACACCGACTTCCTCGATCTCTCCAAGCTGCCTCCAGGCACGCCCAAGTTCCGCGACGTAGTAAACGTCGGCTTCCAACAAGTCTTCTAACAAACTCCGAGCGCTTCAGGTGGCCTACCCTTCGCGCCGTTTGCGAAGGGTGGGTCCCTCTTTCTCCTGCAGTTTTCTGTCATCCCGACCGGAATGGCCGATTTTCTCTTTCGTTCGCGCCGCGCGAACGTCGGCCATGAAGCGGAGGGACCATGGCAA
>DATHOY010000273.1:0-41746 GCA_035484435.1 Vulcanimicrobiaceae bacterium | reverse complement strand
GTGCGAATGAGATGTGTACAAGCCCCACTCTGCCCGATTCCCGTCCTACCGGCGTGTCCATCCGTCAAGGTGCCCGTAGCTTGAACACTCTCCCTACTCCGGCTCCCAAAAACCTGCCCATCCTCTCCCAATATTTTGATGCGTTGTTCCGCACTCACGGCGAGCAGCACTGGTGGCCCGGACGCACACCGTTCGAAATCATCGTCGGCGCCATCCTCGTGCAGAACACTGCCTGGCTGAACGTCGCCCGCGCCATCGCCTATCTCCGCAAGGCAAAACTCCTCACTCCCTCCGCCATCGAAGCAGTTCCTCAACCCAAGCTGGCCCGCCTCATCCGCTCCTCCGGCTACTTCCGCCAAAAAGCCCGCAAGCTCAAAGCCTTCGTGACGTTTCTCCGCAAGGAATATCGCGGCTCCCTCGTCGCAATGTTTCGCACTCCCACGGCAACGTTGCGACAGCAACTCCTCACCGTTCACGGCATCGGCCCGGAGACAGCCGATTCCATCCTGCTCTACGCAGGGAATCACCCCGTCTTTGTTGTGGACGCCTACACGCGGCGCATTCTTCTACGCCATGGACTCGCTGCCGGAAATGAATCCTACGAGGAGATTCGAAGGCTGGTCGAAAAAAGTCTACCCAACGACCCCCAACTCTTCAACGAATTTCACGCCCTCATCGTCCACACCGGCAAGCTCTACTGCCGCTCCCGCGCACCGGTCTGCTCCCAATGCGCCCTGCGCCCGCTCCTCTCCCAACCGGTCGAGGGCTCCCGATGAGCGGTTCCAGCAGCAGGCTTCGGGTCCAACTCACCCTTGGCGGCATCTTCATCACACTGCTCCTCGCCGCCGTCTTCACCCTCGGCTCGCTCGACGTCCCCCTCGAGCCGCAATCCTGGCGTGAAGTCATCGCCCTCTACGCGGTCTCCAGCTTCATCACCGCCGCCCTGCTCATCTTCGGCCTCATCCTCACCCGCAGCCTCGTGCGCTTGTGGGCCGAGCGCAGCAAAGATCATCTCGGCGCCCGCTTCAAAACCAAGATGGTCCTCGGCGCCACCGCCATCTCGCTGCTCCCCATCGTCTTCATGTTCTTCGTCAGCTATTCCCTGCTCAACCGCACCCTCGGCCGCTGGTTCCCCCGGCCCCTCGAAATCGCCTCCGAAGAAACGCAGAATCTCCTGAACGATCTTGGCCGCGGCACACTCCCGCGTCTCCACACCCTGGGCTATCAGGCCGCGCAGCATGCCGGCGAAACTCCCGAGTCCTTCCTCCAACACGCTTTCACGGCTGGCCTCGACGCCGTCTGGGTCTTCGACTCCCATGGCAAATTCATCAAAGGCGGCGTGGTCTGCGACGACCAGCAGGAAGACCGCACGCTTAATATTTGCAGCATCAGCGGGGAACAAGGCGCCTTGCAAAACACCTTGCCCAGCGGCGTCGAAATCTGGCAATCCAAGAATAAAAGCTACTTCGCCGCCCGCGTCCCCGTCACTCTCGCCGGATCCGGGCAGGGCGCCCTCGTCGCCGCCTACCGTACCGGCCCCGATTTCCTCAAACGCTGGACCGTCATCCAGCAGCAGACCCGCAACTACGAAAACGTAAAGCAGAATCTTCGCGCCCTCAAACGCCAGATGCTTCTCATTCTCTTCTTCCTCACTCTTCTGGTTCTCTCCGCCGCCATGTGGGTCGCTCTCTTTCTTGCCAAACAAGTCACCGTCCCCATCCAAGCCCTCGCCGAAGGCACCCGCGAAGTCTCCTCTGGCAATTTCGACTATCAAGTCCCGGAACAGGTCCAGGACGAACTCGGCGTCCTCGTCCGCTCCTTCAACACCATGACCACGCAGCTCCGCGATTCCCGCTCTCAGATCGACGAGTTCACTCGCAACCTCCAGCAAGCCGTCCAGGAACTCGAGCGCCGCCGCCAGCTCATGGAAACCGTCCTCGAAAATATTCCTGCCGGCGTTATCTATCTAAACGCCGAAGGCATCATCCAGCGCACCAACGCCGCTCTTCTCCGCATGTTCAACATCGGCGAAAAACTTATCGAGTCCCTCGAAAGCCTCCTCGGTCCCGACCCTCACCGCATCGTGCAATCCCTCATGCGCCGCGCCCTGCGCATGGGCGTCGTCTCCCGCGAAATCGAAGTCGTCGTCAACGGCCGCGTCCGCCACCTCGCCGCCACTGTCAGCTCCCTCGGCCCGCGCCGCGCCAACATGGGCTACGTCCTCGTCTTCGACGACCTCACCGAAATGCTCCACGCCCAGAAATCCGCCGCTTGGCAGGAAGTAGCCCGTCGCATCGCCCACGAAATCAAAAATCCCCTCACGCCCATCCAGCTCTCCGCGCAGCGCTTGACGCATCTCCTTCAGCGCCGCGAAGAATCCAGCGAAATTCCCAAAGACCCCGAACTCACCCGCATCACCCAGGAATGCGCCGGCCTGATCGTCC
This sequence comes from Vulcanimicrobiaceae bacterium, assembly GCA_035484435.1. GTDB lineage: Bacteria > Acidobacteriota > Terriglobia > Acidiferrales > UBA7541 > Acidiferrum. Next base: position 39,302 of record DATHOY010000273.1, on the reverse strand, counting down.
GCGAAGTCTCCACCCTCTCCTCGCTCGTCAACGAGTTCTCCCAGTTCGTCCGCTTCCCCACTGCCAAGATTCAGCCGACCGACGCGAATATCATCGTCGGCGAAGCCCTCCAACTCTTCTCCGGCCGCCTCGATGGCATCCGTCTGAAAATCAATCTCGAGCCGAATCTCCCCGCCATCCGCGCCGATGGCCAGCTTCTCCGCAGTGTCATCGTCAACTTGATCGACAACGCCGCCGAAGCCCTCGAAGGCGAACCCTTCCGCGAAATCGCCGTCGCCACGCAATTGCGCCCGGAATCCGATACTATTGAAATTTCCGTTTCTGATACCGGCAAGGGAATCTCGCCGGAAGACAAGGACAAATTGTTTCTGCCTCACTTCTCCACCAAAGATCGCGGCACCGGCCTCGGCCTCGCCATCGCCGCCCGCATCATCGCCGAACACGGCGGCTCTCTCCGCATGGAAGATCACCAGCCTCGCGGCTCCCGCTTCCTGATTGAACTGCCCGTCGTGGAGCTCCCCGCCACGGCCGCCACCGAACGCACCGGAGCTGGCATCGACCAATGAGCGCGTATCCCAAAATTCTAATCGTGGATGACGAAGCCGGCATCCGCGAGTCGCTCTCCTCCATCCTCCGCGACGAGCGCTACTCCGTCGAAGCCGTCGAGTCCGCCGAACTCGCCCTCGAACGCCTCAGCTCCAGCTCCGTCGAAGTCGTTCTCCTCGACGTCTGGCTTCCCGGCATGGACGGCCTCGAAGCCCTGAGTCGCATTCAGAGCCTTCCGCAGCCGCCCAGCGTCATCATCATCTCCGGCCATGGCACCATCGAAACCGCCGTACGCGCCACCAAACTCGGCGCCTTTGACTTCATCGAAAAGCCTCTCTCTCTCGAACGCGTCATCGTCCTCGTCCGCAACGCCATCGAACAGCGCCGCCTCCAGGAAGAAAACCAGCTGCTCCACACCGAGCTTGGCCACCGCTACCGCATCGTCGGCGACAGCGTCCCCATGAAAGCCCTGCGCCAGCAGATCGCCGTCACCGCTCCAACCAACGGCCGCGTTTTAATCTACGGCGAAAGCGGCACCGGCAAAGAACTCGTCGCCCGCTCCCTCCACGCCGCCAGCCTCCGCAACAAAGCCTTCTTCGTCGAAGTAAACTGCGCCGCCATCCCCGAAGAGCTCATCGAGTCCGAACTCTTCGGCCACGTGAAAGGCAGCTTCACCGGCGCCAGCGAAGACAAAATCGGCAAGTTCGCCAAAGCCGACGGCGGCACGCTCTTCCTCGACGAAGTCGGCGACATGAGCCTCCGCACCCAATCCAAAGTTCTCCGCGTCCTCGAAGAGCAGCGCTTCGAACGCGTCGGTTCCAATCAAACTCTACACGTCGATGTCCGCGTAATCGCCGCCACCAACAAAAATCTCGAACAGGAAATCGCCCGCGGCGCCTTTCGCCAGGATCTTTTTTATCGCCTCAACGTAATTCCCTTCTTCGTTCCGCCCCTGCGCGATCGCAAGGAAGACATTCCCGTCCTCGCCCGCTATTTCCTAGCGGAATTCAGCTCCGAATACGGCAAAAAAACGCGCGAACTCACCGACGGCGCAATGGAAATCCTGCTCCGCTATCCCTGGCCCGGCAATGTCCGTGAATTAAGAAACCTCGTCGAACGCCTGGTAATCGTCTGCCCGCAAGCCCGCATCGAACCGCACCACTTGCCGCCCGAACTCTTCCGCGGCGTAGCCGAAAGCCCCCAGCAACCCTACTCCACCCTGCACGAAGCCCGCAGCGCCTACGAACGCGAATTCATCCTCCGCAAACTCCAGGAGCACCGCTGGAACATGACCCAAACCGCCAGCGCCCTCGGCCTGGAGCGCAGCCACCTCTACCGCAAAATGAAATCCCTAGGCATCGCCGCCCCCGAGTAATTTCCTCTGTTTTAAGTTCTTAGTATGCAGTTGTTAGTTTCAGGACAAATGAACTTGAGGGTGCCCCATCCTTCGCGCCTTTTGCGAAGGGTGGGTTCTTACGATCTAGTGTCTCAACCTTCCGACTCTTCTCTTGGTTCTCTGTGCCCTCTGTGCTCCACCTCAACGCTCTCTGTGTTAAAAATCTTATTCTTCCTCTCCCCTCTTCCCCTGGTCCTCCGCGATCGCCTCCAACTGCGAGTGCCAATCCAACTCCCGCACCTTCCCCGGATTCTCTCTCCAGTCCGCCACCACCTTCACAAACATCTCCAGATAAATCTTAATCCCCAGCAACTTCTCCAACTCTTTCCGAGCCTCTGTCCCAATCCTCTTCAGCATGTCCCCTTTATGCCCAATCAAAATCTTCTTCTGCGAATCCCGCTCCACATGCAGCGTAGCGTGAATCTTCAGCAGCGTCGCCCCCTCCTCATACTTGTCAATAATCACCGCCAAGGCATGCGGCACCTCGTGATACGTCAATTGAATCGCCTTCTCCCGGATCAACTCCCCCGCCAGAAACCGCTCCGGCTGGTCCGTAATCTGATCCTCCGGAAAATAAGCCTCCGCCTCCGGCAGCGCCTTAAAAATCTCCTTCACCAGCGCATCGCAACCGCTGCCCTTCAAAGCCGAAATCGGCACCAGCGCCGCAAACGGAAACGCCTTCCCAAACGCCTCCAGCAAAGGCAGCAGCTTAGGCCGCGGCACCCGATCAATCTTGTTCAAAGCCAAAATCGTCTTGTTCGGATAACGCTGCGCCCGATCCAGCAGCAGCGAATCCGCATGCGGCAACGTCCGGCTCGCATCCACCATCAACAGCAGCACATCAATCCCTTCCAGCGCCGCCGCCACCTCCCGCATCATCTGCCGATTCAACACCGTCGTCCCCTCATGCAATCCCGGCGTATCAATAAACACAATCTGCCCTTCCGCCCGCGTCACAATCCCCTGAATCCGGTTCCGCGTAGTCTGCGGCTTCGAAGTAACAATCGCCACCTTCTGCCCCACCAGCCGGTTCACCAACGTAGACTTCCCGGCATTCGGCCGCCCAACAATCGCCACAAACCCCGCCTTAAATCCCTTCTTCGCCTCTGCTTGATCCTTCGCCACTGCTTTTTTCTGTCCCATACCCTCACTCATTTTTTCTCCGCAAGCTCATACGCACACACAGACAGCCCTCACCGCGTGGAAATCGAAGCCGCCTAATTAATAGTATCCCGGTAGTCACTCAAACGCGCACGGAAACTGAGCAGTCGGTCAGTTCCCTACTACTTCGCCAATCAGGGATGTGATTTTATTTTTGGAGCAGGTCACTTGGGAATGGTTTCACGCAAACGTTGGATCAGTCTCAGTAAGTCGGGACGATTTTTGGCGGAAAGAATCCAGGCGGGCAGATTGAACGGCATGTTTTGATTTGTCCTGAATCTTTCTCGAACTTTGGCCTGTTGAATCACAGGTCGCTCTCTTAGCTCTGCTTGGATGACACGCTCCAAATGATTGAGATGGTCTCCGTTTACTGCCCAGAAAATGTGGCCCCTAAAATTTGCCTTGAGCCAAAGCGGCAATTCCAAATAGCGTGTGGCGTATTTCTGGCCCAACGAAACGTTGTAAATAGCGCCACATCTAATACACTTACACCCGCCCTGTCCCTCGGACCAATTCGGGGTCATGTATGCAAGTTCGGAGCACCTAGAACAAGCAACCCATACTGGTTCAAAGCTATCAACCCGTATTACGTCTTTCCGGACGAGACGATTACTCGTACTTTCCCGGGCATTTCGATTGCTAGCCATCAAAGAATTATATTTCTCACAGTGGGCCTTACTGTCGCCTTTTCTTGTCTAGTGCCTGATGAGTTAGCTAGTCGAAAGTCCACCCTATAACTAAAACAGGGATGGCGGGTGAATTAGCGGGGAGCCGTCTGCGCCGTCGCCGGCAAGTGCCGCGCCCGCAACCGCAGCACTTTTCGTTGATTCGCCTCAAGCACCTCAAACCGGTATCCATCCAAATCCCTTCTTCGCCTCTGCCTTTTCTTGCCCCACACCTAAGCTCATTTTTTCTCCGCAAAGCCCAATTCCCGAGTATGGCGCTAATCACATATCGAGCCAGCTTTCGGTTATCGGGATTTGATCGCTCATGCTCCGTCAGCCTGAAACGCCTTCAGCTCCACTGTCATTTCTGCCAATAGCCACGGGTGGCGGCAGCTGAAAACATACGGGAGCTCAGTCCGTGAATGTAAGCGATGAGGAGAATTTAAAGTATGAACAGCAAGCGAATCAGAATGATCTTGGGACTGCTGACCGTATGCTTTGTGGCGTGGGTGTCGGCCCATGCGCAGGGCGATAAAACTAAGGTCAAGGGGCTGATCACCGCGCGCACGGGCGACGTGATCGTCCTGAAGACCACCGAGGGAACCAGCGTGACCGTAACGCTTGACGATGACACCAAGGTGCAGCAACCGAAGGGCCTTGGAATGCGCAAGAAAACAATGTCCGCCGCCGTGCTAATTCCTGGCCTCAAGGTGTCAGTTGACGGCACAAGCCAGGACGCCACGCACGTCCTTGCAAAATCAATCACCTTCGATAAAGACGATCTGCAAACCGCCGAGATGATCCAGGCTGGTTTAACTCCCACCGCGCAGAACGTGGCCACCAATCAGCAGAACATCTCTGAAAACAAGCAGAACATTGCAGCCAATAAGCAGGGAGTCGAGGCGAACCAGCAGAATATCGCTGCCAACACGACGGCTATTGATGCCAACGCCGCGGAAACCAGCAAGCGGTTTTCCGAACTGAGCGAGTACGACACCAAGGATCAACTCGATGTCCGCTTTGCAAGCGGTAGCACCAAGATCTCCGCGGCGGACCAGGCGGCGCTGAATAAATTAGCCCACAATGCCGTCAACCTGAAGGGGTACATCATCCAGGTAAAGGGCTTCGCCGATTCCAGCGGCAATGCCGCCATGAACCAAAAACTGAGCATGGAGCGCGCGCAGGGCGTAATTGCCTATTTGATCCAGCAATGCAACGTGCCGGTTCGGCATATTGTGGCGCCTGGCGCCATGGGTGAAGTGGCACCAGTAGCCTCGAACGAGACCAAGGCTGGACGCGCAGAGAACCGCCGGGTTGAGGTTAAGGTTCTCCTGAACAAAGGGCTGTCGGGCACCTGATACTCCCTGATACTCAAGGATCGCGAAAGGGTGGGCGCGGGTTCGCGCCCACTCTCTTTTTTGTTCCAACGAATGCGACCGAGTCGACTGACTCCAAGTCATCGCATAAATGGTTTTCAGGGGTCGGGCCAAGAAACTGGGCATCAGCCCCTGAGGACAATCTCAGAGCCCGCACCTGAGTTGCGGACTCCAATTTGCAGGTCATACATATCTAAAATAATAAGTTGACTTTACTTTCACCACGGGCGTACGGTTCGTCTAGCAAATTGTTGGTTCTCCTTTTAGGTCATTTTCCGCCCCCTTACGGCGCCAGCGCTTTGCCCTGATTTTACAGGCCCCTATCCCCCGAAAACTTCCTTCTCGAGTTTGGCGGATTCTTTGATCAGATGACATTGGAGGGAAAAATGAAGCCGATACGCCATCTTGTAGCCTTCACTTGTTTTGCACTGCTTGCCTCGGGCTGGTGTTCCAGCGCCCGAGCGCAAGGGCCATCCGTTAGTGTGCGCGTTTTCGCCGGGGGACTGGTCAATCCTCGCGGTCTAAAGTTCGGACCCGACGGCAATCTCTATGTCGCGGAAGGCGGCTTCCCCTCAGGTGTCCTGATTGACGCTCCCGCCGGTTTAGGGGGAGATTGCTCGGCTGGCGGGCGGGGGCCTGGGGATTATTTTGGAAGTACGACGGGGTCGCGCATTTCGAAGGTCGATGCCAACGGCAACGTTTCGACGTTCGTTGACAACTTGCCATCCAGCGAGGCCAGCGGCCTCGCCAGTGGCGTTGCAGACGTCGCGTTCATCGGTGACACGATGTACGCCGTTTTTGCCGGCGCCGGATGTTCCCACGGCGTGCCCAGCATTCCAAACGGGGTCATCCGCATAAATCCTGACCGCAGCTGGACGTTGATCGCCGATCTTGGCGCGTTTCAGCGGGCCCATCCCGTCGCAAACGCGACGGACCCGGTCACGGGCGACTTTGAACCCGACGGCACCTGGTACAGCATGATCGCATTGCGGGGTGATCTCTACGCCGTCGAGCCGAATCACGGCGAGATGGACAAGATCACCACAAGTGGCAAAATCACGCGGGTGGTCGACATCTCGGCCTCGCAGGGGCACGTCGTTCCAACGGTGGTCGCCAACCACGGCGTCTTCTACGTCAGCAACCTCGGCCAGTTTGATCCTGACCAGCTCAACACTCAGAGCATCTTCCAGATCAATCCGAGCGGCCAAATTAAGGTCGTTGCCACCGGTTTCAGCAAGGTACTCGGCGTGGCTTTTGACGGCCGCGATCGCTTGTATGTCCTCGAGAGTTCTTTCTCAACGAATGACCCGGGCCCCGAACCGGGGACGGGCCGTCTCATACGCATACTGCCCAATGGCAAGCGGCAGATTCTGATCGACAGCACCAGCGGCGTTCTGGTCGTCCCGACCGGCATCACCTTTGGTCCCGACGGCGCGCTCTACATCTCAAACATTGGCTTCGGTGCACCACCGGTCGGTGCGGGCCAGATTCTCAAGGTCGAGCTAACAAACTGAACTGATGTACAAAAATTTAAGCTTGCTCCGTTGACCGGGAAGGCCAGTTACCGGTGACCGCGTGACTCACGCACGTCGACAGAAGAGTCCACGATTTGATTCACCGAATAAACCGATTCCCCCTTGCAAGCCCGGCACCGAAGAACGAAAACCCTCGAAACAAGATGCTGAGAATCGTCAGCGCGCGGCGGCGAATCCCTCTCTCGATTCGCAATCACAGTGGAGACGCGGACAGGCTTTCCGCATCGACTGCAGTGCACTCCGCGAAAAGTGTTGGACAGGGGGGCCATCATAGAAACCTCGAAAGACGCTATGAACCGGGGAGCCGAGAACTTACTCAAAGTTCGATGAATCCGCCTACCATCTGCTGATTCCCGAACTCCATATTGCCGACTACCACAATCCTCCGCCACTCGATTGGCGGAGGATTGTTGCCGAACTTAAATCACCAAACCTTGTCTTTCGCCGAAGGATCTTAGTCCCTGACGCAGATCGGTTTTCCAGTCTCCGAGTTTATATGGCGATGCTCCCCTGCTGGGCACGGAGCATCCTGACCCTCTCTACCCTCTCGGCCTTCTTTGCCTTCGCGGCCTTCACGACCCTGCCGCCCGGCGTCGCCAGTCTGGCCCGCATCTCCAACCTGCCCGGTCGCTCCCTGTTGCCCGGATTGTCCCGGGTCCCCTGGCTGCCCGGTCTGGCCCTGCGGTCCCGGTGGTCCCTGCGCCGCTGGCGTTGGGGTCAAGCTGCAACCGGCCACCGATAGCACCAGCACCAACGCACCCGTAATTAGCAATGTCTTCATTTTGACTCTCCCTCGCGATCTCACTCGAAGCACAACATTGACGCTGCGCTCACCAAGAAGAGTACTTACCGTGCCCCTATGCCCGCTGTTCCTATCCGCACATTGATGAAACAAAATCAAAGGCTGGAAGCAAGCTCGCTAGAGTGATCGCCCTTCGATTTCTCAACCAACAGGCCGCCAAGTCCCGCATAATCAGGTGACCCCGCCCCGAAGCCCCGCCCCGTGCAATAAAGCGCGCCTACACAATATTCAAGGCCCGACCCTATGCCGTTCAAACTCACGTCAAACGAGCACCTCGACCAGGTTGCCGCCCTCCTGGACGACATCTTCCGTATCCCCGGAACCCAGATTCGATTTGGGCTCGACGCCTTGATCGGCTGGGTCCCCGGAATCGGGGACGCCATGGCGGCCATCGCCTCTTTCTTGATTGTGTTCGCGGCGTGGCGTCGCGGCGTGCAAGTGGTCACTCTCATTCGCATGATTGCCAACGTTTTTCTGGAAACCACACTGGGAGCAATACCCGTGGCAGGCGACATCTTCCACGTCTTTTGGAAATCGAACAGACGTAACTACCGCCTGCTCATCCGAGAGAAAGAGCAGCCCGGCGCCAACGCCCGCCGGGATTGGATGTTCCTCGCAATTATCATTTTTGCAGCCATTGCTGCGGTGGTGATCCCCATCGGCATTTTGATTTGGATTCTGCGCCCTCTCTTCCAATAGGGACCCCGCAGCCTCAACCATGGGGAGTAACGCCTGCGCGGTCATCGCAAACGAATGCGGGCGCTGATTTTCGCCGTGGCCTACACTGAAGTTGTTGGGCAAACATGATGACAATTGACAATGCAGCTCAGGCTGTCGAACCGGCAACTCACGGTAAGCGGGAAAACTCCCGCACCTTCCGCTCCTGGGTTCTGGGGATCTTTTTAGGCGCGCTTCTTACTGTTGTCCTAGCGGGGGCGCTGGTGTGGTTGTCCGGCGGGCTCGGGTTATTGCATCTCATTGGGATGTTGCACGGAGGGCGCACGCTGATCAACGTCGATCAGCCCACCGTGGTTCGTCAAATTCAGCAACTACAGCGCCTGGAAACCGTCAGCTACACAATGGACAAAATAATTTCCGGCGAACACGCCAATGCTTACCTCCCGAAATTTCTAGCGGGTGACCGCCTTTTGCTTGTGGTGCACGGAGAAGTGGTTGCGGGTATAAATCTCGCCGGCGTGCAGCCCGGCGATGTCCTGGTACAAGGGCAGAAAGTTTCCATTCACCTGCCCGCCGCGGAAGTCTTCAGCACACGCATCGACAATGCCAGGACGAAAGTCTATTCCCGTGATACTGGCCTATTCTCTTCCCCGGACCCCAACCTCGAAAGCGAAGTTCGCGAAGAAGCTGAGCGCCAGCTCCAGCGAGCCGCGCTGCAAGATGGCATTCTCAAGACCGCTGCCGCCAACGCGCGAAGCACAATCTCGGGCATGTTAAAAGGCTTTGGGTTCCACGAAGTGGATATCCCGTAAGCTAGCGGGGAGCAATTTTCGCTGCAGCCGGCAAATGCCGCGCCCGCAGCCGCAGCACTTTTCGTTGATTCGCCTCCAGCACTTCAAACCGGTATCCCTCCAGATCCACCTTATCCCCCGGCGCCGGCACTTTTCCCGAAACATGGCTCAGTAATCCCGCTATCGTCATCACCGTCTCGTCCGAATTTTCCCCGAAGTGGATCCCCAACAACTCTTCCACGTTTTCAATCGTCATGCTCCCGCGCAGCACCAGGCTGCCATCCGCCTCGCGCACCGCATCCGGCGATGGTTTCCTTTCATCGGCGCGTTTTTCGCCCACAATCTCTTCCAGCAAATCCTCCACCGTAGCGATCCCCGCCACCGATCCATACTCATCAATCACCACCGCCAGCGACTGACCCTTCTGCCGCATCTCCTTCAGCATCTCCGACCCCAGCTTCGTCTCCGGCACAAACAGCACCGCGCGCATCAATTCCCGCACCTTGCGCTTCGGCAAATCCGTGTCCGCAATCTGCAGCAGGTCCTGCGCATGCACCACGCCCAGAATATCGTCCAGCGACTTCCCATACACCGGCATCTTCGCGTGTTTCGTCTCCACAAACCGCGTGTGCAGCTCTTCCAGCGACGCCTCCACCTGCATCGCCACCACGTCCGGCCGCGGCGTCATCACTTCGCGCACCCGCTTGTCGCTGAACTCCACCACCTGCTCAATCAAATCCGCCTGCGACGGCTCGATAATCCCTTCCTCCTCCGCCGCCTCCACCAGCGCTTCAATCCCCTCTTCCGCGCGCTGCCCCTGCGTGCGCTCCGCATCCTGCTCCGAAATCCGTGCCAGCGATTCCGCGCCCTCCAGAAAAACACGCACCGGCCAAACCAACGCCATCGCGAACCGGATCAGTGGCAGCAAAGGCTTCAGCCATCGCCCCTCCGTCCGGTAGAGCAGCATGTCCGGAACGAAGTGCATGGCAATCACCACTTCCAGCGAAAGAAAAACCAGAAACTGCAACGCGGCTTCCCACCGGTTCGGCACCAGGTACACCACCGCCCGCGTCGTCTCCAGCACCACAAACGCCAGCCAGAAATGCCCCAGGATGCGGAATGTCCGCCCGCCGCTCCTGCGATTAATTTTCAGTTTAGGTTCAATTTCCGCTTCGAAGATTTCCAGGTGCTCATGCACCCGGCCCGTGGTCATGCGCCCCAATTCGCGATAGATCAGCGTCAGGTAAGAAAAAATCGGCAGACCCAGCGCCAACACCAGGATGCTGCCGACAAACGTCCACGTTTCCCAGAGTTGCGGCATTACGCGATTCCCAGCTTCCGCCGCAGTCGCATCTCGATGCGTTCCATCTCCCCGCGGTCGGTTTCATGATCGTATCCCAAAAGGTGCAGCAGGCCATGCAGAATCAGCACCTTCAGTTCCTCGGGAAGCCCCCGCCCCAGCAATTTCGCATTCCGCCGCGCCACACGGGGCGCAATCGCAATGTCCCCCAAAAATTTCCCCCGCGCCCTCTGCGCCTGCTGCCGCAAAGTTCCCGCCTTCCCCGAATCAGCGATCACTGAAAATGACAGTACGTCAGTCGGGCCCTTCTTCTTCCGATACCTCTCATTCAAGCGCCCCATCTCCCCATCCCCAATCAAACGCACCGCCACGCACTCCGGTCCCAGCCCGATCTCCTCCCGAATGTTTTGCAGGAACTCTTCCAGCGGCCTCACCGCCACCCGCACCCCACGCTGGTGGTTTTCAATCGCGCCCTGTGGCACAGGCACTCCTGCCTGTGCTCTTCTCCGTACTCTTCTCTGCGCTCTCAGCGTCTCTGCGTTCAGCTCTCTTCTCTTTCTCAGTGCACTCCGTGCTCTTCCTCTGTGTCCTCTGTGTTAAATCCACCTTCAGTCCTGCCCACCAATCTCAACTTCAGGAGTTTCTTTCGCCGTCACGCTCGTCTTCCCTCCGCGCGATGGGTGCCCCATATCATGCTCCTCATAAGCCCGGATAATCTGCTGCACCAAATTGTGCCGCACCACATCCTTCTCCCCAAACTGCACCGTGCTAATCCCCGGAATCTTTCCGCAAATCTCCATCGACTCGATCAATCCCGACTTCTTCCCCGCCGGCAAATCAATCTGCGTAATATCCCCGGTAATCACCGCCTTCGAATTGAATCCCAGCCGCGTCAAAAACATCTTCATCTGCTCGCTGGTAGTGTTCTGCGCCTCATCCAGAATCACAAACGAATCATTCAAAGTCCGCCCGCGCATAAACGCCAGCGGCGCCACCTCAATAATCCCTTTCTCCAAAAACCGCTCCAATTTGTCCGCGTCAAGCATGTCGTACAAGGCGTCATAAAGCGGCCGCATATAAGGATCAATCTTCTGCTGCAAAGTCCCGGGCAAAAACCCCAGCCGCTCCCCAGCCTCCACCGCCGGCCGCGCCAGAATAATCCTGTTCATCTGCTTGGTCAGCAGCGCGCTCACCGCCATCGCCACCGCCAAATAAGTCTTTCCCGTCCCGCCCGGCCCAATCCCAAACGTCATGTCGTGCGATTCAATCTCTTCCATGTACTTCCGCTGCGTCGCTGTCTTCGGCGTAACCACTTTCTTCCCGAACGACCGCGTCTTTCCATGCTCAAACATCCCCCGCGGCGATTCATGCGGCTCTTCCGTAGCCACGCGCAGCAGCGACTTCACCTCTGCGCTCGTCAGCTCCCGCCCGTGCCGTGTCAGGTGGTTGTACTCCTCCACAATCTTCACCGCGTGGTCCACGCTCTCCTGCTCGCCTTCGATGGTCAGCCGCGTGTCGTGCAGGTGCGTCCGCACGCGCAGGTAGTCCTCCAGTGAACGGATGTTCTCGTCCAAAGTGCCAAAGAAGGGTTCAATTTTTCCGGTAATGTGTATGGTGCGCTTCATCCACTTGGAAGGTATTTCTGCCGAACGGATCGGGTGCCCGATGGGATTCCTCCTGCGAACTTCCGGCTGCACTGCAACCTGAACTCGGAGAAACTACCAACACCGTAGCGCAGCCCCCCGCTCCGGTCAAGTTACACCCCTGTAAATAATTCAACCCTCGTGGCACAGGCACTCTTGCCTGTGCTCTTGCGTGGCCAACTAATGTCACCCTCACATGAACTTGAGGGTGCCCCATCCTTCGCGCTTTTTGCGAAGGGTGGGTTCTTACGACCTAAGGCCACAAGCTCCCGACTCTTCTCCTGGTTTCCTCTTGATTTCCTCTTGATTTCCTCTTGCTGTCTCTTAGCTTGTCATTCCGACCGGAGTGGCCGGCTTTTTCTTCCGCGCCGTCCGCGGCGCGCCGGCCACGAAGTGGAGGGACCGTGGCAACCAATCAACCGCTTCGCGACCCACTTGCACATCCACCATCTTCTCTGCGATCTCTGTGCTCTTCCTCTGTGCCCTCTGTGTTAAATCCCCCTTCCCGATTTTCGATTTCGAATTCCCTCATTACTCTTCATCACCTGTCCCTATTAGCGTCCGAATTACCTGTCCTTTAGTACCCGCGTCCTATGGACGCAAACTCCCCCTTCCGCAAAACTCTACTCACGCTCGAAAGATAAAGTTTTTTCCTTGCTCCTGAGGGAGGATCGCAATGGTTCTGTCCGCCAAACAAAAGTTCTTCGGCGCCGCGCTGCTGCTCACGGGTCCGCAGCTCTTCGCAAACGAAGCCGCCGCCACTTCCGGCGTAGCCTCAATGCCACGCGTCTACGTCAACTGCCCCGGCATCACGAACGTCCCCATGACCTCCGACGCCGAGCAAGCCCTCCCGATGCGCCAGATCGCCACCCTCTCCTGCGGCCAGCCCGTCGCCATCCTCGCCGACACCGAAGGCTACACCGCCCGCATTCGCACCACCGGCGGCCAAGAAGGCTACGTCGCGCGCATGTATCTCACCAACGCAGCCCCAGCGCCACAGCCCGTCGCCGATCGCGACACCCCGGCCACCAGCGCCTCTGCTGTTGACGGCATCGTCCGCTGGAACGCCGGCGCCCCCGGTTGCGACCAGTTCACCAGCCACGGCCGCAAAGTCGAATCCGCCATCGCCAACGGCGTCACCGTCCAGGTCTCTCTGCAAGACACCGGCTGGAAGCTCCACGCCAGCGTCGCCATCTTCAACGCCAGCGGCGCCCAGGTCTACGTCCATCCCTCGCTAGTCACACTCGACGAACTGACTCCCACCCTTCGCAACCTCCGCGAAGAAAATCCGTCGAAGCTGGCCCACAGCGCAGCCAACCACCAACTCATGCACAGCGAATACGTAGCCGTCCCCCCACCCAGCGCCATCGTTCTCCACTCGCGCTCCGCAGTAAAGGTCGTCGCCGTCTCCGACCACAGCGCCTTCGTTGGTGACTATCTCGCCCCCAGCGACGAAACCTCCTCCGTCAGCGCCGCAGCTCTCAAAGCCGCCAACCTCGCCCCCGGCCAAAAAACCTCCGGCGAACTCTGGTACGTCCGCGACGCCAAAGCCCGCGAACTTTCCCTGCGCATCTCCGTAGGCGACCAAGTCTTCGACTTCCCCTTCTCCTTCGAATAAAAGTTTCCCTCCCCCAAACAAAAAGGCCCGGCGAGTCCCCCGCCGGGCCTTTTTTCTTGAGGGCAGTTGAATGAAGCAGACAGCGGAGAAACGGATATCAGGCCTCAGACTAGCGTGACGTATTGAGGATGCATACAGTCTCTACGCTGAACGCTGGCGGCGGAAAGCAAACTTCAAGAGTCGGTAGGAAACATAAAATAGCATGAGTTGAACAGACCAGACGGCAGCCATGAATACAATGTCTTGCCAGCGTAAGGCTGTACGAACGCCGTATTTGTCGAGAGGCATCCACCAGTATTCGACGTAGAAATTATGGCTCGACGAGTAAGTTCCCCAAAGGGTTGCCAGAAATAGTAGAACCCCAAGAAGCGCAGCGGCGACCCGTTTGGACATTGGTCTTCTTGTCTCCAACGATAAGTTAAGCAAGCCCGCCTCTTCCTAAGTACCAACTACAGACTACCGGCTATAGGCCCCCCAATCAGTCCGCCGGCACCGCCCGGCTCTTCGCCCAATTGCGAATCGAAGTAATCTCCTCCGCCCGCGTCACACTCAAAGGCTGCGTAGCCCCAATCTCCGCCACCAAAATTTCCGTCGACAGTTGCTGCTTCAACCCAAACGCCGTATACAACCCCGCCGCAATCACCTGCTCAATCTCCGCCCCCGAAAACCCATCGCTAGCCCCGGCAAGTTTCGCCAAATCAAATCCCGCCGCGTCTCTCCCGCGCTTCCGGATGTGCAACGCAAACAGCGCCGTCCGCGAAGCCACGCCCGGCAAATCCACAAAAAAGATCTCGTCGAATCTCCCCTTTCGCAACATCTCCGGCGGCAGAATCGTAATGTTGTTCGACGTCGCCGCCAGAAACACTCCGCTCTCCCGGTCCTGCATCCACGTCAGCAAAGTCGCCAGCAACCGTTGCGACAACCCCGCATCCGCATCCCCGCTCGACCCCGCCGAAGCAAACGCCTTCTCAATCTCGTCAATCCACAGCACCACCGGCGAAAGTTTCTGCGCCACGTCCAGCGTCTTCTTCAGCCGCTTCTCGCTCTCTCCCACAAACTTGTCGTACAGCGCCCCCGCATCCAGCCGCGCCAGCTCGTAGCCCCACTCCCCCGCAATCGCCTTCGCCGCCAGACTCTTCCCACAACCCTGCACACCGGTGATCAAAACGCCCTTCGGCGGCACCAGCCCAAACCGTTGCCCCTCCGGCGTCAGTGCGCTTTTCCGTTTCCCAATCCACTCGCGCAATCTCTGCAATCCCGCCACGTCCGCAAACGACGCATCCCGCTTGATCGTCTCCAGCAGCCCGCCCGTGTGCATCGCCTGACGCTTCGCTTCCAGCACGTCGTCCAGCAGCCCCGCATCCGCTTTATGCCGAGCCAGCGCCGACTGTCGCAACACCCGCATCGCATCGTCTTCCGAGAGCCCCGCCAGATTCTTCGCCAACTGCCCCACGCCAGCCGCGTCCAGCGAAGAAGCGATCCCCTGCGCGCGATTCAATTCCGCCAAAGTCGCCTTCACTCCTCCAACCAATTCCTCCACCGACGGCAGCCCCAACTGAAACGCCACCGCATCCGCCTCCAATTCCGGCGGCAATTGAACGGTAGCGCCAAGCAAAACAATCGATCGCCGCGCCGTCCGAAATCCATCGGCCAAATCGCGTAACCGCCGGCTGATCCGGTCGTTGTCGCAATACCTGCAAAAATCCTTCAACAAGAAAATCCCGTCGCCCTGGATCGTCGCAATATTCGTCAGCGCCTGCTCCGGTTGGTCCGAGTTGTACAAACCCGCCCCGCCGTATCTCCCCAGCCCGGCAGTCACGCTCCACACATACAGCGGAATCCCCAACTCCTCCGCCACGCACCCGAGCAAGGTTAAAAATCGCGCCTCCTCACTCGTCTCCACGGTGACGATTGGGTTGCGCGAGTTCACCATAAGTCCCAGTTCCGCCCGCTTCGCGCTCAAAGCCGGCACGCAAATCCCGGCGGTTGGCGCGGGCGGTGGCTGCAGCGGCCTCAGCGGTGGTTTTGCTTCGTTTGACAAAGCGGTGTGCCTCGCCTCAAACTATTAGTTTGAATTCAATGCGTCAAAATGCTTAAGGAGCAATAGATGGCTCAAGGTCAGGCTACCAAAATCAAGAAGAAGAAAAAGTCCGTTTTAAAGCGCGCGGCACAATCTCGCCAACGGGCCGAAGTCAACCGCGCCAACCGCACGCGCGTGCGCACCGCGATGCGCCGTCTCCGTACCGCCATTACCGCCGGCGACGTCACCGCGGCCACCAATCTCCTGAATCCCACACTTTCCGCAATCGATCAGGCCATCACCAAAGGCGTGCTCCACGAAAACACCGCCAACCGCTACAAATCGCGCCTAACCCTGGCCTTCAACCAAGCCAAATCCAAGTCCGCCAAGTAACTTTCGCCACGGTGCTCCATTCTTCGGCGGGCAGCGAACTAAGTTGCCCGCCTTTTTCTTTCTCCGTACTCTTGGTTCTTCCCAGTCACATCCAGCCCACAAATTCTTGAGGGTGCCCCACCCTTGGTTTCTAAGGGTGGGCTCTTACGACTTAAGGCCACAATCCCTCTTCTCCGTGTCCTCCGCCTGCCCGCCGAAGTCGCGTTCTTCGCGGCGAAGAAGGGCGTACCACATTGGCTCTTCCCCACCGCACCTCAAATAAGCCATCCTTACTCCGTCGCCGCTTCTCTCTCTTAACCGAGGTCAACATGCTCGCCACCATCTCCCTAACTCGCACCCCAGAATCCCGCCTAACCGAAGATCTCCGCGAAAACTCCCCCTTCGGCACCAACTACAGCGATCACATGTTCGTCGCCGACTACGCCGACGGCAAATGGCAAGACCCGCGCATCGTCCCCTTCGGCCCGATGGAACTCTCCCCCGCCACCACCGCGCTCCACTACGGCCAATCCCTCTTCGAAGGCTTCAAAGCCCACCGCACCGCCGACGGCCGCGTCGCCCTCTTCCGCCCGATGGCCAATCACGCTCGCCTGAATCGCACCGCCGCGCGCCTCGCTATGCCCGAAATTCCCGAGGAAATTTTCCGCGAAGGCGTGCTCGAATTAATCCGCGTGGATAAAGATTGGGTTCCCACGCGTGACGGCGGTTCACTCTACGTCCGCCCCGTTTATTTCGGCACCGACGACAGCCTGATGGTCCGCCCCGCCACCCGCTACCGTTTCGTGATCATCACTTCCCCCGGCGGCCCCTATTTCGCGCAACCCATCCGCCTCCTGGCCGAAGAAACCTACGTCCGCGCCTTCCCCGGCGGCACCGGTGACGCAAAGACCGCTGGAAATTATGGTGGTGGTTTACTCGCGGCAAAGCTGGCGCAAGCGAAGGGCTATCACAATGTAATGTGGCTCGACGGCAAAGACCGCCGCTTCATCGAAGAATCCGGCGTAATGAACATCATGTTCAACATCAACGGCACCGCCATCACGCCCGCCCTCAGCGGCACAATTCTCCCCGGCGTAACCCGCGACTCCGTCCTAACTCTCCTCCGCGACCTGAACATCAAACTCGAAGAGCGTCCCATCTCCATCGACGAAGTTCTAGCCGCCCACTCCAACACCACTCTCCTCGAAGCCTTCGGCATAGGCACCGCCGCCATCATCGCCCCAATCGCCGCCATCGGCCACCACAACAAAGACCACGAAATCCCCACCAACTCCCCCACCGGCCTGGCCCACAAACTAAAACACGCCCTAACCGCAATCCAAACCGGCCAAGCCCCCGACACCCACAACTGGCTCCTCTACGTGTAGCGGCCGCCTTCCGAGGCGGGCGCCTTTTCTCTTCGTAGGGGCACGGCACGCCGTGCCCTCTTGGGTTTCTCTTTCCGTACTCTGTCATCCCGACCGGAGTGGCCGGCCTTTTCTTCCGCGCCGTCCGCGGCGCGCCGGCCACGGAGCGGAGGGACCGTGGCAACACGAAATGTCCTACCTCACTCGATGAGACATGCCCAGGCCGCCACCCGCGCACCTCAACGCAAAAAAAAAGAGCGGCGCTGTCATCCCGCACCACGCAACCAGCGCCGGAGGCGCGGCACAATCTAGCCCAGCCCGTAAGGGCTGGGAACCATCTCCCCATAAGGTCGAGCGCCGTAGGTGCGACACTCTCTTGGCCCCGCACCTCAACGCAAAAAATAAACGCTGTCATTCTGAGGTCATCCGACAAGGTCCGGTGTTGGGACTCCGGTGATTTGTACCGGAGATGCCCGAAGAACCTCAACGTCAACACCTCGCACCTAGTATTGTTCAAGGGCAGTTTTCGCGGGGACTACGGCTTATGTAGTGGCCGACCTTTAGGTCGGTCTCTTCCGATCATCGGCAAGGGCCACGCCGCCCTCCTGACTCGCTTCGCTTTTTCCCCACTCCGTCATCCCGACCGGAGTGGCCGGCCTTTTCTTCCGCGCCGTCCGCGGCGCGCCGGCCACGGAGCGGAGGGACCGTGGCAAAACAAAACGCCCTACCATACTCGATGGGACCCACTGCACCTTTGGTGGTGGGTCTGCTTCAATTTGAGGCCGTAACAACCTCACAAAAGCCCAGCCTCCCTTTGCATTTGTATGGCGTCGGATACAAGCTTCTCGCGTCCGGCCTTGATGTGTTCGTTCGCCTGTTGAACAAGCCGTTGCTGATCCTCTAGGGTTTGAGGTGCAGGCCCGTCGTATGCGCGATCAAAGGTATAGCCCTTGATAGCATTACAGCCAGCACAAGCCGTGACTAGGTTCATGACCGTATCTAGGTTGCCTGCCTTGTCTTTCCCCTTTCTGGCTTTAAGATGGTCTGCTCTAAACATGTCCCAACGATTTACGTGGCCCGCCCCGTTAAGGGCCGATATGCTGAGGCCACAGTACCGGCAGGTGTACTTGTCCCGTACAAAAACTTTCCAATCCAGACCGTTACGCCAATCCTTCTCTGACATAACTGAACCTCCTATCATTGGTTCAAACTGACCCGCTACCTGCACCTTCGCTTACTTTTCT
This sequence comes from Vulcanimicrobiaceae bacterium, assembly GCA_035484435.1. Taxonomy (GTDB): domain Bacteria; phylum Acidobacteriota; class Terriglobia; order Acidiferrales; family UBA7541; genus Acidiferrum. The sequence goes on along the minus strand of DATHOY010000273.1, from coordinate 20,788 downwards.
ATCTGGCGTGACCGTGATAGATTGAGCTAAGTCAGGGGAATTGTAACCCTGCCCACTAGAAAGCTGCTATAGCAGGCACATGAGTGCATCACCGCAGTCGCACGTCCACCACTACGTTCCGCGCTGGTACCAACGAAGATTCCTTAAGACGGGCCAGTTCAAATTTTATTATCTCGACTTGCGACCGGAAACCGTTGTCAGCAACGGGAGGTCTTACCAGCGTCGAGACCTACTTTGCTGGGGTCCGGACCGGTGCTTTTACAAAAACGATCTGTATACTCTGACGCTCGGGAACTGGACAACTGACGACTTCGAGAAGCGCTTCTTCGGCACAATCGATAACAACGGTCGTCTGGCCGTGGAATTGTTTGGGAACTTCAACGGCCTTTCGAAATGCTTTTCAAAGAATCCTGAGGGGAAGGGCGTGCGCGAGGCATTTCAAGCGTTGCCACAGTATATGGATGCCCAGCGCTTCCGGACGCCGAGGGGCCTTGACTTCTTGAAATCCGTCATTAATGCCAATGACCGTAACGAGACGCTCGTGGCAATGCGGCACCTCTATCGTTTTCACACGACGATGTGGTCAGAAGGCGTGTGGGAGATAGTAAGAGCGCGTCTAAGTCCGACTAAGTTCATTGTGACAGACGAGCCGGTCACGTTTTTTAATAGGCGAGCGTTCCCAAGCGAATTGGTCTATCCCAAGGATGTTGGGTTGGAACAAGTCGGCACGCGTACCCTGTTTCCGTTGGGGTTAGACGCCTGTTTGGTCATCACTCACTTACAGCTTGTGCGCAACCCTTGGACGAACCCGACAGCCAGCAGAGTGAATGCACGCTCCTACAAACAGACGATGTTCAGTATGCTGGATACGCAATTTGGCCGCGAATTAGAGCAAGATGAAGTTCTCCGTCTCAACTATATTTTGAAGCGCCGAGCCACGAGATACATAGCCGCCGCTGAGGAAGAGTGGCTATACCCAGAGCGTTACGTTTCGACAACCAATTGGGCCAAGCTAGACGACGATTGGTTCTTGCTGCCACATCTGTACAAGGTTCCGTTTCACGGCGAAATCATGGTCGGGTGGAATGATGGCACTTCATGGGCGATGGACGAATACGGGCGGAATCCCCGAGACCCCAAGTATAGGGACCCAAAGCTCCACGAGGAGGAATGGATTCGCCATCAGGAGGCAGAACGGGAATGGGCCAAGAAGCGCGCGGGAAAGTCCGTCGCGCACGTTGACGAATTCCGGCACGACGATGTCTACGACAAAATGATGGAAGAGCGCTTGGCTAAGGGTGCGAAAGCGTAATCTCAGAAGCAGGGGTGGGGTCTTTCTCTCATCCCTTTTCCAATTTCTATTTTCCATTCTCTACTTCCCCACCGCTCGCGCCCCGCTCAGCTGCCACACCAAAAATTCCATCACCGAATGCGGATCCTTCGCCCCACCCTTCAACCGGTCATCCGCCTCGCGCAATGCCCTCAAACCATCCAATAATCTTTCCTTCGAAATCTTCCGCGCACACTGAATCGCCAATTCCGCCTGCTCCGGCCGCATCCCCAGAGCCTTCGCCGCCTGCCAACCGTTCGTCGCCCCACGCACTTCCGAAGCCTCAATCAATTTTCGATACATCCACGCCATCGCCCCCAGCATCGCCACCGGCTCTTCGCCCTCGCGCAGCAACCGCTCAAAAAACTCCAGCGCCCTCTGCGGCTGCCGAGCGGCCAGAAAATCTGCCACTTCCCAGATCGTCGCGCTCTTTTCCGAAATCACCAGCGCCGCCACGTCCGCGCGCCGCACGCTCTTCCGCTCCGCCGCAAACGTAGCCAGCTTGTCCACTTCCGTCTTCAACCGCATCAGGTCGCCGCTCACCGACTCTGCCAGTTCCTCCGCCGCACCCTTCTCAAACTCAATCCCCTGCTCTTTCGCCAGCGATTTCGCCAGCACCGCCGCAGCCGCCACGCGCTCATCTATGTTCTCGCCCAACCCCACCTCAACCACCAGCGCCTTCTCCACCAGCAATTTCGCCAGCCGCATCCGCTGGTCCAGCGTCGAAGCCTCAACCACCAGCACGGTAAACGGCGCCGGATTCTCCAGATACGCCTCCAGAGTCTTCACCGCCTCATCCCGAGCCTTCTCTCCCAAACTCTCGATCGCTTCCCCATCCTCCAAAAACACCACCTGCTGCGGCGAAAGCATCGGCAACGTCTGCGCCTGATCCACCGCCGCCTGCGTCTCTCCGTCATCCGCCGAAAAACGCGAAATCGCCCAGGTCCGCGCCGCCTCCGGAACATATTTCTCAATCAACTGCTTCCGGCACTCGCCCCGCAAATACGCCTCGTCGCCCAGCAACAGCACCGCCGGCACCGGCTTCCCCTTTTGCAGCTTCTCCAGGAACTCTTCCGTGCTCAGCCGCGCCATCAAAAATTCTCCGTCACCGCGGCCACCAACCGCGCCGCAAAGTCCTGTGCCATCCTGTCCAGCGCCGGGTCGCCTTCCTGAAAAAAGCTGCGCACGTCGGTCGACAACTGATACTCATTCCGGAAAAGAAAATTCTCGTTGTGATAGAGCACTTTCTCCGTAGCCCGGTCCTTCAGCGTCACTTCGCACGTCATCGTCACCAGCATCGCCGTAGCCTGCGCAATGTTGGAGCTCGATGTGGGTGTCTGAAACAGCAGCGGCACCACTTCCATCCGCAGCACTTTTCCCGTCAGCACCGCGTCCCCGCCATTCGGGTCGGACACAACGTGGTAATTCGTCTTCACCAGCAATTCGTGAATCGTAGCAGCCGTCAGCTTCTGCTCCACGCGATACGTCGACGTCTTGTTCTCCATCGCCGGCACCGCAATCACATGCACATTCTTCGGCATCGTGCTGAAGTGCCCCGCCGTACGATAACCGCATCCCGCGAGTCCCATCGCGAGTCCACCCAGCAAAATTCCCTCCATAGCCAACCGCTGAACGCGTCGAGTTGTCATTCCGAGCGAAGCGAGGAACCTGCTTTTCCCGCGCACCCAAGGCAGCAGCAGATTCCTCGAGCAAAAACCGCTCTCGGAATGACAGCCTCCAGAGTCCTTCGCTATCGCCAAAGGGAAAATGTCCCGCCTCATCCTTCCAACCAATCCGCCAGCTTGATCCCGCTCGCCGCCGGCATCCGCAGATTATCCGCCGCGCCCCAGAACCACCAAGCCCCCGCTCGCGACAAGTCCGCCCGCGGCTCGCTCATAAATAATTGGCTCTCGCCCGCCACGCTCACGTTACTAGGCACGGCCTCCGCATCTCCCGCCACCACCCAACCCGCTTCCCTGCAAGCCGCAATCAGCTTCGCCGAATCCACTCCCTCGCCCAAATCCGCGCAAACGCTGAACGTCATCCCATAAAACACCGGCACATGCATCAGATTCAGCGAAATCTTCGCATCCTCGCTCACATCACCCACCGCCGCCGCAACCTCGGCCCGCATCTCCAACTCTTCGCGCAACAGATTCTCTTTGCTCTCCGCCCCAAATCGCGGCAACAAATTAAACGCTGTCTGCGTCCCAAACACTGCGCTTCCAATGCTCTGGAACGACAGCAACTGCGAAGTCTGCGTCTCCAACTCCTCAATCCCATTCCTACCAGTTTCCGATACCGGACGGAACATCACCCCCACCAACCGCTGCAACCCGAATTTCTGCAGCGCCAAAGCCAAACTAGCCGCCGCCGTCCCGCCCGCGGAAAACACGCTGAACGTCTTCGCATGCCTCGCAACCGTTTTCCCGGTCAGTGCCTCAATCTTCGGAAACCACGGCGTAGCATCCGGATCCGAAAGCGTCGCGTGCGTAAAATCAATTATCGTAGCCCCCGCCTCGCGCGCCGGCCCCAGGCAAATCTTCCCGAACGCCGTCGACCCCGCCAGAAACGCGTACTTCGCCCCGCGAAACGTATCCTCCTCCACCCGCTGGATCACTGCAGCTTCCCCGCCCGCCACCGTCAGCGTCCCCGCCACATTCTCTTCATCCACCAGCCGCAAATCCCAGCCCGCAAACCGGCTCTCCTCCATAAGCGTCTTCAACTCTCCGCCCAACAGCGAAGACGCGCCCGCAATCACAATTCTTTGGGAATTTCGTTCAGCCGACATGAATCAAGCCGTCCTGGTCGCAGGACGCCGCCGCAAAAACCTCACGATGTGCAGAATCAAACCCGCAACCGCATACGTTCCCGCAATAATCACCAGTGCCGCCTCCGAATACCTCCAGATGGTCGCCACCAGCAGGAACATCAGGATGATCGTGATGGACGGCTGCCTTCGACTCCACGGAATATCTTTGAAGCTGTAATAGCGCACCGTGCTGGTCATCAGCCCGCCCAGTATCAGCAGCAGCACAAACCACACGATCGCCCAGGTCTTGTCGCTAAGAGGCCCGAAGTAGTGCCGCGAGTGAATAATCGCCGCAACCACGCCCGCGGCCGCGGGCGTCGGCATGCCCACAAAATTCTTGTTCCCACCCGGCTCCATCCCCTTCACATTGAATCGAGCCAGCCGCCACGCCGTGCAAATCAGAAACGTCAGGCAGCAAATCCAGGCAAACTCACCCAACTGATGAAACTCGCCGCTGCCCGCAAACGCGAAGCGGAATCCCCACGCATACGCCAGAATCGCCGGCGCAATTCCAAAACTCACCACATCCGCCAGCGAATCGAACTGCACTCCAAACTCCGTATTCGTCCCCGTCATTCGCGCAATGCGCCCATCCATCGAGTCAAACAAAATTGCCAGCCCGATCGCCTTCGCCGCGTGGTCAAAATCTTCTTTTCCGCCAACCAGCGCCGCAATCGATGCGTAGTACCCGCAAAGCAGGTTCGCCACCGTAAACAAACTCGGAATCAGAAAAATCCCGCGCCGCAGCCTCGCGCGCCGCGTAGGCTTTTCTACAAACGGCATCTGCTGCTGTTCTGGTTCAATCATGTCCCGCCCATGTAGCGTAGGCTTTAGCCTGTGCTACTCCGACTTCTCCGAAAAAATCCCCAAGCACTACTCTTGTATCTGATCCCGCAACACTCTACTACGCGCCGTCCTCCGATTCCTCAGCTTTTCTGGGTGCCCGCAGCCATCCGCGCGATCACGCTGGACCCGCCCTTCACGTTATCCCCCACCTTCACCGCAATCTCCGCCCCTGCCGGCAACCAAAGATCCACGCGCGACCCAAACCTCACCAGCCCCACCAGTTCCCCGCGCGCCACCGAATCTCCCGTCTTTTTCCACGACACCACCCGCCGCGCCACCCACCCGGCAATCTGCTTGAACACAATCTCGCCGTGTTCACTCGCCAGCGTAAAAACATTCTGCTCATTTTCCAGCGAAGCCTTCTCCGCCCAAGCCGCCAGAAATTTCCCCGGCTTGTACTCCAGTCGCGTAATCGTCCCCGCCGCCGGCGACCGGTTCACATGCACGTTCCAGATCGCCAGAAAAATACTCACGCGCTTCCCCGGACGCCCCGCGTTTTCCTCATCTTTCACAACAACAACGCGGCCATCCGCCGGAGACACCACCACTCCCGGCTCCATCGGAATCTTTCGATCTGGATTGCGGAAAAAATAGAAAACAAAAAGCGCCAGGAAAACCAGCACGGCTCCTACCGGGACACTCACCGGAGTTCGCAGCGCCAAGAACACTCCACCCAGCACAAACGGCGGAAACCCAAACCAATACCCTTCTTTGACCATACTCTCCCCGACCCCGTCGCGATCGCTGCTCGCGGGAGCACCTTGGTCATTCTACGATAAATTTTCCTGGGACGTGTTTCCGGGACGGGTTACAGCGAACTTCGTGCGCGCGCACTGTGAACGCGGGAAGCAATGCGTTCCATTTCATCCTTCACATGTAGCTTCAATTTTTTCAGTCTGATTTCTTCGATGAGGTCTTCACTATTCAGGTAGGGCGATCGGAAGAGTTGCTGAAGTTGTACATCGTACTGCCGGTGCTGCTCTGCCAGACGCTGATACTCGGCGTCTGTTTCACCAATTACGTCCCGAGGGCTCCGCTGCGCTGTGGCCATGCGTTCCTCCTCCTGGGTGGATTTGTGACTGGGGTGTGACTCTCACATGAGCGCAGAGTAGCACCGGGAGCAGCGGAGTCAAGAGAGAGTTCGTCCTAATCTGTGGATTTACCCAGCCAGAGTTCCATTACCGTCGCCGCCTCGGCCGGATCACGGTAATAGTCCTTGCGCTTGCCAACCGCCACGAATCCCAATTCCCCGTAGAACCCGATCGCCCCCGCGTTCGACTCTCGAACCTCTAAGAACACTCGACTTACCTGCCGTTCGGTGAACTCTTGCAGCGCCCGCCGAACCAGTGCCCGCCCCTCTCCCTGCCTTCGCGCTCCCTGCCTTACTGCCAGATTTAAAATCTCAGCCTCGTCCAACACTTGCCTTCCAACCACGATTCCCGAAATGGCATCGCTCCGCTCGCTCACAAACGCGGCAACACCTGGCAGCAACGCCGTCTCCAGCAGAGCCTCCTCCGACCAACTCGCTGCTTCTCTTGCATCCCGCAGGATTGCCGCCACTTCCCGTGCATCCGCAGTCGCGTCGAACTCGCGAATCGCAAACCCAGGCCGCGCCGTTCCTTCACTTCCCATGACTCGCCGGATCCTTCCAGAAAATCTCCGCGTCCGATCGCCTCACGTAATTCGCATCCAGCTCCAACGGATCGGTAAACTTCCCCATCCGTGCCCGCTCTTCCCCCAACTCGGCTACTCCCGCCGCCAGCCCATCCGCACAACGAATCAACGTCTCTCCGCGTTCCACCCGCTCCTTCCAACTCGGCACATCAGCAATCAATTCCGCATCAAGCGTAATCCACCGGACAATATCTCCCCTCGTCTTCTCCGCGACCCACCTCACAAAATCATCTGGGGCGATCACCATCTCTTCTTCAACAATGTTCCAACCCTGCTCACCTTCGCGCCAGTAAAGTCCGCCGAACACCTGCCCGCGCTGCGCATCAAAACTTGCTGCAACGAATCCCGTTGCATCCCTCAACTGCCGCGCCATGACTTCTAATCTCGAAACTCCCACCACCTTTATTCCGAACAACTCCGCCCAAGCCTTCACCGTCGTCAACCCAACTCGCACTCCCGTAAACGATCCCGGCCCGCAAGCCACTGCCAGCAGTTGGATATCTCGAAGTCTTGCTTCGGCTGTGGCCAGGCCGCGTTCCACTGCCGGTAACAGCCAAGAGGAATAATCCTCCGCGCTTTCATGCTTTTGCACAGATACCAACACCGCATCCTTCCGGACGGCAACACTCCCCCGCGCTTCACACGTATCAATGCCCAGCGTAATCAATCCGCGCCCTCACCCCATGTACTCTCTCGCCATTTCTTCCGATCTGGCTTACTGCCTCAAACCAAAGGAGTTGTCAATCACTTCTAATCCTTTGACAAAACAATCGCCGTATTTCTCTGGTTACTTGGGAATAACCCTGCACAAAAATGCCCTGCCGTAGAGCAATTTCAGTGCCAAATTGGTCCGACCAATTCTCTATCTTCCTCATTCCACTGGATATATCTTGACTCTCACAACACATTACCCTAAACTTCTTTCATCTCCTAGGGGGGACTTCCGAAGCTATGGACTATAAGATTGGCGACAAAGTCGTTTATCCGAACCACGGCGTAGGGGTTATCGAGCAGATCAATTACGGGGTGTTGAACGGTAGAACTGAAAGGTATTACATGATCCGGGTGGTTGTCAGCGGTCTCCGGGTTATGGTTCCTCAATCCAACGCGGCGACGGTTGGTCTTCGGTCCGTTATCCGCTCCACCGACACAAGCAAAGTCCTTGGCTTCCTCGAAAAAGGCAAGCTCAACTCTCACCACGACTGGAAACACCGCTTTAAGGAAAATTCGGAGCGCATGCGCACCGGGTCCCTCCTCGAAGTCGCCGTCGTCCTCAAGAGTCTCGTTTCCCTCAGCCGCAGCAAGCCTCTCTCCTTCCGCGAAAAGAAAATGTTAGAACGCGCCAAGTATCTCCTGGTCAGTGAAATGGCCACCGCTCGCAATCTGACATCCGAAAACGCAGAGGGACTCGTAGTGAAATCCCTGGCCAAAGCAAAACTCCAGTTCCCCCAAATGCAGGAAGGCCTCGAGTCGTAACCTTCCCGTAACAAAGTTTCCCAAAACGGGCAGCCACAGGCTGCCCGTTCTTTTTTTGAGTGCGAGAGCAAAGCTCTCGCTTTTACAGCCGAACCCAACCGCCCAAATCTTCCGTAGCGCAACCACCAGTCCCCATCCCCAAATCCTTTATCTCATTTACCTGCTCTACTTCCTTTACCTCTATTTTCAAGCCAACGGCATACTAGCCTTCGCATTCAAACTCACATCCGCAAACTTCCCCTCCCGAAATCCCGAATACGCCGCCGCCGCAATCATCGCCGCATTATCCGTAGACAAAGCCCTGTCCGGAAAATAAACGCGGAGCCCCTTTACCCGCGCCCGCTCCTCAAACCTAGCTCGCAACTGGCTGTTCGCCGCCACCCCGCCCGAAACCAGAATCGTCTCCACTCCGCACTCCTCCGCACCCATCATCGTCCGCTCCACCAAATCCCGCACCACCGCATTCTGAAACTCCCGCACCAGTCCCAGCGTCGTCGCATCGCAAAGCGCCAGCAACTCCGCAAACGAACGGTGCCCCTCGCGCAAAGCCTCTTCGCGCTTCCGAATTCCCTCGCCGTATTCCGGATGCTCCCGCAAATGATAGAGCACCGCCGTCTTCAATCCACTGAAGCTGAAATCCAGCGCATTTCCCCGCGTCTTCGTCGGCCCAAATTTCACCGGCGCCGCCACATTCCCCGCCGCGGCCGCCAGCCGATCCAGAATCGGCCCGCCGGGATACCCAAGCCCCAACAATTTCGCCACCTTGTCGTACGCCTCGCCCGCCGCGTCATCCCGAGTTCCACCCAACTTCCGGTACACAAACGCAGCCCCATCCGAATCATCCGTCGCTTTCACTTCATACAAAACCGTGTGCCCACCCGAAACAATCAAACACACCGCCGGCAGCTTCGGCTCCAACCCGTTCTGAAACGCTTCCAGAAACACCGCGCGCACATGCCCTTCTAAATGATTCACCGGCACCAAGGGCTTGCCCAGCGCCGCCGCCAGCGTCTTCCCAAACGTGATCCCCACCAGCAGCGAGCCCACCAATCCCGGCCCCTGCGTCACTCCGATCGCATCCAACTCCTCAAATTTCAAACCCGCTCCAGCCATTGCCTCCCGCACAACCGGCACAATCTGCCGCAAATGCTCCCGCGAAGCCAGCTCCGGCACCACCCCCCCATATTTCCGGTGAATATCAATCTGCGAAGCCACCACACTCGACAAAATACTCCGCCCGTCCTCCACCACCGCCGCCGCCGTCTCATCACACGACGACTCAATCCCCAAAATCTTCACTCCGTTCTCTGTCGTTCCACTTTTCATTTTCCCCGAATCTTTCCCTTTTACGTAGCCGACGGCTTCCAGTTCACCCTGAGCTCCGAAGGGCCGGCCCCGCCAACTAGTACAGTGTATCTCTTTCGTACAGTCCTATTGCGCGCCCCCATTGCCCCCGGCAATCTGGCCAAGGGCGCAACCATGACCTTCACCATCACCACTACTACCGAAACATCCAGAACCATCGAGCAGCGCATGCTCGGCAGCGGCCCCGGCCTGCCGCCAGCGCTCGCCAACTATCCCGCCCAAAGCGCCACTACGATCGACGGCGGTTCCGCCGCTCTCTTCGGCCTTCCGTTCATGGTCGCCGGCGTCTTCATCGGTCTCGCCGCCTTCAACGTCATCCAGACCCGCAATCACGCGCCTCTCTGGCTCATCGCCATCCTCGGCGCCATGTTTTTCTCCGCCGGCTTTTTCCTTTTCGCGCACGGCATTCGCGGCATGATCCGCAAAGCAACTTACCTGCGCAAAAACGCCGAAACCCCGGGCCAGCCATGGCTCTGCGATTTTCACTGGCACCAGGAAGGAATCAACTTCTCCGCGTTCAACGCCATGCTCGGCCGCCTCACTGGAGCCCTCGTCTGGAACGCTTTCCTGGTGCCCTTCTTCTGGGTCGGTTACACGCAACGCGGCGCATGGCCGTTCCTGGTCATCGCCAGCGTATTCGCACTTCTCGGCCTGATCGCCTGGGTTCGCTGGGCGCAGATGTTGGGTGACCTGCTCCGCTACGGCAACAGCTTCCTCGCCTACGACGAGTTCCCCTATTTTCTCGGTGGCACCCTGCGCGCCCGGCTACGCGCCCCGCGCCACCTCGCCGCCGTCAATTCCCTTTCCTTCACCCTGCGCTGCGTCCAGGAACGCTACGTCACCACCGGCGCGGGCAACAACCGCCGCTCTCAAGTCGTTTGCTACGAACTCTACAAAGACGTCGTCACCCTCGACCACGACCGCCTCGCCAATTTCGTCGGTGCGGAAATTCCCGTCGAATTCCATCTTCCCACCGACAAACTCCCCACTTCGCTAGCCGACACTCCGCCCACCTACTGGCAAATCGAAGCCAAAGGTGAAGCCCGCGGCGCCGATTATCAGGCCTGGTTCCTCGTCCCCGTGTACAAGAAACCCTGAATCATTCCCACCCTCCGCCGCATCCAACGACCGGATATAACCGCCGCGCCATCAGTAGCATCCATCAACTAAAGCTGCGCTTTTCGCACGCGTCGCGGTCGTTGTGCTACGTTGTATGTTCGGTTTTGTTTTGCGATTAAGCTCCAAGCCCAAAAGGGACCCCGATTATGGCCAAGCCAGTTATTCTCACCGTTGACGACGATCCCGATGTCCTCCAATCAATCGAACGCGATCTCCGCTCCCGTTACTCCGAGCGCTATCGCATCATGCGCGCCGCCTCCGCCAACGAAGCGCTCGATGTTCTCCATCGCCTCAAATCTCGTAACGATGCCGTCGCTCTCCTCCTTGCCGATCAACGCATGCCCGAACTCGACGGCGTCGGCTTCCTCTCCCAAGCCACCGAACTCTTCCCCACCGCCAAGCGCGCCTTGCTCACCGCCTACGCCGACACCAACGCCGCCATCGAAGCCATCAACTCCGCCCGCGTCCACTATTTTCTTCTCAAGCCCTGGGATCCGCCCGACCAGAATCTTTATCCACCGCTCGACGACATGCTCAACGAATTCATGGATTCCTATCATCCGCCGTACGAAGGTATCCAGCTCTTCGGCACTCGCTGGTCCCCCCGCGCCTACGAAATCCGCATGTTCCTCGCGCAAAACCATCTCCCGTATCAATGGGTGGACGTCGAGCAATCCAACACCAGCGATTCTTCCGCTGCCCTGCACAAATCCGACGGCTCGCCCGAAACCCTGCCGCTGATGATCTTTCCCGACGGCACAAAATTCTGCGAACCCACCACTGCCGACATCGCCAAAAAAATCGGCCTGCGCACCCACACCGACGTTGAATTCTACGACCTCGCCATCGTCGGTGGCGGCCCCGCCGGTCTAGCCGCCGCGGTTTACGGCGCCTCCGAAGGCCTCCGCACCGTCATGATCGAACGCGAAGCACCCGGCGGCCAGGCCGGCCTCAGCTCCCGCATCGAAAATTATCTCGGCTTCCCTGCTGGCCTCAGCGGACGCGACCTCGCCCGCCGCGCCGTCGTGCAAGCCACCCGCTTCGGCGTGGAAATTCTTTCTCCGCAGGAAGCCGCCGGCGTCCGCATCGAAGGCCCCTATCGCATTATCGAAATGGCCGACGGCAGCAAAGTCTCCTGCCACGCACTGCTCCTGGCTATGGGCGTCCAGTGGCGCAGCCTCGGCGTCCCGGGCGAAGAGCGTCTCCGCGGCGCGGGCGTTTACTACGGAGGCGGCGTCACTGAAGCCATCTCCTGCAAAGGTGAAACGGTCTACGTTGTCGGCGGCGCAAATTCCGCCGGTCAAGCAGCCATCAATTTCGCCGGCTACGCTGAAAAAGTGGTGATGATCATCCGCCGCGAATCCCTCGCCGCCACCATGTCCCAATACTTGATCGACCAGATCAAGAAAACGCCCAACATTGAAGTCTGGCCGGAGGCGCAGGTCGCCGAAGTCCACGGCGATCAGCACCTTGAGGAAATTTCCGTCTATTGTTCCACCTCAAAAAATACCGACCGCGTCCCCGCCAAGAGCCTCTTCATCTTCATTGGCGCCCTGCCCCGTACGGACTGGCTCGGCAACCTCGTCCAACGCGACGCCCGCGGCTTCATCCTCTCCGGCTCCGACCTCATGCGCGACGGCAAGCGCCCGCAAGGTTGGACGATCGATCGTGATCCCTCGCTCCTTGAATCCAGCGTCCCCGGCATCTTCGTCGTCGGCGACGTCCGCCACGGCTCAGTCAAGCGCGTCGCTTCCGGCGTCGGCGAAGGCGCCGTTGCCATTCAGTTCGTTCACCAGTATCTTGCGAAGGTGTCATGAGCTACGCCGAGCGGCTTACCAAGGTGGCCCAAACCGATTTGCCGGGCGTCGTCGACGAAATCCGAAAAATTGCCGTCTTCACCGACCTGCCGCAGGAACATCTGGAGTGGTTTGTCTCCAATTGCATGGAAGCCCGCTTCGCCGCGGGTGAAGTTGTCTATAAAGAAGGCACTCCCGCCGAATACATGTCCGTTTTTCTCGAGGGCAGCATTTTCGCCCGCCGCGAATCCGAAGGCGCTGACAGCCCGGTCTTCATTGTCGGCAAAGGCGATGTAACAGGCTTGCTTCCCTTTTCGCGCATGACCCATCTCACTATCACCGGCCGTGCGGAACAGCCCGTCCACCTGCTCTTGTTTCCCTCCACGTTATTCAACGAAATGCTCCACCGCATGCCAACGCTTGGCAAACGGCTCGTCGGTCTCCTCACCGATCGCGTCCGCGAGATGACCCGCAGCGAGCAGCAGCGCGACAAACTCGCCGCCCTCGGCAAACTTTCCGCCGGCCTCGCTCACGAACTCAACAATCCCGCCGCCGCTGCCGCCCGCGCCTCCGACGCCCTTCTCGAATGCCTCGCGCGCCTCCGCAAACTGGACGCGCTGCCGTACCTCTCCGAAACCAACTGCGCCGCAATCGCCAAAATCGAATCCGAACTCCGCGCCGAGTTGCAGCCCCCCGCCTTCAAGGACCAACTCGAACGCAGCGACCGCGAAGAATCCATCACCACCTGGCTGGAAGGCCACAAAGTTCCCGAACCCTGGAAACTCAGCCCGCTTCTCGTCGACGCCAACTTCACTCGCGATCAGCTTGAGCGCTATCTCGCCGCAGTGGGTGTCACGATGCCCACCGCGCTCACCCGCTTCGCCACCATGCTCGAAATGGAGCGCATCATCGGCCAGGTCGCTCACAGCACCAAACGCATCTCCACTCTCGTGAAAGCTATCAAGGAATACTCCTACATGGATCAATCGCCCGTGCAGGAAGTCGACATCGTCCGCGGCCTCGAAACCACCATCGCGATCATGGACCACAAGCTCAAAAAAGGCATCACCGTGATTCGCGAGTTCGCGCCCAGCGTCCCCAAAGTCACCGCCAACGGCGGCGAACTGAACCAGGTCTGGACCAACCTCATCGACAACGCTGCCGACGCCATGAAAGTTAAGGGCGAACTGCGCGTCCGCGTTACCCACGAAGGCGATTACGTCCTGGTGGAAATCATCGACAACGGCACCGGTATTCCGGAAGACGTCCAGCCCCACATCTTCGAGCCCTTCTTCACCACCAAGGGTGTCGGCGACGGCACCGGCCTGGGCCTGGACTCCGTCCAGCGCATCGTCCGCAAAAACCGCGGCTCCATCAACTTCGAATCCGTTCCCGGTGAAACCCGCTTCCAAGTCCGCATCCCAATCCATCAGCGCCTGTAGCTCAGGCTTCAGCCTGAGGCCTTCCATAACTACAAGCACGATCGCCGTGCTAACCAAATCATAAGTAGCGCCACCGCACTCCACGTGAAATTCCTCACCCCTCAAAGGGGTGAGCTACACTCTCCACTTCCCCAGCGCCGCTTGTCGCCATTTCGCTATTGCCTCTTTTGGATAATCCCCGATAGTCACCCTCCGCGATCACCCTCTCTGCGAGAAAATAAGAGTTAGCCAGGTGACTCATGCTCTTGAGACTCCTCATCAATACGCTCTTTGCATTTTTACTCGCCGCGACTCTTGCCTTCGCCGCCCAGAATCAAGGCCCCACTCCAACTCCGCAGGACGCTGCGCTCAAACCCGCGCCATCCGATAATCCCTCCCAACCACCCGCGGGCGCCGACGCCAAACCTTCCAATCCCCGTAAAAAGGTCTACACCAACGACAATCTTCCCAAAGCCAATCCCGGCGATTTCAGCGGCGCCGACTTCAGCGAAATCAACAACTGTGACCGCAACTGCTTTGAACAAGTCCGCCAGCTCGCCCACGTCTTCCCGGGCTCGAATCCCAACTGGAAGCGCGACCTCCTTCGCGCGCTGGACACGGTTCGCAAGGACGCGGACTGGCAAAAATATCTTCGCGATCTCTACGACGTCCACCAGCGCTTCTGCGCCCTCGGCGCGGAAAAGCGCGACGAAATTGCCTACGTCGCCGATCCCGCCAACGTCACCCCGCGCGAAATCGCCGTCGAAGACAAATACGACGCCAAGTTCAAACAGGCACAATCTTCCCTTGAGCAGGTTTCCGCGCGCCAGCACGGCCTCCAGCAACTCTTTGGCGCAAGTCCTTTCTCGCTTCAGTTTTCGCAATTGCAGGTCAGCCGCTTACAGAATGCCCCGTGCGGCTCGCAGCGTTATCCCAACCCCACACCGTCGGAAGGCAGTGATCCTTAACCCATGGCCAAGCGCTCCGATACTCTTCGCCGCCTGACTCATCCTCTTGGTCCGCTCGCGTGCGCGGCCGCTCTGTTCGCCCTCTTCCCATGCATCTCGTGCGGGCAAACTTCCACCGGTCCTCCTCCTGCAAATCCGGCTCCGGCCGTTGCCGCGCCCGCTCCCGCCACTGGCGCTTCGCAAAAACCCGCCGCCCCCGCCAAGCCAAAACACGTGATCACTAACGATGATTTGGAACCCCATTCCGCCAACGCTGCAAAGGACGGCCAATACCTCCCCGGCGAAGGTTCCCTCTTAAATTGCGATTCTGCTTGCGAACAGGCCGCCCGCAGCGAACTGGGCTACGATTCCGACAACGAAGCCGAGTGGCGCGTTCAAATCGTTCGGGCGCGCCGCGATCTCATCGAAGACACCGCCTGGCGCGGCCTGCTTTCTCAAGCCGTCCAGCAAACCAAGTACTACTGCAATTTCCTGCTGCAGGAGTCTCAACAAACCGCTCCCTCAGGCAACGATTACAATTCGCGAGCGCAGCAAGCTCGCAACGCCAACTATTTTGAAAACATGGGCCGCACGCTCCGCCAAGGCCTGGAATCGCTCACGAATCGCATGCAGGAACATATCCAGGAAGTCCGGGTCCTCTCACCGGCTCGCGCCGCGATGATGAGCGCCCAGGCCATGCGTATCCTGGACCGCACTTGCGAGTTTCCTGGAAGCCGATGATGCCCGGTCAAATTTCGGCTCACTATCAAGCCTCGATCCTCGGGCTTACCTGCACCGCGGTTCTGCGCCGGATATTTCTGGCCGCCGCGATTCTTTCCGCTACGTTCCTCCTTTCCTCCTGCGGAAAAAAGGGCACCACGCAAAAACCGCAGTCCGGGCCGCACCTCAAATGGAGTGTCAAGGCCGACGGCATGGCCGTTTCCCATCCAGCCATCGCACCCGACGGCACGATCTATATCAGCTCAAAGGCCGGAGTTCAGGCTTACTCACCGGCCGGCAAACAACTCTGGAAATTGACCCTCGCCACCCCCGGCACTCCCGTTATCGCCGACGATGGCACTCTCTATTTCGCCTGCAATTACGGGCTCATCTTCGGCGTGAGTTCCGCCGGCAAGTTAATCTGGCAACCCCAAATTGGCCTCTCCGGATTCCGCACGCCCCCGGCCCTCAGCTCCGATGCCTCGCTCTTCTTTGTAAATTCCCCGTCCGATATTTACGCCTTCCGGCCCAGGCAGTCGGACGGCGTCTACTGGTCTCTGCAAACTTTTCGCGAAGGATTCCTGGAATCGTCCACTCCGCTTCCGGGCAGTGCGCGGGTCGATTCTCACGCCAGCGGCGGCACGCCGGTTCTGCTGGGGGATACCACCCTCATCGTGGCTCGCCAGAGTTTTCTTCATTCCATTTCCACCACTGGCGACCGCTCCTGGCAACTTGAATTCACTCCGGGCGTCAGCCTGGCCGCCATCGGTCCCGATACTACGATCTATGTCGGCGACGGCCGCAACGTTCTCTATGCCATCGATCCCTCCGGTTCCACGAAATGGCAATTCGATGGCGGTGGTTTTCTCGGCTCTGCTGTCGTTGATA
Organism: Vulcanimicrobiaceae bacterium; assembly: GCA_035484435.1. Classification (GTDB taxonomy): domain Bacteria; phylum Acidobacteriota; class Terriglobia; order Acidiferrales; family UBA7541; genus Acidiferrum. The sequence continues at coordinate 4,394 of DATHOY010000273.1, read as the reverse complement.
CCGCCGGCGTCATCTATTTCACGGATGGCGACGCGCTTTATGCGGTGAATCCAGACGGGACCCTGAAGTGGCGCTACTCCAAACAGCAGCAACCCCATTTCATCACTTCACCCACCCTGGCCGCTGACGGCACGATCTACATCGGGGCGGAGTTTGGCCTGCTTGCTTTCAGCCCCGAGGGCGCTCTCAAGTGGAACCTGCGCGTCTATTCGCCCACTTCGCCCCTCACGATCGGGCCGGACGGCACGATTTATTTCGCGTGCGGCTATTCGTCGCTGTGCGCCGTACAGGGTGAAGGCGCTCAGCTGATGCATAGCTCCTGGCCCAAGGCGTATCACGATCTGTCCAATACCAGCCGCTATTCTCCAATCAACGAGTGAGGTGCTCGCGCATGTCTGGCAAATCCATACGGCACACAACTCTCGCGTTTCTTGCTGCATTTGCGTGCATGGGGGGCGGCTGCAAGCCCTCTGCGCAATCCACTTCCACCTCAGGAAAGACTTCTTCTCTCGAAAAGAAATGGGAGCTCTCTCTCGGGGGAAGGGTGGAAGGCTCGCTGGCCCTCTCCGATGACGGCAACATCATCGCCGCCGGCCAGGACGGCTTCGTCTACGCGGTGGACTCCAGCGGAAAGCTGCAGTGGAAAACCTACATCGGCCAAACGCTGGCTTCCCCCGCGATTGGTCCCGACGGCGCAATCTATATCCCCAACAATGACGGCTCCGTATTTGCTCTCAATCGCTCCGGCTCGAAGCGCTGGGTTTCGGTCGTCTATCCGGGCGGAACCTACGGCCACAACGCAGGAGCAGTCGGCGATGGATTTCTCTACACGCCCTCCCGCGATGGAGTCAAAGCCCTCAGCTTCTCCGACGGCCGCGTGGAGTGGTCGGCAGGCGGCGGCTCCGAGCAGTGGGGCGGCGTCACACTGCTCATGGACGGCACAATCCTTTTTGGCGCTCGGGGACGCCTGGTAGCCGTCAATACCCACGGCGAAACGCTCTGGCAATATCCGTCCCTCACCAGCGAAGCAACCGCGCGCAACGGCGGTTTTCTGCCGCCCGGTAATTTCATGACCTCCTCCGGCATCACGCCCGGCCCCGATCGCCAGCTTCTTGTCGGCGAGGGCCGCGATCATCTCTCCGCCATCGGCCAGGACGCCACGCTTCGCTGGGATTTCAAGTCCCGGGGCAACAACCTGAACACCGCCTCTCCTGTGATCTCGACCGATGGCACCATCTATTTCGCCCACTCCGATCACCATCTGTACGCGTTCGATTCCTTCGGCTCGAAAAAGTGGGATGTGGACCTGCATGACTACGATCCCTCCACTCCGGTGCTGGCCGCCGACGGCACCATCTTCGTGGCTGGCGGACGCGATCTCTACGCCGTCTCGCCGTCCGGAAAAGTGATTGCTAAAGTAAACGTGGGTGGCTCTGTGGTCTCTTCACCCACGCTCGCCCCCGACGGCACCATCTTCCTCGTCATCGATACCGGTGTGCTTTCTGCCTACGCCGGCGGCCACGGCGGGCTGATGGATAGCCCATGGCCAAAATTTCAGGCCGACCTCGCTAACACCGGCCGTGCTCGTATGTACTGAATTCACCTTTCCGCTTGGCTCGCCTGCGAATCTGTGTAGAATCTTTGGCATGAACCGTCGAACCTTTCTTGAATCGTCTTTCGCCGCCGCTGCTGTCACTTCGCTTCCCTTCCGCGGTCTTGCCGCCGCGCATCAGTTGGACGCCGTCGGCATGCAGCTGTACACCGTGCGCGGGATGATGGGCACCGATGTCCCCGGCACGATCGCCAAGGTCGCCAAAATCGGTTACAAGGAAGTGGAATTCGCGGGTTACCCGTATCTCTACTCGCCCAAAGATCTTCGCGCGATCCTCGATGCCAACGGCTTGTCTTCCCCGTCCGTCCACGTCTCCTACGACGTCGTTCAACACCGGATGCCGCAAGCCATTGAAGCCGCGCATGAAATCGGCCACAAATACATCATCTGCCCCTGGATTGACGACTCCCAGCGCGCCTCTGCCGACGGCTACAAGCGCGCCGCCGAGCTCTTCAACAAGGCCGGCGAAGCTAGCCACAAGGCCGGCGTTCAGTTCGGCTATCACAATCATTTCTGGGAATTCCTGCCAGACAAAAATCTCGGCGACAAGCTGCCGTACGACTTCCTGCTCGAGTCTTGCGATTCCGCAAACCTCACCATGGAACTTGACCTCTGCTGGATCACCGTCGCCAAAAAAGATCCTCTCGCATACTTCAAGAAATATCCCGGCCGCTTTTCCGAAGTCCACGTCAAGGATCTGAACCGGATTCCGCCAATCGTCCCCGGCAAAAATTCGGAGCAAATGATCGACGACGTCGCCGCGGGATTCACTCCCATCGGCGGGGGCGTGATCGACTGGAAGACCCTGCTTCCCGCCGCGCAAGACGCCGGGGTCAAGCATTTCTTCGTCGAAAACGACGCGCCCAAAGACGCCATCGCAAACCTCACCGAGAGCTACGCGTACCTTTCGAAACTCCATTTCTGAACCAAAACGGGAAAAACTTTCGAATACCTGTGGAAATCGTTTCGAAAGTTTTCGCTCTAAGTTGTTTGTTCCTGCCACTTACGCAATCTGTATAGTCCCGGTATTTCGTATTTAATTACCTTCAAGTGTTACTTTAAATGTCGGCGCGCCGACATTTTTTCCATGCGCAAATTCGGCGGTTCGCGCCCCTGGTTTCCTCACGGAAACGCCGGAGTTCGTTCCAGTACGATTTTCCCACAGGCTTTATAGGTAGTTCGATTGATTGACAAAACTCCCGCCCGGCGTCTACTGTGCTTACGAAGCTGAAAATATAGTTCAAACTAAAACGACTACATCCGACATGACGACAGACTCGACGCAGTCCCCGCAAAAGTCCGCCGCCCACCAGAAAGTTCGCAAAGCTGTCTTGCCCGCCGCCGGCCTCGGCACGCGCTTCTTGCCCGCCACCAAGGCGCAGCCCAAGGAAATGCTGACGGTTGTGGACAAGCCGCAGATTCAATACGTCGTCGAAGAATGCGTCGCCAGCGGCATCGAGCACATCATCATCGTCACCGGCAAAGGCAAGAATTCGATCGAAGATCACTTTGATAATTCCCCGCTCCTCGAGCGTTTTCTCGAAGAAAAAGGCAAGCACGAGCAGGCGGAAATGGTCCGCCGCATCAGCAACATGGTGCAAGTCAGCTATACCCGCCAAAAAGAGCCGCTCGGCCTCGGCCACGCTGTCCTCGTCGCAAAAGATCTCGTCGGCGATGAGCCGTTCGCCGTGCTTCTCGGCGATGTGCTGATTCCCGGCGCAAATCCCGCAACCAAACAACTCATCGACGTCTACGAGGCAACCGGCACCGGCGCGATCGCTGTTGAGGAAGTTCCCCGCGATAAAACGCACCTCTACGGTATCTTCGCCGGCGAACCCGCTCCGCAGCCTCCGTTCGGCGAACGCCTCCTGCGCATCCGTGATCTCGTCGAAAAACCAAAAAATGAAGATGCACCCAGCAACCTCGCCATCACCGGCCGCTATGTGCTGCCATCCGCGATTTTCGATTGCCTGGAACGCACTAAGCCCGGCGCCGGCGGCGAAATTCAACTGACCGACGCCATGCGCCTGCTTGCTAAAGAGCAAGGCTTGTGGGCCTACATTTATGAAGGAATTTCCTACGATGCGGGAGACAAACTCGGCTTCCTGAAAGCCACCGTCGAACTCGCCCTGCAAAACAAAGAACTAGGCGCCGACTTCCGCGCCTATCTCAGGTCCCTGAAGCTGTAAATTTAGTCTTTCTTCTTAGCCGGCTTCTTCTCTTTGCTTTCTTTGGCCCCCGACTCTTTCGTTTCAGACGCCTTGGCCTCGGACGCTTTCGCCGCGGAATCCTTGCTCTCGTTTGACTCCGTCTTCGCTGCGGGCGGCACGTCGCTTCCCACGCCCTTCTTCCCCGCGTAATCGGTCACATACCAGCCGGCTCCCTTGAATTGAATCGCCGGCGCCGTCAACGTCCGCTCCATTTTTCCGCCGCAATGCGGACACTTCTTCAGATGCGGTCCGGAAACGCTCTCGATTTTCTCCGTCCGGCGCTTGCACTTCACGCACTGGTATTCGTACAGTGGCACAGTTGCCCCTCCTACGTGTCCTCTAAACTTTCAATTATAGCATGCAGCCTCCTGCGGCCTGCTTCCAACCCCGCGTGCTAAACTTCCTGTACGCGATTCCCATGACAACCAACGCGCATGCCGATGCCTCCCTCTCTCCGCACCGCGGCACGCTGTATCTTGTCGCCACGCCGATCGGCAATCTGGAAGACATCACCCTGCGCGCGCTGCGCATCCTGAAAGAAGTGAATCAGATCGCCTGCGAAGACACCCGCC
>DATHOY010000272.1:0-5447 GCA_035484435.1 Vulcanimicrobiaceae bacterium | reverse complement strand
GAACAAGATCGTCCTGAACGTTTTTGAAGAGAAACAGGTCTACCGCATCGATCACTATCTCGGCAAGGATACGGTCCAGAACCTGCTGGTTTTGCGGTTTGGCAACGGCATTTTTGAGCCGCTGTGGAATCGCAATTACGTCGACCACGTGCAGATTACGGCCGCTGAAACGCTCGGCGTCGAGCGGCGCGGTGGCTTTTATGAAACGGCCGGTGCGCTGCGGGACATGATCCAAAGCCACGTCTTGCAACTGACTTCGCTAATGGCCGTGGAGCCGCCCGCTTCGTTTGATGCAACCGCCGTGCGCAACGAAAAGCTCAAAATTCTGCAATCCATTCGTCCGTACAACCTGGAGATGGTGGCGCAATCCGCGGTGCGCGGGCAATATGCGCCGGGAAACGCCAACGGCAATAAACTGGCCGGCTACCGCGATGAACCGGGTGTTAATCCCAATTCGCGCACGGAAACGTTCGTAGCCATGCGGGTGCTCATCGACAACTGGCGCTGGGCCGGCGTGCCATTCTACCTGCGCACGGGGAAGCGCCTGGCAAAACGCACCACGGAAATCATGATCCAGTTCCGCTGCGCACCGCACCTCGTCTTCCGTGATCGTGATATCGAGCCCAACCGGCTTGTGCTGAATATCCAGCCGGACGAGGGAATTTCCGTTTCGTTTGGCGCAAAGCGTCCCGGTACGGAAATGAGCATCGGCAACGTGACCATGAATTTCAGCTACCGCGAGGCATTCGGCGGCACTTCGAGGAGCGCGTACGCGACGCTGGTGAATGACTGCTTGCGCGGCGACGCCACGCTGTTTGACCGCGGCGATTCGGTGGAAGCGGCGTGGTCGATTGTGGACCCGATTCTGGATGTTTGGAGCGCGGCAAGAACAGGAACGGTGCCGACGTACGCGGCGAGCACCTGGGGACCAAAAGAGTCCGACCAATTGCTGGAACGCGACGGCAGACAGTGGTATAACCCTTAAAACGGTTTAATGGCGAGGTTTTGAGGGAGGCACGGTGATACTTGCGGGCGACGTCGGCGGCACGAAATGCAACATCGCGCTGTTTGCAGAAAAGAATGGAAAGCTGTCCGTCGTTTTCAAGCAGCGGTTCGCCAGCAAGGATTTTGCCCGCTTCGACCTGATCATCAAGGAATTCACCCACCAGGCTGCTCCACACCTTACCGATGAGAAAGTTCGCGCCGCGGGATTTGGCGTGGCCGGGCCGGTCATCAACAACCGCATTCACGCCACAAACCTTCCCTGGGTGATTGACGCGGACAGTCTGTCGAAGGAACTCGGCGTCAAGACGATTGCGCTGATGAACGATCTGGGCGCGACCGGCCACAGCCTGGATCATCTTCCCCCTGAAGATTTCGTCGTGCTGAACCAGGGCACGCCAGTGCAGGGTGCGACGCGCGCATTATTGGGCGCGGGAACGGGGCTCGGGCAATCCATCCTTTTCTGGGACGGCAATCGGTATCGAGTGGTGCCCAGCGAAGGCGGCCATACCGATTTTGCGCCTCGCACCGACGAGCAGATTGAACTCCTGAAGTTCATGCGCAAACGCTATCCGCAGGTCAGTTGGGAACTGATTCTCTCCGGCCGCGGCTTCCGCACGATCCACGAATTCCTTTCCTCTACCGTGAAGCATCCCGTCTTTGACGATCCGGATGCGGATCCCGCGCCCTTCATCACGAAGACCGGCTTGTCGAAAGAATGCCCGGTTTGCGTCAAGACGCTGGATTTGTGGACTGCGATTTACGGAGCGGAGGCCGGCAATCTTGCGCTGAAGGTGCTGGCGCTTGGCGGGGTTTATGTTGCCGGTGGAATCGCAGTCAAAATTCTGCCAAAAATGCAGGACGGCACATTTTTCAAAGCGTTCCGGGATAAATGGCATTTCACCGAAATGTTGAGCAATGTTCCCGTTTCCGTGGTGCTGAATGAAAATGCTCCGCTGATCGGCGCGGCTTACGAAGCGCTGGCAACGCTCGGCCGGTAGCGCCTCTCGCTCACTCCTGAACCCTGAATTCTTTGGTACACTGAATTGTCATTCGCCCGGCCCGTCCGAGCGCCATCCTTCATATCGCAAGCCCTGCCGCACGCCACCGCGCGGGCGGAGGCACGGAGAAGTCTCATGAGTACTCCCGTCACATCGCAGGTGATCGACGTTCAGAACTATTTCGGCGGCGCCTGGCATAAATCTTCGGCTTCGGAACATTCCAACGTCGTCAATCCAGCTACCGGAGAAGTAATCGGCCGCACACCGCTCTCTTCGAAGGCCGAGGTTGATACGGTCGTGCAGGCTGCAGCCGCTGCATTTCCCGCGTGGCGTAGGACGCCGGCCGGTGAACGCATCCAATATTTATTCAAACTGAAAAACCTGCTGGAAGAGCACATTGACGAGCTCTCGAGACTAATCACCCTGGAAAACGGCAAGACTTTCGCGGAAGCGAAAGCGGAGTGGCGCCGCGGCATTGAAAATGTGGAAGTCGCCTGCGGTATTCCCGTCATGATGCAGGGTTACAACCTGGAGGACATCACTCCAGGCGTGGATGAAACCCTGATTCGCCAGCCTCTCGGTGTAGTGGCCGCCATCGTGGCCTTTAATTTCCCGGCGATGATTCCGTTCTGGTTTCTGCCGTACGCGATCGCCTGCGGCAATACGTTCGTGCTGAAGCCGAGCGAGCGTGTGCCTTTGACCATGCAACGCACCATGGAGCTTATCGAAAAGACCGGACTGCCCAAGGGAGTGATCAACACGATTAATGGTGGCCGGGAAGTGGCGGACGCGCTCTGCGATCATGCGGCGGTGCGCGCAATCAGCTTTGTGGGCTCCACGCCGGTGGCCAAGCATGTGTACATGCGTTCGGCGGCAGCAGGGAAGCGGATGCAGTGCCAGGGCGGCGCAAAGAATCACGTGATCGTGCTGCCGGATGCGGACATGGATCTGGCGAAACAGATAATCAGCGACTCCGCTTTTGGTTGCGCGGGTCAGCGATGCCTGGCGGTTTCCGTTGCCGTGACGATCGGCGAAGCGCAAAAGACGTTTCGTGATGCGATTGCCGAAGCGGCTTCTTCGATTAAGGTTGGATTCGGCCTCGATGCCGGAGTACAGATGGGGCCGGTGATTTCGCCCGTCAGCAAGCAACGCATCGAAGGTTTGATTGCGCAGGGCGTATCCGATGGCGCGAAGGCGGTTGTGGATGGCCGCAACCCGAAAGTCGCCAGCTATGAGGCCGGAAACTTTCTGAAGCCGACTGTGCTGGACGGCGTGCCTGCCTCGAGTTCGCTGGCGGACACAGAAATTTTCGGGCCGGTGTTGAGCCTGATTCACGCCAACACGATTGACGATGCCATCGAAATAATCCGCAAGAGCCCTTATGGGAACCAGGCGTCGCTCTTTACCACCAGCGGCGCGGCGGCGCGGAAATTCCGCTATGAAGCTCCAGCCGGAAATATCGGCATCAATATCGGCGTTGCGGCGCCGATGGCTTCTTTCCCGTTCAGCGGATGGAAAGAAAGCTTCTTCGGCATTCTGCACGCGCAGGGCAAGGACGCGGTGGAGTTCTACACGGAATCGAAAATCGTGGTGGAACGCTGGTCGCGGCAGGAAACGCGCAAGTTCTAACGGGTCGCGTCTTAAGCACGGACGATGACCTCCAAACCAGTCAACCTCGGGATGAATGAACGAGTGGAGTGCGCGGAAACGCTGCCCTCGCGCTTTTACATTGATCCCGCCATCCTCACGCTGGAAAAAGAACGCATCTTTCGACGAACATGGCAACTGGTCGGTACGCTTAACCAGCCTTGCGGGGAAGTGGACGACGAAAAACGCACCATCGCCGATGCAGGCGCATTTTTTACAGTCGATGTCGTTGGTGAACCGGTTGTGGTGGTTCGCGACAACGCCGGAACGCTGCGCGCATTCAGCAATGTCTGCCGCCATCGCGCCGGCCCCATCGCGCAGGGTTCGGGCTGCAGGAACGTATTCAATTGCGGGTACCATGGTTGGACGTACACGCTCGATGGGCGGCTGATCGGGACGCCAGAAGTGGACGGCATGGAATTTTTCGACCGGTCCACGATGGGCATGGTTCCGCTGCGCTGCGAAACCTGGGAACAGTTCATCTTCATCAATTTCGACCTCCAGGCGCCTCCGCTTTCGGCTTTCCTCGAAAATATTCCGCAACAAGCTGCCGGTTTTGAATTCAAGGGGATTGAACTCGCCGAGCGCCGCGATTATTACGTGAACTGCAACTGGAAAGTTTATGTGGACAATTATTTGGAGGGCTACCACATTCCCATCGTGCATCCGGGGTTGATGAAAGAGATCGACTACCCGCGGTACCGGACCGAAGTGTTTCGCTACGCGTCGCAGCAACTGGGGCCGGTGAAAGAGGTGAAGCCGGGTGATACCGGGGAGCGCCTCTATGCTCCGGGTCCTGGATCGAAAGAAGCGCTTTACTTCTGGATCTTTCCGAACCTGATGCTGAATATTTACCCCGACAATATTCAGACCAACGTGATCGTGCCGCTTGGGCACGACCGGACGCTGACCATTTTTGAGTGGTATTCCCACGACGCCCATTCGGAAAATGTTCGGGAGCGAGTGCGAAAGGCCATCGGCTTCAGCGAGACGGTGCAGCAAGAAGACATCCACATCTGCGAAGCGGTTCAGCGCGGGCTGCAGTCCTCCACTTACGATCGAGGGCGCTATTCCGTGAAGCGGGAAAATGGCGTCCATCACTTTCATTTGCTGCTGAGCGAATTTCTCCAATCCACATAACGGCTCCAGCGTCGCTGCGCTCTTCACCGGCAGGGGTGGCGGAAAATTGGCGGGTACGCTATCCTGAGACATAAAGAAGTTGTAAAGACTTCCTTATAATTAACACGCAAAACTCCCCAGATACTGGATCGATGTGATGAGCGAGACGAAAACCACTACGCCTGCGGCAAAGTCCGCGCGCCCCACCTGGAAGCCGGCCGGCCGTGTCCATGCCGGCGAGCAACCGTTTACCTATCCCTTGAAGAGGGAATTTGTGGAACCGGATTGGCGCCGGCTGCCCGGATATAGAGATGTCACCAAGGAAGAGTGGGAGACCGCTCTCTGGCAGCGCCGCCACACGGTGAAGAACCTGAAGGAATTGAAGGACGCATTCGGTGACCTGATCCCGGATGCGCTGATGGCTTCGCTGGAACGCGATGGTCGGGAGCGCGCGACGATGTCCATCCTGGTGCCGCCGCACATGCTGAACACCATGGATGAAAAGGATTTGTGGAACGATCCGGTGCGGCGTTACATGCTGCCGGCATTTGATGATCGTCATCCCGAATGGCCCAGCCATCCGAAAGCCAGCCGCGATTCGCTGCATGAATCGGACATGTGGGCGGTGGAGGGATTGACGCACCGGTATCCGACAAAAGTGCTGGCGGAAATGCTTTC
>DATHOY010000271.1:0-9228 GCA_035484435.1 Vulcanimicrobiaceae bacterium | reverse complement strand
TGACGGCCCCTCGGGCAAGACGGTAATGGCGATGACCGTGAATCCGGATGTGGGATTATCCGCTCCGGATACGCTTCATCCGGAAGGGCTCTACGCGTTCCGGTTCGACCTGAACGGAGATGCGAAGGAACAGGTTACGTTCAAGTTCAGGTTTGGTGAACCACGACACGGCGAGGGCAGTGAGCCTACTCACATTCAGCCGTTTACGGTGCGCAAAGCGACCAGTAACGAGGCTGTTCGTGGTGACGCCGGGGAGAGTCTGGTTGAGGGTGAAACCGGTTCGGTCGCGACCAATTCGGGTCTTCGTGCGTATGCTGGGATTGCTCCAGAGCTATTTGCTGCAAATGCCGGATTCCGCACATTTATGACTGCTTTCTATAAGGACAACCGTTACGATCGGGACGCCTTTCTGCATCAGCAGAATCCCTTTGCGAGGCGGAATGTTACGGCGATTGTGCTGGAAGTGCCGAGCGAACTGATTGGGAAGGGAAAAATCAACGCATGGGTGACGATCTCCCTCTTTGGCCATGCGCCGGAGGTACAAGTTTCGCGTTGGGGCCTGCCTATGGTTACGCATCTCTTCCTGAACGACCCGAGCGATCAAGAGGTGAAAGAACAATTCAATGCGTCGGTTCCCTCTGAAGACCTAAATCGCTTTGCGAAGCCGATCGCGGATTTTGCGGAGAAGATGTCGACCTATGCCGGTTCGGCAGCGGACCCGGCTGAATACGGGAAGCTAATCGCTGCACGACTTTGTCCCGACACCTTGCCTTACGAGCTTGGAACATCCGCCGCGTTTGCGGTGGTCAGCTTCAATGGACGCGCGCTCGGCGACGATGTGCTGGATGTAATGTTGACGCTGGCGGCCAACACGCCAATTGTCGATGGGCTTGCTCCCGACCGCGGTCGCATTCGCAAGGATTTCCCGTATTATGGAGCGCCCTATAGGGCGGAGGAGCAGGTCGGGGTGACGCCGATGCCGCGCCCGGCTAAGAAATAGGCGGGAGGCAACTCCCGTTCTGGGAGCCGCTGGACGAATGACCCGGAATCTCAGTCCTAGCGTCTTACCTTCGTAATCATTCGGAAGACGATATCTCCAAGATTACTCACAAAAGCGGGTGGCCGACACAATCAAGAGTTGACATGTTTTAGGCGGAGATCGGTATACTTCGCGCTATGAGCCGACTAAAAATCTTACGCAAAGTCCGAAAGTTTGTATTTCTCGCCGTTTTCGTCGTGAGTTCTCTTGCCCTGTTTGCTGGTCATTTTTACCTTTACGGACAGGACAAATCCGAGTTCCCTGATGGTTACGACGCAGTGGAGGCCGCGCCCAATAGCCACAAAGTTGTCTTCGAAAACGCATTCGTGCGTGTGCTCGAAGTCACTGTTCCACCCGCGGGTAGGACTGAGCCGATGCATCACCACCGTTGGCCCAGCTTTTTTCTGGATTGGGATAGGGGCGGAGGAATGCCGCATATTCGATATCACCGCCCGGATGGCACTGTTCGTGACACTCCGAGCAAGGAGGTGCCAGTTCATCCCGGCACCTGGAGCGTTCAGTGGATGAATCCGGAACCGATGCATGCCATTGAGGTTGTCGAGACGTCCAGAAGTGCCGCCGGTCTTCCCGATGGCCCTCCTCTCCTTCGCGTTGAAGTTAAATGTCACCCCTAAATAACTGCTACTTCGCGATGGCGGCTGGCCGACCCAATCACGGGTTGACGCTTTTGGGTGCGGCACTCTTGCGATGTTCAAGGGTGCGGGCTTTGAATTATCTTCTATTCGTATCGCAGGATGGCCGCACCACCTGCCACGTTCACACCAATTATTCTTGACCCCTTATCTAACTGGGATACTCTTTCCGCATGTCGCCAACAACCAAAAAAGTCCTCCAAGCCGTTTTCTGGTTCGTGCTCGGCCACCTGAGCTGCGCCGTCATACACCACCTCCATCACTTCACCGGCAACTAGGCGTGCGCCCGCGTCTCCTGCTCGGTGATCCCGGTGCTCCTTCCAGCCGTTCGAACGCTTGCCGTAACCCTTTCCATACAAAATCGTCCCAGTACTACAGAATACTGTTGATAACATAGCTATAACCTGAGAAACTCACTCATGATCGCGCGGGGACTTTTCTCTTTCTGCCCTCCGCGCTCGCACGTCTCAAGTTGCTTCCCTTCCAAGTCCTGCCCTGAGCGAGGTCGAACGGTCATACCAATCGCCTTCGCTGTCGGCCGTAAACCACCCGCATCCGTTCCGGTCTTCACTTCTCATCTTTGGCCAATCCGCCGCTCCGTGCTCGCCACTCGTCACTCGCCACTTCCGTTCCCCCGCCTTGCCCCTCCTCCCCCTTCCCGCTAAAGTGGGGAGACCCGTTTCCCGTAATCACGGGAGAAAACCAATGATCCTCACTGCCACCGTAGTAGTTTTCGGCCTGATCCTCGTGGGCCTCGTAGCCTGGGTACTCGTCAGCGTCATCGGCGACCAGAAAAAAGACCAGGCCCTCGAAGCGCAGATGAACGAGATGCGCCGCGACCTGCTAAGCCTCTCCACCACCCAGGCGCAGAGCACCACCAAAATGGAAACCATCGCCGGCACCGTCGCCACCCGCCTTGAAGCCGTCACCACTGCCCTCAAAGACGGCGTCAAAGACTCCGCGCAAATCACCTCCGAATCCCAGGCCGCCATGTCCCTGGAGCTCAAAAACACTCGCGAGCAGATCAACCAGATCCAGAACCAGCTCGGCGAAGTCCAGCAAGCCGGCAAGCAGATGCACGAAACGGCCAGCAAACTCGAAGGCATCCTGGGCGGGGCGAAGAACCGTGGGACTTTCGGCGAAACCACGCTGGAACGACTGCTGGAAGACAGTGTGCCTCGTTCGCAGTACACGTTGCAGTATGCCTTTCGCAGCGGAAAAACGGCCGACGCGGTGGTTCATCTTCGCGACCAGAAGATCATGGCCATCGATTCAAAGTTTCCTCTCGATGCGTTTCAACGCCTGGAGGTCGAAGACGAGGAGGGACGCAAAGAGGCGCGGAAAGATTTCGTGAACGCGGTAAAAACCCACGCCGACTCGATCGCGGAGAAGTACATCGTGCCGGACGAGGGCACACTGGAACTGGCGCTGATGTTCGTTCCGAGCGAAGCGGTTTACTACGAACTCTTGCGCAGCACGGATACGCGCAAAATCGCGGCGGACGCCTATTGCCGGAGCAAAAAAATCGTTCCGGTTTCCCCCAATACTCTGTACGCGCACCTGGCGGTAATTGCTATGGGATTGCGCGGGATGCAGATTGAAGAAAACGCCAAGCGATTGAGCGCGAATCTCGACGGCCTGCGGAAGCACATGCAGAACTTCAGCGAACCTTTCGACAAAATCGGCACACACCTGAAAAACGCGCAACAGTGTTACACGGAAGCGGACAAGCGTTTTGAAAAGGCGACCAACACATTGGAGAACCTGCTGAATAGCGGCGACGTGCGCCAGCTCGAACTGGAAGACGAACAGGGAGCCTTGACCCTTCCGCCACCGACGGCGGCGAAGAAATCCGCATGAAGCCACTCCTCTTCTCTGCGCTCCGAACTCAGCGCTCTCTGCGTCTCTGCGGTGAGCCCCGCCCTACTCCTGGTTTTACTCCGTGCTCGTCTTCGATTGAATCCGCTCGTCCATCTCATCCAGCGACTTCGGCCAATCCTCACGCAGCAATCGGCTCAACGCCCTGTCTGCAAGCAGCTTTCCACCCGTCTGGCACTGCGGACAATAATTCGTTTCATTCGACGCATACCGGATCCGCTGAATTTTCGTTCCGCACCGCCGGCACGGCAGCCCATACCGTCCGTGAACAAACATCTCTTCCCGGAACGCGGTCACCTTTTCCGGAAATTTTCCCCGCGCTTCCTCGCGCAGCGTATTCGTCCACGAATTCAACGTCTCCCGAGTCGCCTGAAACAATCGATCAATCGCTTCCGCCTGCATCCGCTGCGTCAGCAGCACCGGCGAAAGCTGCGCATGAAAAAGGATCTCGTCCGAATAAGCATTCCCGATTCCGCTGAACAAATTCGGATCGGTAAGCGCCCGCTTCAACGTGTGATTTTCCGAAGCAAGAACCTCAGCGAATTCCTCACGCGAAGCGGAGAGAACCTCAAGGCCGCCCGGATCGATCGCCTCCATCGCCACCGTATCCGCAAAGAGATGCAGCGAAGCCCGCTTCTGCGTCCCCGCCTCCGTCAACGTCAAAGTTCCTGAATCAAACGCAAACGTCGCCAGCGTCCGTCTTCCATCCGGCACAACTGCTTTCGTTTTCCAGTGCAATCGTCCCGCAATCATCAGGTGAAACACCAGCCACATTCCATTGTCGAATCCCAGCGCAATGCGTTTCCCGAAGCGCCGCAACTCCACGACCTTGTGTCCTTGCACGGAATCAATCGGAGGCACTGCCGTCCGTAGCAGAAACGGTCCTGCAATCCGCACGCGCTCAAGGACGTGTCCAACAACGCGCTGCTCCAGCGCTTCGATGTACACCACAATGTCCGGAAGCTCTGGCATCTTCGCATTCCCTTGGATTAAACGGCGTGGCTCGCCGGCCGAATCAGTATCGAGGAGCGCCGAGTGGCGCCACCAGCCGGATCGAGATCACAAAGTTTCCGCGCTGCTTTCCCACAAGCTCAAAGCTCGCGACATTTTCCGTGCCTCCCGTCGAGATCGCGCGCACTGGCGTTCCGCCCTGTAACTCTGCCACTTCGGGCGCCAGATTTCGCGCTTCCAGGTTCACCTTCGCCGTGCTTCCCTTTACCCGCACGGTCAGTTTGCGATGCTCTCCGGGAGCGAGCGTGGAGCCAGAGGCTTCAAGCTCCAGAGAAACGAAAACCACTGTGAAGGCCGGCGAACTCTTCTGCCCGCAAGTAACCTGCACCTGCGCCGGGCCGGGCTGCAAATCGGGTGGAGGAAGTACGGCAAGATACGCCGGCGAAGAAGCAAGCACAAGGCCGGGCAATCCATGAATCAGCACGCGGTTCGCATCAGCATCGCCACAAAAGCCGTGTCCCATGAATTCAAAGCGATCGCTGAGCGAAGCGACGCGCGGGGCCAACGCCACTTCCTGGGTTGCGGACGGGGCTTCCACCGAAGTGACAACCGTGCTCGCAACGCGGCCAGTGCGCCCCTGAATCGCGGCATAAATCTTCTCCGCGTTCAGCGGCGCCACGAACATGGCTCGCCCGGTAGGGTCGGTCTTCAAGGTGTCCCCATTGGAAAACTCCACCGTCACTCCCGGTGTAAGGCGTCCGCTGACATCGAGGACTGCCAGCGTAGCGTGCTCGCCGCTGACGATTTTGCGGGGCAAGATCAGAATGCGAGCGCCGGAGGCCGAAGGCGGCTCCTGAGCGGCAAGCCCCAGAGCCACAAATGAGAGCAAAGCAGCAAGCAGCCAGAGCGTTTTCAGGGGCTTCGAGGGGATGGGCACCCCGAGATTGTAGTGGAGTTTCGGTCGGGGCAGAAGGCCGGGAGAGCGTTTCTGCGCTTGCTATTCCCCCATGGAGTTCGGGTATTCTTCCGAATTGGCTGTAGGGTAAGTGTTAGGTATCGAAAGGTAATCAGTTGGAAGCAAAGCCTTTCGGAGCGGCAAGGTGTCTGCTAGCGTGGATGGTACATAGAGACCGGGGTGTCTACGCCGGGGGTACCAGCTGTGTTCACGGCAAGGCTTGAAGGAGAGGCTGTGCAGATCGTCAGCAGCGGCTTGTCAGACGTTGGGCGTGTGCGTACCAACAACGAGGACTCCTTCCGCATCGTGGAGGCTTTGAATCTTTTCATCTTGTCGGACGGGATGGGGGGAGAGGCGCACGGCGAAGTGGCCAGCGCCATGGCCGTGGATGTCATCAACAAGGTTTGCGAATCAGAAAAGGAAGATTCCGGCGCGACGGTGTTGGACGAAGCTCCGGCGAATATCAGTTCCCAAACGCGGCGTTTGAAGGGCGCGGTGGCGCAGGCGAATTTTCAGATTTTCCAGGCAGCGCAGAAGAATCCGGAGCAGCGTGGCATGGGCGCAACGATTACGGCCATGTGGTTGAAGGACACGATGCTGAGTATCGCGCACGTAGGCGACAGCCGGGCTTATCTGCTGCGCAGCGGAAATCTGCAACAGTTGACGAGCGACCATTCGCTGGTGGCGGAGCAGGTGCGGCGCGGTCTGATTACGCCGCAACAGGCCGAAGAGAGCGAGATGCAGAGCGTTTTGCTTCGCGCGCTTGGCGCTCATCCGGAGGTGGAAATTGACACGGATGAGGTGGAGATTGTTCCGCGCGACGTGCTGCTGCTTTGTTCGGACGGCTTGACGCGCATGGTGACAGAGCCAGAAATCGCGGGCGCGTTGCAGGCGGAGACGGTTCCTTCGGCGGCGGCGGAACGATTGATTGCGCTGGCGAACGAAAACGGTGGAGTTGACAACGTAACGGTAATTGTCGTGCGCTTCGAGGACGACGCCAACAAGGGTTGGTTCTCCTGGATGCGCCGCGGCTCGGCCAAGAAAGACTAGCACCTCCTCGGAGGCGATTGAATGGCGAAACTCAGCCTGATGTTTGAGAACAAGCTTGTGAAAGAAGTGCCGATCGGCAGCCGGCCGGTGACGATTGGCCGTTCGCCGGACAACGACCTTCCCGTCGACAATCTCGCCGTGTCCAATTATCACGCGCGCGTCTATTTCGAGGCGGGCCGCCTGGTGGTGGAAGACCTGGACAGCTTGAACGGCACGTTTGTGAACGATTTGCGGGTGGAGCGCGCGACGCTGCACGACGGCGATTCGATCTGGGTCGGCAAACACCACATTAAGGTTGACGCGACGGCCGACGCGGCGATTCCCTGGGATACTGGCCGCAAGACAGCGGCGCCGAAAATCAACGAAACGATGGTGCTGGATACGAAGGTTCGCCGCGAAATGATTCAGCAAGCGGCGGCGATGGGCGAGCGAGCGCAATTTTCCGCCGGGCGCATGAGAGTCGCGACGCTGGTTGTTCTGAGCGGTAAGATCGACATAAAGGAATTCACGCTCACGAATAAGCTTACCGTCATCGGAAAATCTCCGATGGCGACGGTGCGTTTGAAGGGATGGTTCAAGCCGAAGATGGCCGCGCAAATCAACCAGCGCGACGACGGCTATTATCTTGGGACCGGCGACAAGGTTCCCACAGTGAATGGTACGCCGATCACGGGAACGGTGCGGCTGAACGACGGCGATCTGATCGAAGTCTGCGGCGTCCGCATGAATTTTATCTTCCGCGAATAGTTCTAAACCCCAATGCCAACCGCGCCCGAAGGAGGCCGCCAGCACGGAAGCGTGTATCGCTTCCGGGAACTCCTCGCTACCTGGTGGCACCATCGCGCGGTATTCCTGATCAGCGTGGCGATCACCGTTGTTTCGCTGGGCGTGTACATCTTCACATTCATGGGCGACCGCAACACACCGCTATTCGATTTCCTGAAGCGGTTTGAGTACAGCACGCTGGACACGCGATTTCGGTACCGACCCGCGAAATATACGCCACCGGATCCGCGGATCGTGGTGGTGGCGATCGATCAGCGGTCGCAGGAAGTTCTGGGCAAGTGGCCGTTTTCTCGGAAATATTTTGGAGAGATGCTGGATGTGCTGCGGGAAGACGGCGCGCGTGTCGTTTCCTTTGACGTAACGTTCGATAAGCCGGACCAGACCGTTGCGCCCATTCGCGCACTTTGGGGACAGATCGAGCGCGACAAAAAGAATGGTAAACGGCTCGATCCGAAACTCGAAGCACAGGTGCTGGAACTGGCGAAGGAGTTCGACGCGGATTCGCAATTCGCCGCGGGGTTGCGGCGTTTCGGGCCGGTGGTGTTGGGGAATTTCTACCTGCAGGCAAATGAAATTCAGGGAATCGACGACGCGACTCTGAACAAATACGGCGAAATGGTGCAGTGGTATTCGCTGAACCGCAACGCGCTGAATCCCGCTACGGGTAAAGCCGACTTTGCCGCCCTGCTGAATAATTATCAGTATGAAGGTACGCTGTTCACAGCCACGATTGCGAACATTCCGCAACTAGCACCGCCGGAGAACGACGAAAAAACGTCGATCGGGTTCTTCAACATCTCGTCCGACGCCGATGGAGTGCTGCGGCGCGGATTGCTGGTGCTGCCGTTTGGCCGCTCCAACAATCCGGACGACATTGATTTGTACGGCTCGCTGGAAGTCCAGACATTGCGGCTATACCTCGGTTTGAAGTCCGAGCAGGTCACTGTGAACTACGGGTCCACGGGTGTGGCGTCACTGCAATTCGGAGACAAACTGACGGTGAGGCCGGACTGGCTGGGCCGCGTGCTGATCAACTATCGCGGGCCGCGCGAAACCTATCCTTATAAGTCGCTAGCGGACGTGGTGAACCATAAATGCAAGCCGGGCACGTTCCGCGACAAAATCGTGCTGGTGGGCGCTTCGGCAACAGGGATCGGCGACTTGCGCACTCCTCCCTATGGCGGCATTGATTATCCCGGACTCGAAGTTCACGCCAACGTGATCGACAACATGCTGAATAACGGATTCCTGATCCGTGGAGCGCACCAGGAAATTCTGGATTTGCTCCTGATTCTGCTTTTTGGAATTCCCCTGGGAACTGCCCTGGCATTGGTTTCGCCACGTTGGATGTGGTTTGGCCTGGCGTTGCTGATTCCGTTCAGCTTCTTGATTTACGTTTCGTTCGTGCGAGGTTATTGGCTGAACTTTACTTTGCCGGCGGGAACGCTGACGGCAAACGTCATGCTGGTGTCGTTATACCGCGCGTTGGTGGAGGAAAAGGAGAAACGGAAATTACGCTCGGAGTTTGGGCGTTACTTGAACCCGGAAGTGGTCCGACGACTGCTGTTAAATCCGAAGTTGGTGGAGCCGCGTAAAACGGAAATTACGGTGATGTTTAGCGATATCCGTGGATTCACGACGATTTCCGAGAAGCTGGACGCGCAAGAGCTGGCGATTTTCCTGAACACGTACCTTTCGGAGATGACGAAGATCGTGTTCGACACGCAGGGAACACTGGACAAATACATCGGCGACGCGGTGATGGCGTTCTGGGGCGCGCCGATCGAAGAGCCAGATCACGCGCGGAATGCCTGTACTGCTTCACTGGCCATGATTCAGAGGGTGCGCGAATTGCAGAAGAAGTGGGAGGCCGAGGGCAAGCCGAAACTCGATATCGGCGTCGGATTGAACTCCGG